>CAZAWX010000376.1:0-3117 GCA_964488985.1 uncultured Ectothiorhodospiraceae bacterium
CCGGTGATCAGCATTTCAAAGGCCCGTTTACGGGAGATATTACGACTCAAGGCAACGCCGGGGGTACTGCAAAACAACCCCAGAGTGATCCCCGAAACCGCAAACCGGGCGCTATCGACGCAAACGGCCAGATCACAGGTCGCCACCAACTGACAACCTGCGGCGGTGGCCAGGCCCTGGACCCGGGCAATGATCGGTTTGGGCAGTTGCACGATGTCACGCATCAAATCGCTGCATTGGCGAAACAGTTCCCGGTAATACGCGGTCGAGGGTTGCGCACGCATCTCACGCAGATCATGGCCGGCGCAAAACGCCTTGCCCCGGGCGCCAAGCACCACAACACGCACCTCGTCATTGGCTGCGATCCCGGCGAGAGCATGGCGCAAAGCAGCCAGGGTTTCTTCGGCAAGCGGGTTGAATCGTTCAGGTCGGTTCAGCGTCAGCGTGGCAATTCCATGATCGATTTCAATCAGGACGGGGGGATCGGCTGAATCTGTCGCGGCGGTGTGCATGGTAGAATTACATCCTTTTGAAAATGCGGTATCAGTCGCCCAATATAACCGCAGAGTGGGTGGGACAAAAGGGAGTAAAACATGCAGGAAGCCAAATTAAGCGCCGCTGAACTGCAGCGCATGGCCGTTGAAGAAGTGCCCTTTGCCGGTGGCATGGGCGTGAAAATTACTGACATCAAGGCGGGTCGTGTGGTGGCCACTTTGGCCTATCAGGATAATTTCCTCCGTCCTGGCGGCACCATCGCCGGACCCGTCATGATGGCCCTGGCCGATCTGGTCATGTGGGGTGTGGTGATGAGCCTGATTGGGCCGGTAAAACTGGCGGTGACCACCAATTTCAACATTAACTTCCTGCGCCGGCCCGATCCTGGCGAACTGACCGCAGTTGGGAAAATTCTTAAACTGGGATCGAGACTGGCCATTGGTGAGGTGTCGTTATTCAGTGGCGGCGAGAACGGTGATCTGGTTGCCCACGTCACCTCGACTTACTCAGTTCCACCTCGAAAACAGGCGTGAGCTGTGTTATTGTGCGCCGCAACATTTAATGCCCAGGAAATCAACCATGAGTGAACACAAGGTACCCACGCCCAAGACGCCGGATCCGGAACTTGTCGCTGCCACCCTGCAGCATGTTGCTGATCAGTCAAAGCGTATCGTTGAGGAGTTTATGCAGCGCCAAAATTCCGCCGGCAGCAATACCTTCCAGGTTCTGGACCCAGAAGTCGTCAGCCGCAGTTTCGGCGAAATGTACAAACAGATTCTGGCCGATCCAAGCCAGTTTCTCGATGCGCAAATTCGTTTCTGGCAAGATACCGCCCAGTTGTGGCAAGCCACCACCCAGCGCATGATCAGCGGCAAGGCTGTGGCTCCGGTCATCACGCCGGCTCCGGGTGATCGACGCTTCAAGGATGAGGATTGGGTGGAAAATCCGGTCTTTGACCACCTGAAACAGTCCTATCTGCTGGCTTCGCGCTATCTGTACGCCTGTGCCCAAAGCCCGGACCCGGACAGCCATGAAGCCAGGAAAGCCGAGTTTTATACCCGCCAGTTTATCGATGCCATGGCGCCGACAAATTTCGCCAGCAGCAACCCTCAGGTTTTACGCGAAACCGTGGAAAGCGGTGGTGAAAACCTGCTTAAAGGTCTGAATAATCTGCTTAATGATCTTGAGCGAGGCAAAGGCAAGCTCAAGATCAGCATGACGGATGAGGAAAAATTTGAGTTGGGCGTCAATGTCGCCGTCACCCCCGGTGAGGTGGTCTTCGAAAACGACCTGATACAGCTTATCCAATACACGCCAACGACAGAAAAAGCACATAAAACACCGCTGATGATCATTCCACCCTGGATCAACAAGTTTTATATTCTTGACCTGCGGGATAAAAACTCCTTCATACGTTGGGCCGTCAGCGAAGGCCATACGGTGTTTGTCCTGTCCTGGGTCAATCCAGATGAAAAACTGGCTGAGAAGGGCTTTGAAAACTACATGCTCGAAGGGCCTTTAGCGGCACTTGACGCCATTGAGCAGGCCACCGGCGAGAAAAAAGTCAACGCCGTAGGCTATTGTCTGGGAGGCACCTTACTGGCCTCGACATTAGCCTGGATGCAAAGCAACGGCGACAAACGCATCCGTTCAGCGACGTTTCTCGCCACCATGGTGGATTTTTCCGAACCAGGGGAACTGGGCGTGTTCATCGACGAAGAACAGCTTTCGTTGGCCGAACAAGAGATGCAGGAAAAAGGATATTTTGAAGGTGCGGATATGGCGCAAGCCTTTAATCTGCTGCGCGCCAATGATCTCATCTGGAGTTTCGTGGTAAATAATTACCTGCTCGGCAAAGATCCGTTTCCATTTGATCTGCTGTACTGGAATTCCGACTCCACCCGTATGCCCCGCAACATGCACAGCTTTTACCTGCGCAGCATGTACCAGAAAAACCTGCTCTGCCAACCCGGCGGCATTACCTTGTGTGACACCCCCATCGACCTGACAACAATCAAAGTGCCGGTTTATATTCTCGCCACCCGCGAAGATCATATCGCGCCGTGGAAGAGTACTTACGCGGCGACCCAACTATATTCAGGCAAAACCCGCTTTGTCCTCGGTGGCTCAGGACACATCGCCGGCGTCATCAATCCGCCTGCCGCCAATAAGTATGGCTACTGTACCAACCCCGAACTGGCGGACAATGCCGAGGAATGGTTGGCCGGGGCTGAACAGCAAGAGGGTTCCTGGTGGAGCGATTGGCAGTCCTGGATTGCCCCTAACACCGGCAAGCAGGTTGCCGCACGCGTTCCAGGAGATGGCAAACTTAAGGTTATCGAACCGGCGCCAGGTCGTTATGTCAAAAACCGCATTGCCTGACGACAAGCAGCCTCACAACAAGGCGATTGATGGCGATGAGGCCATCAACAGCCGTCCTGTGGCGCATTGGTATTTCGATTTTATATCACCCTTTTCCTATCTGCAGTTGCACCGTCTGGATCGACTGGGCGAGGTGGACGTTCGCTTTTGCCCGGTCCTGTTCGCCGGCCTGTTGCAACACTGGGGCCAGCTTGGCCCCGCGGAAATTGAACCAAAACGGCGCTTTACCTACCGTTATTC
>CAZAWX010000377.1:0-3112 GCA_964488985.1 uncultured Ectothiorhodospiraceae bacterium
GCGATTTAGTAAGGTTGCAGATGACCAAAAGCTTTACCGACTCGAATCATGCGCTCGCATTGCCAGTCCTGCAAATGGATATTGTTTGCCGAGGTGTTCTGGTTCATCAAGTTTTCTGCCTTGGCGGAGTGTCGACCGCTATCGGCCAACAAATGAACCAACTCATGGGCAAGTGCAATATCCGGGCGCTGTAATAGCCGCGTCATCCACACACTGTCCGTAAGTTGGCGACGATGACTGCTGTTGGCATGACCAATCGCCTCGGCTTCATAACCATTTCGCATCAACGTATCGCGAACAAACCAGACACTGGGGGGTGCAGGCTTGACAAACCGCATCAATTCGATGGCGCTGCCGGTCAGGTAGTAGCGAAGACGCCGTGGCACTGCAAGCATCTCCATCTTCACCTCGCCAACGGCGATACCACACTGGCCAAGAATTTTCGCAGCGCCAGACATCGCTTTTGTCAATGCATCAATCTGCCAACCCGTATCACGTAACCAGACCAATGTGATCGGCGCCAAACGATATTGCATCGAATCGACCTGTATCGCCGACCCTTGAACCGCCTCAGGACTCAAGGTCATGGTCGCGAGTCGCGTTGGAGACGCAGGATCGACTCTACAGACTCCGCGATCTATTGTTGATGGTGCTGGCAGTAAGCCGATTTTCACGTAGCCCACCAGGGCATTAACCGGTGGCTGGGCCAGTCCAAACAAGGCTTTCTTCAACTCTACGGCGTGCCATTTCGGATGCTGCGCAAGCATACAGGCCGCCAGAGCCGAGAGCCTTGCGGCAGCATGACTGGAACCTGAAACAAAACCCGGGATACCGTTGAAATTCGTTGCAATCAGGTTTTCGGCAGGAATAAGGAGATCGACTGATTTCGGACCCCAATTCGATCCGCGCGCAGGCAAACCATAGGCATCTGCAGAACCCACCGAAATCAGATTATCCAACTCCAGGGCCGCAGGATAGACCGGTTCGTCGTCAATATTACGGCCGTTATTTCCTGCCGAAGCAATAAACAACATCTGCGGATGATTGCGGGCAGCGTCAGCAAATGCCTGCCACTCCTGCGCGTTATCACTGCCCATTGAGATATTAACGATGACCACACCATGACCTGCCGCATCTTCTACCAGATCACGCATTCGCTGCATCGCAGGTCTTGGATAACGGTAGGGCACAATGCGGGCCATGGGCGCCTCACTCAACAGTACACTGGCGGTTCGTGTGCCATGGCGTTGCGGGACAAACGGTGACTTTGCCGGGTTGGCATCAAAAGGCTCAGGATCCATGTCCCAGTAATCAAACCCCAGCAAACGTCCGTGCGGATCGCGGGCAAGGTGGCTGTTAATTTCTGGTAACAGATAATTGACGCCAGAATCAACCATCGCCACTCGAACCTGACTGGCACTGCTTTTCTCCACGCTGGCGCTGGGCACGGGAGGATTTAACGGCAGGCGGATCTGACGCTCCACTAAATTGGATTTCATGGCATCAACACTGATTGCGATACCAAGTGGCGTATGGTTTAACTTTCTCGACACCAATACCCGGCAGGCACCGTCGGCAACCAACCACCAGACAGGTTTGTAAACACGTTCAGAATCGTGATCATCACTCACAGGGAAACGTTCGAACACTTCGATGACTACCTGGCGCAGATTCTTTTTCGCATAATGCAGATCCAGACGAATGCGACTGCCATCGGTCAGCAGCAAACGGTGGCGAACCGCCTTCACGTTGACCGGCGCCAATAGTGGCGCCTGTCGTAATTCGATGGCTCCGCCCATTGCCGTAGCCACTGCCAGTACCGGATCTGTTTGCCGGCACAGGTTCGCCAGAGTCGTTTTCAATTGTGCTGCATTCGGCCCGGCTTGAACGGCTATACTCAAACAAAGGCCTGTAATAATATAAAAGCCTCGCCGCCAGATACGCTTGTTAAAACACTTCATCCAGATCGCCACCGATGGTTTGTTCGTTCCAGTATACTGTGAAGTAATGCCTAACCCTATCTCACGCCAGTGCGTGGCTTTGAGGACAGAGTGTCTACAACACAATCCAGTTTGATCCCCTCTATATTTCAGACGCACTATCTCGATGAAGTCGACAGCGTTACCGAAGAGGCCATCCGCCAGGCCAGGGCCGGCGCAGAAGAAGGCACACTGATCGTTGCGCAAAGAGAAACAGACGCTAAAACGAGGCGCGGGAAAAGCTGGTATGGCGGCCCGGATAATTTGCACTGCGCACTTGTCCTGCAGCCAGACTTCAGTAACCGTAGAGCCCAGGAACTCGTCTATGTCGCGGCGGTGGCTGCTGGGACGGCAATCTGCGAGGTGGTTGCGCCAATGACAGGCGTAAGTTTTGGCTGGCCCGGAAATCTTTTCATCAATCATCTACGCAGTGGACAGGTCAGCATTGCCAGTCCTGGCGGTAATGATGAATCCTGGGCATGGCTGATTCTGAGCCTACGGGTGAATGTCACAAGCCACCCCCCCAATCCAGAACCGGAATGTTATAACTGCATTCAAACCAGCGGTGATGCACAAAATGCCAGTAGCGGGGAACTTCTTGGCTTCTTTACCCGGCATTTTTTACGCTGGATAAATCGCTGGGCGGATGACGGCTTCGAACCCGTGCGCAGAGCCTGGTTGCAACGCGTGCAGAATCTTGAAATCCAGCGTAGATATAAACTTGATAGCGGGCAGATCGAAGGCGTGGCCCAGAGTATTGGCGACAACGGCGAACTTATACTCCAGGATCAAAGCGGTAATATTCGTCCTGTAACAGTGATCGAATATTACAACTTGTGAGTTTTCCGACATACCAAGGCCCATAGGTTAGTTCTTAAGCGCAACCAAGTGGAATCGATGGATATTGGTTCCAGAAGACGCCGTGAATCCGTCCCTGGAGGCTTGGATGTGGCATCCGGGCCACATACACTTCCTTCACCAAGACCCCTCTATTCCACTGGGTTGCGCTGAAGAACTGATATGATGCCTCGCTACACGGGCGAAAATTTAATTGGTCTGCGCCATGATGCCGGTGACCGGGGTCGGGCAAATAGTTGCTGGTCCGTTTTTTAGCCTTTGAGAGTAATGAATTC
>CAZAWX010000378.1:0-3087 GCA_964488985.1 uncultured Ectothiorhodospiraceae bacterium
CGATTCGTGAAGGCGGCCGTACCGTAGGTGCCGGCGTTGTTGCCAAGATCTTTGAGTAAGACCAACCTGATTGGTCACTATGCAGCAAGCTGGCAGTCATTTGGCTGACCGGCTTTCTGACTTGATGCAGTAATGAAAGGCCAGTAGCTCAACTGGCAGAGCAGCGGTCTCCAAAACCGCAGGTTGGGGGTTCGAGTCCCTCCTGGCCTGCCACTACTGCAGATTGAATTGGAAGCAAGGCTGGTTGAACGGCTGGAACGGATAAAAATCGGAATATGAACAGCAAAGCGGAAAAAGGCAAGTCGGGGCTCACAGATACGTTGCTGTTACTACTGTCCATCATCATGCTGCTGGGTGGTATAACGGCGTATTACTACTACCAGGACCTGGCGATTACCCCGGTCCGGGTGGTGCTGTTGCTGTTGGTCACGCTGCTGGCATCCTGGGTCGCGGCGCAGTCCGAAAAAGGCAGTACATTTTTTCGTTTTTTGAAGGAATCAGATATTGAGCGACGCAAGGTTGTCTGGCCAACACACCAGGAGGCGATGCAGACATCCCTGATGGTGGTGATCGTGGTAATCATCATCTCGCTGTTTCTGGCTGCGGTTGACTGGGCGCTGGGCGCCTCGGTACGCAGTTTGCTGGGCGGAGGTTGATCATGAACAAGCGCCGCTGGTACGTGGTACATGCATTTTCGGGCTTCGAGAAACAGGTGCAGCGGTCGCTGGCAGACCGCATAACACGCGCCGGAATGGAAGATCTGTTCGGTGAGGTCCTGGTACCCACAGAAGAAGTAGTGGAAATGAAAGGTGGCCAGAAACGCCGCTCGGACCGGAAATTTTTCCCGGGTTATGTGTTGGTGGAAATGGAAATGACCGACGAGACATGGCATTTGGTCAAGGACGTGCCCAAGGTAATGGGTTTTATCGGTGGTACACCGGATCACCCAGCACCAATTTCAGAGAAGGAGGCCAATGCTATCCTGGCCAGGGTTCAGGAAGGTGTGGATAAACCACGGCCCAAGGTCCTGTTTGAACCGGGTGAAATGGTGCGTGTGGTCGACGGACCCTTTAATGACTTCAACGGCGTGGTCGAGGAAGTCAACTATGATAAAAGTCGCCTGCGTGTGGCGGTATTGATTTTTGGGCGCTCTACACCGGTGGAACTCGATTTTCACCAGGTCGAGAAAGCCTGAGAACAGCGTTTGCCCCACGGATGGTCAGTGGGTGCATTTGAAACCGGCAAGATGGTCAGCCAAATGACTGGCAGCTTGCTTTAACAATGACGGGGAGCCTGGTCGCTGGTCGGCGGGCGTTGGAACCCGGGGAGTAAGAAAATGGCTAAAAAAGTCTCTGCATATATCAAGTTGCAGATTCCGGCAGGGCAGGCGAATCCGAGTCCGCCGGTTGGACCCGCGCTCGGACAGCATGGTGTTAACATCATGGAGTTCTGTAAGGCATTCAATGCGCAGACCCAGAAAACGGAGCCCGGTCTGCCCCTGCCTGTGGTGATCACGGTGTATGCTGATCGCAGCTTTACCTTCATAACCAAAACGCCTCCGGCGGCTGTATTGCTGAGAAAAGCAGCCGGTATTCCGAAAGGCAGCGGTGAACCCAACACTCATAAAGTGGGCACGGTCACGCGCGCGCAACTGGAAGAAATAGCCACGGCCAAGGAGCCTGATCTGACCGCTGCTGATATGGATGCCGCGGTACGCACTATTGCCGGCTCTGCCCGCAGTATGGGTCTCGACGTGGAGGGTGTGAACTGATGGCAAAAGCAAGCAAACGGGTCGCTGCAATCCGCGAAAAAGTCGAGCCGGGCAAAATCTATACCATTGAGGACGCCCTGGAGTTTCTGAAAAGCGCCAGCAACGTCAAATTTACAGAATCCGTGGACGTGGCGGTCAAGCTCGGTATTGACCCGAGAAAATCCGATCAGAACGTACGGGGTTCAACCGTCTTACCCAATGGTACCGGCAAAACGGTGCGTGTCGCGGTGTTCACCCAGGGCGAAAATGTTGAAAAAGCACTGGAAGCCGGTGCCGATGTTGTCGGTATGGATGACCTGCATGACCAGATCAAGGGTGGCGATCTGAATTTTGACGTTGTCATTGCATCTCCCGACGCCATGCGTGTGGTCGGTAAACTCGGCCAGCTACTGGGCCCGAGAGGACTGATGCCCAACCCCAAGGTTGGTACGGTTGCAGCCGATGTCGCTGCCGCGGTGAAAAACGCCAAGGCGGGACAGGTGCGCTTCAGAACTGACAAGGGCGGGATCATTCATAGCACAATCGGCAAGGTCAGCTTCGAGGTGGATGCCTTGCGCGCCAACCTCGCGGTCCTGCTGGCCGATCTTCAGCGTTTGAAGCCGGCTTCGGCAAAAGGCCAGTACTTAAAGAAGGTAGCACTATCCACCACCATGGGCCCAGGCCTGGTTGTGGATCATTCAGTATTGAAAATTTAGTAATTTCGCCAGCATATGCTGGCGAAAAGGCGGGCTGGTTCCAGTTTGCAGTTCTCTTTTCATGGAGGAGTGCAGCAGACCGGAAATAGACCGTCAGAGACCGCAGGTATCGGATTGCACGTTTTAACAGCAATCCGGTTTAAGCGTGTTCCGGGAAACCGGATGCAGCCTGCGCAGATGGTGGAGCCCCCGCTTCTCAAGCGTATTCGCCTGAGAACGCTTGCGAAGCGGGGTAGCTGCCGAAGGATCGATATTGGTCCTGTGGCAAGCATGAAAGTGCATGTCATGAGTCGTTATTCGTACCGGGAAACCGGTTATTTGACTCTTGGAGGTATCAAATGGCTCTGAGTATTGAGCAGAAGAAAGCAGTTGTTGCGCAGGTGGCGGAAGTAGCCCAGCGTGCAGTGGCTGCTGTGGCAGCGGAGTATCGTGGCTTAACGGTTGAGGACATGACCGACCTGCGTGCGAAAGCGCGTGCAAGCGGTGTTTACCTCAAGGTAGCCAAGAATACGCTGGTACGCCGGGCTGTTGAAGGTACCGGGTTTGAATGCATGCAGGAATCCCTTACGGGACCACTGCTCCTGGCTTTCAGTATGGAAGACCCAGGTGCTGCTGCGCGCC
>CAZAWX010000379.1:0-3077 GCA_964488985.1 uncultured Ectothiorhodospiraceae bacterium
AGATGTAGAACTGGTAGAGCCAGCCGATCACCTCGACATCCTCGCAGGCATCCGGTGTCATTGCCTCCCGTGTATAGGCGAGGATAGAGTTGCCCGAGAGCAGGTCGTCGGGCATCAGCAGTTCCGTGTAGTCCTCGATGCGCTGGAACAGGAACGGCATCGCCTTGTTCCAGAAGTTGCAGGCGGCCACCACCAACAGGCGGTAGGCCTCCCCTTGCGGGTCGCGACTGGGCGCTTTGCCGTCGAGCAGAGCGAAGATCTGCTGTCGTGTTTTTTCTGGCACCATATCTTCGTCGATGTGGCCCATTTTGGCATCGGCCAGAATCTCCGGCTGGAACTGCCCCTCGGCAGGCGACACCACGCCGATGCGGGTGTAGCGGTTCACGTCCATGAAACGCAGGGCTACGAGCCGGTTGAACCAGATGTAGGCCACCCGCTCGATGACCTGGTCTTTGCCCATATCATGAATTGCACTTTTTAATTTCTTGATGGCTACGGTGCTTTCGCGGCGGGCGGCGCTATCAGTGGCCAGCACCAGCTTCAACTTGGTTGAGACCTGGTCAATCAGGCTGCGGCGGGCAAACTGGGCGAATTTTTTTAGTTTGGTGGTTTCCATTCAAGAATCCTTTGAACCACGAATGGACACGAATCCACACGAAAAATTATTAACCACAAAAGCCAGGGGAAACATGGAAAGGGTGCTTGCTATACACGCTTTTATGCGCGGGCGCATATATTTGCGCTTCAGGCAAAAACGGTTGATAGTGCTCATAGCCTTTCCCCTTTCACCAACTGCTTTCCCTGCTCTGTTAGCCGGTATTTCTGATGACGGCTTTTGGGCTTATCAGGAATGGTCATTTCGATTAGCCCGAGCTTCACGGCGACTTGCTGGTAATTTTCACGAAAGTGCTTTTCGTCTTTAAGCCCCAGTTTTTGCTGGATTTCTTCCCTGCTCATTTCCCCGGACATTACTGAAAGCATTCGTTTGACTTCGGGGGTGACTTCGGGGGTGACTTCGGGGGTGACTTCGGGGGCGGTTTGCCCGGCAGTTTGCTTAGCAGCGGGAACAATCGCCGGGTTGTCACCAAACTCGGGGACGCTGATGATCATTTTGAAGACATCACCCTCAATCAGTTGTGGGTTTTCACCACCATATTTTCCGCCATACAACTTCATTTTGCGCATCCCGGAACCCAGCTCGTCGGCACGGTCTATTTCCCGGAAGAAGGCACCGAGTACCGGGTTTTTGGGATACGGCGTGGTCGTGTCCGGGTTCAGCAGGCCAAAACCGTGTGGTCGATTGGCGTTTTCAGTCATGACCTTGCCGTATTCGATAATCAGCCGGGCGGGTACACCACTGGCGTACTCCCGGTGAATCAGGATATTGGAGGCCACTTCACGAAAGATAGTGTCGCGCAGACTCATGCGCTCGATGCCTTCCAGATAAAAGGGATCGGGCAGGTGTTTCTGGATAAAGGCCAGAATGCGGTCATAACTATCGATGAGGTTGGTGCGCACCAAATCACGATCATCGTAACGATCCACATCGACCTTGCGCAGAATCAGGTCGGTACGATGAGCAGGGCAAACCTGCAATATCTGGCTGTCGCTTCCAAAGAGCATGACACCGGCCAGAGTGATACCCGATTTACCTGTCTCCGGGTCGGTCTGGTACAACTGGGCGCTTTGCATTAGCTGGACATCATCCATATCCACCCAGGGGTGGTTCTTGCGGTTGATGCGAACATGTCTGCGGCAGCGTTCTATCAACTCTGCACGCAGATCTGCTGGTTGAATCCATGGATAAACCCGGTTTTCGCTGTAAGTGGCCTGCTTGCGCTGGTACAGATGAGCCACCTGCGCAGTATGGTCGGTGATATCCAGATCACCATCTTCATTACGATCGTAGATGCGCCCGTTGCAACGGTGTACCTGGGAACTCTCCGGGATGAAGATATGCAGAACCTGTTTGCCTTTTACCGCTGTTTCCTCAATGGAAAGGTAGGTGGGTGGTGAGATCTTCTGAGGGTTATTGATCGCGGTGACAAAATCCTTTTTTATCTGTGCCACTGCATCAGGGGCAATCCCTTGTACTTCACCTGAATCCTGAACACCAAGAAGCAGGGTGCCACCATGGCGATTGAGAAAAGCACAAACCGTCTCGTAGACATCTCTGTTTAGCTGTTCCCGACACGCTTTGAACTCGGTGGAGAGTCCCTCGCCCTCTTTGATCAGCTTGAGTATTTGGTGTTCATTCGTGTCCATTCGTGGTTCCTAGATCTGAATCCTTTTGCCTTTGTGGATCTCTTCCAGCAAGGCTTCACGCAAGGACTCCAGGTAGTGATCCACGTCAGTCTCATTTGCCAGCCAGGCTTTGTCGAAGGAAACACTGATCTTTCGGGTTGAAACATATTCAACTTTTGGCTCAGCAACTTTTGTTGATGGTTCTCCATTTTCTTTGGGTGCTGGGGCTGGTTTTGGATTGGCCATTTCGACCATCTTCGCCAGAAGCGTTTGATAACCTTGCTCCTCGAAATAGCGCATGCGGTCATTGATTACCGCGATCAAGGGTTGTTGGTTGATGTGATCGACAAGTTCCTTGTACGGCACATTCAGCTCAGCCGCCCGAACTTCGGGAAGCGTCTTGTACTCGTCCATGCTCTGCATGCGTGATTGCATTGCGCCCAGTGTTTCTATGGCCTGGGAGCGTATTTCCTGTACTTTCTTATCAACCTCTTCCATCAGTTCATCCAGGTTGCTTTTCAGCTGTTGGATGCGATTGCCCTTGAAGCACGCTGGATCGTTTAGTACTGATCGGATCTGACTGACATCTTCGCCCTTTACATAGTTAAAATTCGGTTCCTGATTTTGAACGAATGCTTTTGCCTGACTGTAGATATCCTTCTGGGGTCCACTCATAAACTTAACAATGGGATCAATCACTTGCTCCTTGAGGTCCAGCAGTTCATCCTCCTGGCGAAACAGCTCCCTCAGATACCAGGTATAGGGTTTTCCTGAGATTGCCTTGAGCTGCTCCACTACCGGCGTCAGTGCATTCAGAAACGGATATTGCCCCG
>CAZAWX010000380.1:0-3056 GCA_964488985.1 uncultured Ectothiorhodospiraceae bacterium
GGTGGCGTCGACAGTTGCGCGCTCGGGAGGGCAGGATGGCATTCATGCGCCAGATCTGGTAGCCTACCCAGTCCTGAAACTCTGGGATGGTCTCTGCTGGCGGTGGATAAAGCAACCGGTCTTCCCAGGTGCGGTGCGAACGTTCGACTTGGCCATTCTGGGTGACCCGGCGAATGGTCTCGTGTCGGATGCCCAGGCTAACTAACCACAGGGTAAAGAACATCGGGACGGGATAGTCGCCCGGCGCAACCAATCGTCGGTCACGGTCAGTGCGGATGACGCAGGGGTGTCCCCAGCGCGTGAAGGCATCGCGCAGATTTTCACGCAACTGTTCCCAACTGATGAGCCGACGGGCCTGCGGGGGACCAGCGTCGTGGACAAAGGAGCCCGGTTTCACGCCAGTGGCGAGGTCGGTGATGTTGAGCACGTTGACCCAACCCAAGGGTGGCAGATGTAAGCCTTCGTCGAAGTCCAGTTGCCACACATCATGCGGCGCCCGTGCAGGCGTGAGATGCCCGCTCTCGCCCGGAAGTTGCAAATGCCGACGAGGCGCGAGCAGCAAGCGGTCACCAAACTGCTGATAGTAGCGTCCCAGCGCGGCTGGACCGGATAAAGATAGCCCCTCCAGCGACGGGCGCAGCCGCATGTCGGCCAGGATCACATCCGGACCATGTTTTCCATGTTCCAGTTTCAAACGCCAAGCGACATATCTGACCAATGGATCGAACGTTGAGAGAGGGCCTGTTGCTGGACGGCCCAATGGCTTACCCAACAATCCGGCTGGACCATGATCGCGGTGGGCGCGACAAACATCCCGTACCGTCTCTTTACTCCAGCCGGTCATGACGACGGTCTCATCATAGGTGAATCCAGCTTGCTTCAATGCCACGATTTCCTCACGGTCGGCCAGGGTGGTTCGTCTCTGCATGGCGCACCTCCTTTGGTACGCCATCATACACCACTTGGCCGTGAGGGGGGTATCAATTTGTGAAGGTGCCAGGGGGTATGACTTTATGAGTACTTACATTCCAGTTACAACTTTCGGCAAGGTTATGGTTCCACCACCCTTCACATTTGGTACCGCTCCTTACCGTAACGGGCCTGATGATGGGTCTGGGCGGCAAAGTTATGCTTCCAAGTGCAGCAAAGATATGGGTAAAGTCACAATGGCCGGCCCGACGCCGCGGATCGCCGTGAGATCATCAGGCGCCGGCTCCCGCTCCTCGATCCCTTCGATGCCTCTCACAGCAGCATCGACGAGAACCCGCCATGCCAGAAGCCATCCGCGGCCGGCAGCTCGACAATGCTGCCGAATCTCCTCTCCATAGCACCTTCGCTCACTCAAGATCATCAGATCATGGTGTCCTGTCTTGTTCCTCGAAATCAAACTGCGGGAGGATAGCGAGCGCGTCAAGGAGCAAGAACGCTCGCAGAGAATGGTTCTCTTGATTGTACCCTGGCGTGATTCCATGAGAGATGGTGTGCCTGTTGGTGTGACGTCTATGGACAGGGCGGCTCAGTTCCTCCTCAAATGGAATATAGTGATAGATATTTTCTCGAAGTTGATACAGCAAAGTCTCCGCGATAGCCCAGACAGAAAAGCCGTACTCGAGTGGGTCACCGACCACCGCTTCGTATACCTGCCGGGGTTTGCCGAGCCTGGCAGGAAGTCCATTGGCAATCACATATTCACTCATGATTCCTTCGATCTGGAGCACCAATGCCGGCACCGAAAGCGTATACCTGCCCTGACAATGAGCCCAGAGCGCATCAACAATGATGTCCATTCGCTCCTGTCCAAAGTGTGGCCGGTTCCGCCACTCCTCGACCATTTCAACCAGGTGCTTGTGGTCATTTCGGCGGTAATAGCCCATGATGGTCTGACTGGCGTACCCGGCCTTTCCCTCCTTGTGCAACGCGACCACCCGGCGAATGAGAGACCCGGGCATAGAGGGAGCGATAGGCCACCCGGCAACACGGAATGCCTCGGCTGCTGACCTTTCCTCCTCGATCGCTTCCAGAAGCGGCCTGAAGATCTCCAGTAGATCAAACGTGCGGCGAAGTTCCTCAACGAAGGAAAAATCTGCCGTAAGCGCCCGTGTAACGGTGTCGAGCCCTTCAGTAGCGTTGCGGATCTCTTGCTGAAATGCCCCCGATCTAAGAGCAGATGATTGAAGAGCTTCCCCAATAGCGCGAGAGGCCTGGATTGCCTGATCGAACTGTGCCGTGTCTACCAATGATACGCGGGTGAACACCGGCGGAATGGGCATGCGTACAGCAGAGTCTTCAAGTATTCGAGAAATGTCTCCAAAGGGTTCGATGAGGCGTGTTCTTACCTGCTCCTGTGTTCTGGTGATTTGATCGATAACCCCTTGTTCAAGAGCGACCGACTTTGTCAGATCCTGTATCTGATTTCTCATCTTATCGAACCCGGTAAGATCCGTCTGGAGCTTGACTATCTGAGTGCTGAGTTGCTGAGCGGTTGCTTGAATCTGTGCGAGGGCTGACTCATCAATAAGATTTTCCAACTGCGCACCGACCCGCTCAACCTCCTGGCGACTGCGCAACATGGCTTGCCCCGCAGGCGTAACCTTGTACCTGCCTCTCTTATCCTTCACAATGAGACCAGAACTCAGGAGAGGACGAAGCGAGCGACTGATCGACGGCTGCTGGGTACCGGCGCGGCTCGCGAGTTCCGCCTGCGTCTCAGCGGGTTGCCTCGCCAGTTCGGCGAGGATCCTCTCCTGCAAGTCAGAAAGTGTCACCATCAAACCACCCTCTACGAATATAACACATCGCGACCCTATGAGTTATAAATCGGCATGCACATCATACTACTAAACTGCATGCGTGTCAACCCTTTCAGGCTGGTGATTACCCACAAGTCCATATTGGCTCATTTTGACCAGCCCAGCGCAGGCTCATCGCCGCTTATTCCTGGGGAAACGACCGTCATTTTGTCGCCATTTCTGGCCATTCTCGAGATATGGGTAATCACCAGTTTCAGGAAGGACTCAGAACTATACACCAAAGCCTATGAGGGGGGCGCTGGCTTA
>CAZAWX010000381.1:0-3056 GCA_964488985.1 uncultured Ectothiorhodospiraceae bacterium
CAGGTGCCCGCACAACCGCACAGGCCGCCAATACAATGTGGAAACGTACGCTTGAGGAATTTGCCGCACCGGTGACCGATCCGGGGCACATAGAAGCGCTGGACACCTTTATCGCCAAGCGTAGCCGGGAAGGCGGCGCCGCCATTGGTGATTGATGCAGACCAACACTGTGAGTTTATCCATGCTCGAGATACCAAGGACTCTGACGCATCATGCTGCAATAGGGCTTGGCAAGATCATCACCGCATCTGCAGTAGACCTGGAGATCTGATGATGACGAAGCAGGCTGTGGTGGTCGCCTTGGGCGTGCTGCTTGCGATTGGGAATCGGCACCTGCAAACTTGCCCGCCACGCTGACAGACATATTGATAACCACACAACCTGGAACAGGAGCTGCCCCATGTACCAAACCCGGCCATTTAAAATGGACGATCAGCCACGACTACATTCTTTCATGCGACGCAATCCCTTGTGTCTGCTTATTGTTACGGTTGATGGTGAGGCACATGCCAACCCTGTGCCCGTCTTGCTCGATGCCACTGCCATACCGCACGGCAAGCTGCGTTTCCACTTGGCCCGGGGTAATCCGCTCGTTAACTGGCTTGACGGTAAGCGCCCTGCATTGCTGGTTTTTTCCGGCGAAGATCATTACATCTCCCCGGACTGGTACCATGAAGAACAGTTGGTGCCAACCTGGAACTACGCGATGGTTCAGGCCCGGGGGATCCCACGCCCATTGGATGATGCCGAGCTTATAAACCTGCTCAGGGATTTGAGCGCCGAGCACGAAGCAGCGCTTGAGCCCAAACAACCCTGGACAACCGATAAACTTGATTCCAACCGCTACACCATGATGCGCAGGGGGATCTGCGGCCTGGAAATGCCGATTGATCGTCTACAGGGCAAATGGAAGATGAGTCAAAATCGTGGTGCTGCCGATCGCCAGGGAGCCATAACGCAGTTGGAACGACTGTCAGACGATTCTTCGGCGCAACGGGTAGCCGCCAGCATGCGTGATCTTAATAGCAAAAGCCGAGAACCCTAACTGAGCACACAGCAGGAATGAACTACCTCTACCTCAAATACCTGCACATGGGAATTGTCACACTCTCGGTCAGTGGTTTCATCATGCGCAGTTTCTGGATGTTATATCGCCCCGAATTACTCAAACGTGGCTGGGTGCGTATTGCGCCCCACTTTATCGATACGTTGTTGTTCGCCACGGGTCTGGGCCTGGCCATCAAGGCAGGGATCAGCCCTGGTACACACCCCTGGTTCGCCGCCAAACTTGTCGCCATTGTCATTTATATCCTCGCAGGCAGGATCGCTTTACGCATGGGCTATAGTAAAGCGACACGCATTTGCGCCTTGTGCATCGCACTCGGCGCTGCAGCCTGGGCGGCAGGCAGTGCGCTTGGCCATCAACCGATTCCCTTGGGAGGAGTATAATGGATAAAGTCAGTTTCACCGCGATGTGTGATGGCACCCGGGAAGAGTACGAATTTCTCGACGCCTGCGAAGAACACTATAAGGCAGGTCTGGTCGATCGTCTGCTGGAGGCATTGGCCAAGCTGGAGCATTCTGTTTCCGGTTACCAGGTCAGTCGCCTTGAGCATAGCCTGCAATCTGCAACTCGGGCACAGCGTGATGGCCGCGATGAGGAATATGTGGTGGCAGCTTTGTTACACGATATTGGTGACGCCCTGGCGCCCTACTCGCATAGTGAACTGGCCGGGGCAATCCTGCGCCCATTCGTCAGCGAACCGGTGTACTGGATGATTAAACACCATGGCTTGTTTCAAATGTATTACTACGCCCACCATCAGGGTGGCGATCGTAATAGCCGGGATCGTTTTCGTGATCATCCACATTACGCCGCAACAGTGGAGTTCTGCGAATGTTACGATCAAAATTGCTTTGATCCTGACTATGATTCCCTGCCGCTTGAGGCCTTCAAACCCCTGTTGATGAAGGTGTTCCGCGAACCGAAGTCCGATGATCCGGAACAAGCCGCACGCTATGGAAGTTAAATATACTCAGTCCGCTCGCTTCTTTGAGTCTCTGATGTACATTACAGAATTATCGTTACGCATCTGAATGGAAAATAAATCACTAACCCGGATCAAATCGCTGAATTTACGATAGCCATAATTGACCGGTGAAAATGATGTATTGTTCGAGATGTACTGACCAACCCGCCCCAGATGCGACCAGCCATCTTCGTCCGCTGACTGTTCAACAGCGTTGCGCAGTAACTTGACCAGAGCGGTGTCCTTGCGCAACTGTGCGCGGGTACTTTTCTTGCGCGAATCATCGTTGCGTTGTTCTTCACCCTCACCTGAGGTTTCAAGATTCTCGGTATAAATAAACTGCGAACACGCATTGACGAAAGGTGATGGCG
The DNA here is from genome assembly GCA_964488985.1 of uncultured Ectothiorhodospiraceae bacterium. Lineage (GTDB taxonomy): Bacteria > Pseudomonadota > Gammaproteobacteria > HK1 > HK1 > CAZAWX01. The sequence goes on from CAZAWX010000381.1 coordinate 2,402, forward strand.
TTTTCTTCTCTCCAAATCCATACACCGTAACGCCATTACTCAGCAGGCGCATGACCAGCGGGGTAAAATCACTGTCACTGGTCATAAGCGCAAAACCGTCCAGATCGCGGGTGTAGAGTAGATCCATCGCGTCGATAATCATCGCCGCATCGGTGGCATTTTTACCCTTGGTATAGGCAAACTGCTGAATGGGCTGAATCGCGTTGGGATGCAGTTGCTCCTCCCAGCCTTTCAGATGCTCACTTTTCCAGTTGCCATAGGCACGACGTACATTGACTTTGCCATATTTTGACAACTCATCAATCACCCCGCCGATTGATTTTGAACTGACATTGTCACAATCAATAAACAAGGCAATTTTGCTTTCTATTTCCACTGTCGACCTCCGTCGAACCTGTTGTTGTCCTGCGCCATTTAACCTTGCAGGTATAACTTTCGCAATGCCGCCAACCTGCCCAAGCGCCGCCGTTGCCCGAGTGCAACGCCAATCCATCCTGAATTGACGCCCTCAAACCATTTCAGTAACGGGCAAAAACCATAGGGCTAAGGCAACGCCCGGGCATTATCCGTTAACAGACCATTTCGATTTAATTGCCACCGGTGCATCATAGACCATGCGCAGCATGAATCTACAAGCCCCCCCCACATTACAGCC
>CAZAWX010000382.1:0-3054 GCA_964488985.1 uncultured Ectothiorhodospiraceae bacterium
TCAACTGGAAAACGAATGCTACGCACAGGTGTGATTGTAGTCGTGACAGTACTGATTGGCGGCGCTTTTGCACAAGGCTGGCTCAGTGAGTATTTAAGCCCCAGTCCTGAGCAGCAGTCCGATCAGGGCCAGCGCCAAACGGCGAGGTCAAATCACATGGGTGAAATTGCCACCCGGCAATTTTTTCGCCTGCCTCCTGACAGACAGGAAACGATTCGCGGCAATCTTCGCCAGCAACTGCTGTCGGTACACGACTGGTTGCAACGGCTCGCCGCACAGCAGCCACAGATAATCTGCTTTGGCGAAGAGCACGAACAATCGACACGTAAATTCCTTGCCGAGCAGATCTTCTCTGGTCTGCGCGTCGATACCCTGCTACTGGAATCGACCTCCTCAGATCTGATCGCCATTCACGAGGCCATCAGCAGACAACAGTCGTTTGTCCCCCTCGAGCGAGCCAATATCAGTAATATCATCTTCGCAACACAGAATAAAAATCCTGAAATTGTGATTGCAGGCATTGAGGAAACACATTCACAGCGTGCGCAGCGTCTGCAAAACTCAAATGCCAGTTTTCGCGACGACGTATTGTTGAAAAACTTCTGGTCACGATATCGGCCGGGTCAACGCCATGCACTGCTGTTCGGTGCTTTCCATTGCAGTGACCATTCCAATTGGCTATTTGCGCAACTGCGCCGCCATTCGCCCACCACACTGCAAGACTCATTACTGAATGTTCGCGTGCTTGGAGAATTTCAAAATGAATCTTTACAGGCGATGATGTATTTTCTGAATCAAATCGGCATGCCGCAAACGGATTTCGTGATCCTGGACATGAGCAAGCTGGATAGCGAATTTAAAACATGGTTTGAATTACTGATCCGCACTTTTCGTGACTACACGACCTTGCTGGCATTTAAGTCAGCGACTTATTTGCCTGCTCGCTGAGACACCCGGCGAAAGGCTTCAACCGCAAACTCCAGATCAGAAGGACTGTGGCCGGCTGAAATCTGTACGCGAATTCTGGCCTGTTCCTGCGGCACTACCGGATAAGAGAATGCAATCACATAGATACCTTCTTTTAAAAGTTCTTCAGCAAAATTTTTCGCCTTCAAGGCATCATAAAACATGATGGCGATGATGGGATGCTCGCCAGGGAGCACATCAAAACCGCTGCTTTGTAACGCCTCACGAAAAAATGCCGTGTTCGCCATCAGTGTGTCACGCAAATGCGTAGAAGCACTGAGCAATTCCAATGCTTTCAAGGCACCGGCCACGACCGGAGGGGCAATGGTGTTGGAAAACAAATAGGGTCGTGAGCGCTGCCGCAACAGTTCGATTATTTCCGCCCGGCCACTGGTATAGCCTCCGCTCGCACCACCCAGGGCCTTACCCAGAGTGCTGGTGGTAATATCAACGCGATCCATGCAATCGCGGTACTCGTGTGTGCCGCGACCCCGCTCGCCTAAAAAGCCACTGGCGTGGGAGTCATCAAAATGCACCAGGGCCTGATAGGTGTCAGCCAGATCACAAATTTCATCCAGACGAGCAATACTGCCATCCATGGAGAACACCCCATCGGTGCTGATGAGTTTAAAGCGAGCTCCGCTGTGATCGGCAGCCTGCAACTGGGTTTCGAGATCCGCCATATCGTTATTACGATAGCGATAGCGCCGGGCTTTACATAAACGCACCCCATCAATGATGCTGGCATGATTGAGGGCGTCAGAAATCACTGCATCCTCGGCACCGAGCAAGGTTTCATATAGGCCGCCATTGGCATCAAAACAGGAGGGATACAAAATCGTATCGGCCGTGCCCAGAAATTCACTGAGACGCGCTTCGAGTTGTTTGTGGATGCTCTGCGTCCCGCAGATAAAGCGCACCGATGCCATGCCATAGCCCCAGGCATCAAGTCCGGTGTGGGCCGCCTCGCGCAGTTCCGCACTCTGGGCCAGGCCAAGATAATTATTGGCGCACATATTGAGTAATTTGCGGCCATCGGCAAGGTGGATCCAGGTGTCCTGCGCACAGTTGATAACGCGTTCACTCTTATACAGACTGGCTGCCTTTATCGTGCCAATCTGTTCTCGCAGATAGTCCTGAAAGGATCCGTACATTGTTGCCTGCCTTCTTTAGTTGTTACAGGTTCGTCCAATCCAAAATAACTTTTCCGGCCTCACCCGTTTTCATCGCATCAAAGCCAAGCTGAAAATCCCGGCAATCGAGACGGTGGGTAATGATCGGCGAAATATCCAGACCGGTTTCGATCATGACGGCCATTTTGTACCAGGTCTCGTACATTTCCCGGCCATACACCCCTTTCAGGGTGAGCATATTAAATATCACCTGATTCCAGTCAATGGCAAATTCTTTTTCAGGCAGTCCCAGAATGGCAATTTTGCCCCCGTGGCCCATGGCGCCGAGCATGCCGCATAGCGCTTGTGGATTACCCGACATTTCCAGTCCAACATCAAAGCCCTCGTTCATACCGAGGCTCTTTTGTACGGCGGCGAGATCTTCGTGGCGAATATCCACAGCCCGGGTTGCCCCCATTTGTTCCGCCATCGCCAGACGGTGCTCAATCATATCGGTAACGACAATATGCCGCGCCCCGGCATGACGGCAAACTGCGGTGGCCATAATGCCGATAGGCCCGGCACCCGTAATTAAAATATCTTCACCGAGCAGATCGTATTGCAGTGCAGTGTGAACCGCATTACCAAGGGGATCATGCAGCGCGGCGATATCCAGATCCATGCCGGATTTGTGCACCCAGATATTGGACATCGGTAACGCCACATACTGCGCGAATGCTCCCTGGCGATTAACCCCGATACCACTGGTATGGGCGCATAAATGACGCCGTCCCGCCATACAGTTACGGCAACGGCCACAAACCACATGACCTTCACCGGAGACAATCTCGCCGAGCTTAAAATCGTTGACATTGGAGCCAATGGCAACAATTTCACCTACAAATTCGTGACCGATCACCATCGGCACGGGAATGGTTTTTGCGGCCCATGCATCCCAATTGTAAATATGCAAATC
>CAZAWX010000383.1:0-3053 GCA_964488985.1 uncultured Ectothiorhodospiraceae bacterium
AAGCGCAAGCCTGTGGAAATGCCACACGCTGTATCGCGTCGCAAATTATCGCCGAGACCGGCCGTGACGATATTCGTATCGAAACGATCGCCGGGTTGCTCAAAGGTTGTGCGGCAGGTGACGATTTATACACCGTGGATATGGGCGAGGCCCATCTGGACTGGCGCGATATTCCCCTGGCAAGCGAGTGTGATACCCAGGCGATACCGCTGGCGCTAGGGCCGTTGCAATACCCGGTCGGGGTCAATATCGGTAACCCGCATGCGGTATTTTTCTGTGACGATTGTGAGACTGTGGCCTTGGCGGAACTCGGACCGCAACTGGAACGCCATCCAATGTTTCCGCAGCGGGCCAATATTGAAGTGGTCAGTGTCATTGATCGCAGTCATCTGCGCATGCGGGTCTGGGAGCGCGGTGGTGGCATTACCCTGGCCTGTGGTTCCGGAGCCTGTGCGGTAGCGGTTGCAGGGGTGCGTAGAAATTTGTCTGATCGAACCGTGACCATCAGCATGGATGGTGGCCCTGTGACGATCTCCTGGCTTGAAAACAATCACCTTGAAATGACCGGCCCGGTGGCGACGTCTTTCCGCGGTGAGTTTGCCTTTGCGACGGCTTGAGCGCAAAACTCCACACTCGTACTGGACGGCGCCATTGATTCGTCATTAAGTGAGACTGCGTGAGACACGCGGGTGTGGGTACCAGAAGCCGCCGTGAATCCGTCCCTGGAGGCTTGGATGTGGCATCCCTGCCACATACACTTCTTATACCCACACCCGCGTGTCTCGCCCAGTTTCACTTAATGACTGCGCTTTTGGATTGCCGATCCTCAGCAAGGCGTTGCCAATATCAAAGGCGAGGTGCTGCATCAATACCCAACCTGCACCACCTCAAAGTGAGTCGATAACGGTTCTATTCTGTGTAGTGTGACGCTTGAAAACAGGACGTCCCGGCTACATTTGATTGAGGAAGGCCTGACCCGTCAGGCACTGCTACCGGGGCATGAGTGTTATAGACTGTCACCTGTAAAGCCACCTCTAACCGCACGTCATACTCGGCCAGTGCCAGTTAGCGCCAGAGCCAGTTAGCGGTTGAATCTGACGGTGAATATGTTGAGAAAAAAGAATCATGAAATTCAAAGATTACTACGATGTGATGGGCGTCAAGCGGGATGCAACCCAGGATGAGATTAAACGCGCCTACCGTAAACTGGCACGGAAATATCACCCGGATGTAAGCAAGCAGGCCAATGCAGAAGAACGTTTTAAGGATGTGGGCGAGGCCTATGAGGTGTTGCGGGATCCGGAAAAACGCAGTGCCTACGATCAACTGGGCGCGAACTGGAAAGCCGGGCAGGAATTTAACGCTCCGCCTGACTGGGCCAGCGGGTTTGAATTCAATGGCCGTGGATTTAGCGGCGGTTTTGGCGGTGCAGGTGGCGGTCACAGCGATTTTTTTGAAACCCTGTTTGGCCGTGGTTTCAGATCCGCAGGTCAACACGGTCACGGCGGGCGCACAGGATTCCATACCAAGGGTAGCGATCACCATGCCAAAGTTTTGATTGACCTTGATGATGCCATCCATGGCGCGAGTCGTTCGTTCACCTTGAGAACGCCACAAGCGGATTCACAGGGCCACATGGTGAGCAAAGAGCGGGTCCTCAAAGTGAATATCCCCAAAGGGGTCAAGCAGGGGCAACATATTCGCCTGTCCGGTCAGGGCAATCCGGGTATGGGTAACGGCAAGCCGGGGGATTTATACTTGGAAATTGAATTTAACCCCCACAGCTTTTACCGCGTTGATGGCCGCGATGTGTATCTGGACCTACCGGTAACCCCCTGGGAGGCTGCCCTGGGCGCGACCATCAAAGTGCCAACGCCTGCGGGTCAGGTTGATCTTAAAATCAAAGAGGGATCTGCAAACGGCAGCAAACTGCGTATGAAGGGACGGGGGATCCCAGGCAACCCACCAGGTGATCTGTACGTGATCCTGGAGATCACGTTGCCCAAGGCAACGACTGAGGAGGCCAAACGTATCTACCAGGACATGCAACAAGTGCTTGATTTCAACCCGCGTGCAAAACTGGGGGTTTGAAAATGATCACAACAAACGCGTAGAACATCTTCTCCGTGACGACCGACAGCGGAATTTTGATACTGGCCTGGCTGGCCTATTTCGTGGTGCACTCCCTGCTGGCCAGCATCAGAGTAAAGCATCGGGTTGAAACCATTTGGCCGGCATTTATGCCTGCTTACCGGCTCATCTTTAATGGCCTGGCGGTTGTTTTGCTGGCAGGGCCTTTGTGGCTGAACGCTCAAGGGCATGGCGTGTTGTTATGGCGATGGGGTGGCTACTGGCAATGGTTACAAACAGGATTGTCGTTTGCTGCGCTGGCAGGTTTCTTGTTTTCCCTGCGCTACTACGATGGCCAGGAGTTTATCGGTCTGCGCCAGTTTCGTTTGGGGATCAGGGCGGTTGAGGATCAGGAACACTTTAAACTCTCGCCGTTACATCGATATGTTCGTCACCCGTGGTATTTTCTTGCCCTGATTCTGATTTGGACGCGCAATATGGATAACCTTTGGGTGATCAGTGCCACGATGATGAGCCTTTATTTTATTTTCGGTTCACGCCTTGAAGAGGCAAAACTGATCGCATACCACGGGGAGGTGTATCGTCGATACAGACAGCAAGTGCCGGGAATTTTTCCGCGCCCCTGGCGCTATCTTAGCGCCGATGAAGCCGAGACTTTGATCAAAAGCGCCAATGCACACTAATGCGCGTTATGTACTGATTACCGCCGCACTGCTACTCATGCTGGCAGTAATGACCGGTGCCTTCGGTGCCCATGCCCTGAAGCATAGTCTGAGCACGGAGTTACTGGCGGTGTACAAAACCGCTGTGGACTATCAGTTTATTCATGCCCTGGGTTTACTGGTAATCGGTTTGTTAATACAACAGTTTCCACGCTCACGCCTGTTGCAATATGCCGCCCTTAGCATGTTTGTGGGAATTGTATTGTTCAGCGGTAGCCTCTATGCCCTGAGCCTGACGGA
>CAZAWX010000384.1:0-3042 GCA_964488985.1 uncultured Ectothiorhodospiraceae bacterium
CGGTCTTGTCAGTGACTTCTCCCCTCTTACTGGCTACAGTGATGTGGATTTATGCCCACCTATTTAGGGGTAGATTCTTTCCAGCACATCAGTTTTTGAACAATGGCTGAAAACTTGAAAGACAGGCACACCGAAGACAACGTCTGACTCGCATAGCGCGTATCAAATGTGGCAATTTTGGTTAATTCAATAAGCATAAAGATCGTCGTTCAATGCGTCTTCTAACCTATAACTCCACGTGGGGCGGCGCCTGCGAGCGTTCATCCGCCATCTTCAAAAACAGGAGATAGGTCAACTGTTCGACGTAGTCACTGAAATGCATACCGTCTGCAAGCAGGTCATGGCAGTAGTTCCAGAGTTTTTGGGTCATGTTGCCAGAGTTCATCGAATTAGTTCCGGCTTATTGTTACTGAGCCAATGGACAACGTGGCGCTGCAATCCCTCGGCTGCTTTGACACATTCTTCCACTGACGCCTCATCAATAGCCTCTCCCATGTAGTCATTCGCGTTGCGCTTTATCCTGAAGGTATCCAGTAATCTCATTTGATCATTATCCAGGCCAACAGAATGTACCAATGATTGAACCAGCGTTTGATGATGCCCAGGTTTACGTCTACTCGTTCGGTAACCATTCGCCCATAATGCTGCGATACAGAGTTGACAAATGGCTCTATAGGCTGCATCCAGGCGTGTTTCATTAGTAATGGATGTCTCTCGGGCATCGGCAAGACTTCGCGAAGCTGCCTGCAACATCTTGCCCAGCTGCTGCGCATCGGTGGTATGAGTTTCAAGATTCCCAATCTTCAATAAGTTTTCTAAACTCACGCTCGCCCCCAATCACAAATACTTTTGGTTCGCTATCAAGTCGCTCAATAAAGCGATCCTGTGTGGCCAACAGGCTAAGGTACTTGGTTGTACTCATGACGGCCGGATTAATTTCCCGGCGGAAATTCGCCTGCACAGTACCCAACGCCTTGACCACATCAAACAACTCAACTTCACCCAATACACAGAGATCAAGATCACTGTCTACATGCTGATTTCCTGTGGCCATAGATCCAAAAACAAAGGCGATATCTATTCTATCCTCAAGCTCAAGCAACCCCTCACGCAAGACCATTGCCATTCCAACAGTCTTGCGAAATATCGAAGCCAGTTCCTCATAGATCGGGCACTCTCGCTCCACTTGATAGAGGACTTGATTCCCCTGGGTTTCCCGTCGCAACAAACCTGCAGCCGCCATCGCTTTTAGCTCGCGATGAAGCGACCCAGCAGAAATACCCGTTAACCGCTCCAGCTGACGAACATGGAACTGCTCGTCCGGGCGCAATAACAATACGGCCAGCATTTGCCGACGATACGAACTAAATATGAAGTCAATCAGTTGCTTAGGCATAGAAATAAAATGTTCTCAATATCGCTACAATTGTAGTTATTTTGAGAACATTAGCAAGTCCATGCTTTAAATTGGAAAGTGCATCAATTGCGGGACGAATACATGGAATTTGGCTTGTCGAGAGACTTTTCGATTGTTCTGGGCTTTAAAATCTTTGGCGCTCGTGTAAGTGTCATAAAGAAAAATACGGTTTGGATTGTTGTTATATAATGTACGCATTTTTGTATACAAAAATTCAGACAGATCAATTTGGCTGTAAATTTGGCTGTAATTGAATTGATGATTAGTTCAGGGGCAGAAAACGCGATCTTGCCTTTGCCAGGAGTCTGCCGGACTTAGAATGCCGGTTTCCCTCTTCATGTGTTTTTGGACGTGATGATGAGTCAAAATTTTCATATTGCCGTATTCGCCGGAGACGGTATTGGTCCGGAAATTACCGCACCTTGTTGTGAACTGTTAAAGGCCGCTGTGGCACGGATAGGTGGTATTTCCCTGACGCTGGAGTTACTCCCGGCGGGGGCAGGCTGGTACCGGGACCATGGTCATGCCTTGCCCCGGGAGTCCCTGCAGGCAGCGCGATCAGCAGATGCAATTTTGCTCGCTGCCATGGGCCTGCCTGATGTGCGCTATGCAGATGGCACGGAGATATCGCCGCAGCTTGATCTTCGCTTTGAACTGGGACTTTATGCAGGTGTGCGTCCCGTCCGTGCGATTGCAGGGATCCCGTCGGTGTTGGCGGATCCCCGTGCGAAAAATCTCGATATGGTGCTGATCAGGGAATCCACAGAAGGCTTGTTCGCCTCTCATGGCAAAGGTGTGGTTAAGGATGACAGTGTGGCCACCGAAACCCTGCAAATCACACGGGCAACGTCGGAAAAATTATTCGACTTTGCGTTCCGGCTTGCCAATCAGCGCCGTCATCAGGGCCATGAAGGGCGGGTGACCTGTATTGACAAGGCCAATGTCTTCAATGCCTTTGCCTTTTTCCGAAAAATATTTGCTGAGCGTGCGGCACAGTTTCCCGACATCAAGGCCGATCATGCCTATGTCGATGCCATGGCGCTTAATCTGGTGCGAAATCCCTGGGCCTACGATGTGATGGTGACTGAAAATATGTTTGGCGATATTTTATCGGATTTAGGTGCTGCTTTAATCGGCGGCATGGGCATGGCGCCATCCGCCGATATTGGTGACACCCATGCAGTATTTCAACCTTGTCATGGCACAGCACCGGATATTGCTGGCCAGGGTAAAGCCAATCCAACCGCTATGTTTTTGTCCGCCGCCATGCTCCTGGAATGGCTCGGGGTTGAGTGCGCTGAGGCGCGTTGTGTACAGGCGGGTCAACTGATCCGTGATGCCGTGGATAGTGCCTTTGCCCAGGGAAATCTGTTACCGGGCGAACTCGGTGGCAAGAACGGGACCCGTGAAATAACCAACGCCGTGTTTTCAAAACTTGCCAGCTGTCCAGTCTCTTGAGGTTGAATTTTCCGGGCGTACTCTCAAAAGCGTAACCAGAAACCGCGTGAAGAAGATTTAAAATACCCCCATCCGTTTAGTGGTCTATGCACTCGGTCACTGACATCTCCTGCCTTGTTGACATTTTAAGATGCCCAGATGGTGAAAACGAAGAAGACAAGCTGGCG
>CAZAWX010000385.1:0-3032 GCA_964488985.1 uncultured Ectothiorhodospiraceae bacterium
AAAGATTCATTGTACGAAGTTGGCCGGGCCTGTGATGTATTCAATCTTGCCGGGCAGTTGTGCCTGCACGATGATGGCGAAATCTTTTCCTGTGACCTCACGCCCCATGGACAGACACGCAAAATCTACAGTAGCCGTGAACCTTTGCAGGGCGTGATCAGTGCGATTACGCCATTTAATCATCCATTAAATATGGTGGCCCACAAAGTGGCGCCGGCTATCGCCACCAACAACCGCATGGTCTGCAAGCCCACGGAACTGACGCCGCTGACCTGCCTGTTACTGGCCGATGTACTTTATGAGGCTGGCTTGCCGGTGCAGATGTTTCAGGTCGTGACCGGCTTGCCGCTGGATGTAGGCGATGAAATGATTTGCAGTCCGGACATTGATTTGATCACCTTTACCGGCGGTGTTCCAGTCGGCAAGATGATCGCGGCCAAAGCGGGTTATAAACGCACAGTGCTGGAATTGGGCGGCAACGATCCGTTGATCGTGATGGAAGATGCAGATCTTGATAAAGCCGCCGCGCTTGCCGTGGCTGGGGCCACCAAAAATTCAGGGCAACGCTGTACAGCAGTAAAACGGATCCTGGTGATTGATTCCGTTGCCGACAGTTTCGCCACCAAGGTTGCCGCGAAGGCGGCACAGCTTCGCTACGGTGATCCGATGGATCCGCAAACCGATATCGGCACCGTGATCAATGCTGCCTCGGCACAACTGTTTCAGAACCGCGTCGATGCTGCTATCGCCGAGGGTGCGATGTTGTTACTGGGCAATGTCCGGGAGGGTGCGCTTTATTCACCGACAGTCCTCGATCATGTTAATCCACGAAGTGAGTTGGTGCGCGAGGAAACCTTTGGGCCGGTCATCCCGATCATCCGCTGCCGGGATCTGGATGAGTTGATCAAGGTTTCGAATTCCACCCGCTTTGCCTTGTCCTCCGGGGTGTGCACGAATCGCCTCGATTACATCAACCGCTTCATCAGTGAACTGGTGGTGGGCAATGTCAACATATGGGAAGTCCCAGGCTATCGTATCGAAATGTCACCCTTCGGGGGTATCAAAGATTCAGGTCTTGGCTACAAGGAAGGTGTTCTCGAAGCCATGAAGAGTTACACCAATGTCAAAACCTGGTCCATGCCCTGGGGATAGCCGGTTTGCATGGAAAGCGGTGCCGGTGACAGGGCCAATGTAGGCAGGGGATAAATACAGTCAAGAGTGATCTAATAGGTTCTGCACGAGAACCAATTCAAGGGCTGATCTCCGCACAGCACCCCGTACACCACCGGACACTGGTGTGGCCTCAACACGTGCCTCGTTTCTTTTTGAGGCGCCTTCGGAAACAAACAAACACGAAATTCAGTATCGAGACATAAATCACGACATTGTGTCGCGATACCGGAATTCACAGATAATTTTGCCGCAAATTGCGCCAAGCACAGGTAATTTTGCGCCAATTAAGCCTTATACACCGACTATTGCGCCAAAAAAGCGATTTATCTGGCGCAAACTCTGATTTTGCGCCATATTAGTCACTATGCCCAGGAAACCTCCCGATTCGGTACTCGAACATATTTTCGAAGTCGTTCGAGAATCGCCTGAACCTGTCTTCATCGATGGGATCCATACGCGGCTGAACAGCGAAATTTCAAGGCGTACCTTGCAAAGACGCCTGGCGGCGCTAGTGGCGGCGGGGCGGATCGAGGCCTTGGGGCACCGTGGTGGCAGGCGTTACCTGGTGGTGGAAAGCGAGCGCAAGGGACATAGGCAGGCGGCGTCAGTTGTTGACGCTAAAGGCGTTGTTGCGCTTTCCAGCGCCGCCAGGGAAGTGCGCTTTCTGGCCATACGGCCCGTATCAGTGCGGGTACCGGTGGGCTATAACGCGGATTTTCTGCATGATTATTTACCGAATGACACCTACTACCTGGATGCGGCTGTGCGTGCTCAGCTTGCCCGAATTGGCCAAGCGGGAGAAGCGGACCTGCCGGCGGGGTCCTATATTCGCAAAGTTATGGATCGGCTGATCATTGATCTGTCCTGGAGTTCGAGCCGCCTGGAAGGCAATACGTATTCCCTGCTTGAAACCCAGCGACTTCTGGAATTGGGGGAAGGCGCGGAAGGCAAGGATGCTGCGGAAGCACAGATGATTCTCAATCACAGGGCGGCGATTGAACTGCTTGCGGATCAGGCCGGCGAGGTTGGATTCAACCGCTTTACTCTTTGCAGTCTGCACGCCTTGCTGTCCGACAATCTGATGGAGGATCCCGGCGCCTGTGGGCGGCTGCGGGACCGGCCGGTAGCGATCACCGGATCGGTGTTCTATCCCCTGGAGGTGCCGCAATTAGTGAAGCAGTATTTCGATGAGATGCTGAATCTTGCGGGCCGGATCGAAGACGCCTTTGAACAGGCATTTTTTATCATGGTGCATTTGCCCTATCTGCAGCCCTTTGAAGACGTCAACAAACGGGTGTCACGGCTGGCAGCCAATATTCCGTTGGTTCGGCGCAATCTGTGCCCGCTATCGTTTATCGATGTCCCACAGAACGATTACCTGAACGGCACCATGGCGGTGTATGAGCTGAACAGGATCGAATATCTGCGTGATGTATTCGTCTGGGCGTACCAGCGATCCTGCGCAAGGCTGTCCGCAGTGCGCCAATCGCTGGGCAATCCCGATCCATTTCGACTCAAGTATCGAGTCCAGATTGGGAAGACAGTCGCAGAAGTAGTGCGGGGCGGTATGGATAAGCGTCAGGCGGTCAGGTGGATCAAGGTTCAGGCCGAGAGCGGATTACCCGACGATGATGCAGGTCGTTTTATTGATGTCGTCGAGACCGAGTTGTCCTGCCTCCATAAGGGCAATATCGCCCGATTCCGGCTGCGGCCATCAGAGTATCAGCAATGGCAGGAGGGTTGGCATTGAGGCGGTGGAGGCCAGTGACAGGGGCAATGCAGGCAGGGGATAAATACAGTCAAGAGTGATCTAATACGTTCTGTATAAGAGTCAATTCAAGAGCTGATTGAGCATGATT
>CAZAWX010000386.1:0-3024 GCA_964488985.1 uncultured Ectothiorhodospiraceae bacterium
AACAGATACTCCTTGAAATTTTGCAGTTTGGCGAACATTCGCCGGCCCCTGGGGGTGAGAAAAAGATGGTTATGGCGCCGATCTGCGGTCGACACCTTACGGTGTATAAACCCCCTCTTCTCCAACCGCGCGATTGAACGACTGACCGACGTCTTGTCAAGTCCCCAGAAATCGATTATTTCACTGGCGGTCACGCCCTTGCAGAGGAAAACCGCTTCAATGACTTTCCAATCCACCAGCGTGACGCCGTCCTTCTTCTCGAATTTTGCCTTGAAAATACGATCGAATAAATTCGACAGTACATAGAGGCGATTGATCTCCCGTTTCAGTGACTCGGGTGGAAACGTATTCTGGCGTGTCGATTTCGGTGTGTACTGATCCGGCCTCATAGTCCCTTCTTATGTGATTCATGCCATTTAGATATGCACAATACAATATCAACAGATTCTTGACAATCTCATTTGTAACTATTATATTCTCTTTTGAATCTAATATATTCTTATTTACAACTATTATATATTAGTGCCTGATTTAATCAGTATCATGTCATTAAGTGGAAAACACTCGTCAAATTTTATTTCTGCGTGACACTTTGAATCCTGGCGCACGCATCTGCAAAACCTTTATGTTGTGGGGAGAATCGCAATGAAGAATGGTTACTCTAGAAACCCTCGAAAAGGTACACGAAAAAAGTGTTTGCTGCCTTACCTGACCCTGTTCTTTGTGGCGTGGTTTTGTCCGCTTCTGAGCATGGCGCAGGAAGCAGTGCTCGAGGAGGTCATCGTGACGGCGCAAAAGAGGGAACAGAACCTGCAGGATGTGCCTATCTCCATTGCCGTCACCGATGGTGAAACCATTTTACACCAGAATGTCGTTTCCCTAATTGATTTTGCCGACAATGTACCGGCGGTCACCGTAATTAAGGGGGGGCCGTCTGACAATTTGTATATTCGTGGCGTAGGATCCGGTAATAACGCCGGTTTCGAACAGTCTGTCGGGATTTTCGTTGACGGGGTTTATCAGGGCAGGTCACGCGATTCCCGCGCGACTTTCATGGATTTGGAACGCGTGGAGATTCTCAAAGGCCCGCAAAGCACCTTTTTTGGCAACAGTGCAATCGCTGGCGCCCTGAACATTACCACGCGTAAACCCGGAGACCGTTTCGAAGGCTATGTGACGGCACTGTACGAACCGGACCATGGCGAATACAACGCCGAGACAGCCTTTGGCGGTCCACTTTCCGATACGTTGAAGGGTCGTATCGCCATCAAAAAGTGGGGTATGGATGGCTATGTTAAAACCGTGAACACGGCCACGAATGAAGATGGCCCGCAAGGTGATGACCTTTACGGACGCGCGACCCTGGTGTGGACACCCACCGAACGCTTTGACGCTAGCCTTAAGGTGGAACTGGGCAAATCCGATGCCGATGTTAGCTGGCCAAACCAGCTCTTTCATTGCCCTCCTGACCCTGCTTTGTATACTGCTCCGGGGGGATTCTGCTCTGCAGCGCTGGCGGTGGGTGATGATGTCGTGCTTGATAAGCGGCGATCCCTGGGCCCGGGTGGAGAACGGGACGTATTAGATTCGCATCAATATGTACTCACCCTGAATTATGAAAACGGGAACCAAATCTTTACCTCGATCACCGGCTATTCCAATATGGATTTTTCAGAAAAGCTTGACATCGATGGAACCTCGTTCAAATTGTTTAATGTGTTCGTCGATGAGCATTACGATCAGTTCAGTCAGGAGTTCAGGGTCGCGTCACCGACAGGTGGCAGTTTCGAATACATGGGCGGGGCCTACTATCAAAATGGGGACCTGGTCAGCTCGCAACAATTCACTTTCTTTTTCCTGACGCCTGTTATTGCGGGTATTCCCCCTTTCGCACCACTGGTCCCGTTCCTGCCGATTACCCAGGAAACCGGCTTTGACCAGGATGACAAGACGTATTCGGTCTTTGGCTCGTTGACCTGGCACCTGAGCGATGCGTTCAGCGTGTCAGGCGGTCTGCGCTGGATGAAGGTGAAAAAAGACGCCACTCAGCACATCTTCTTTGGTACGGGGACCGGGGACTTTGGTGGTATTGTCCCCTTCCCGGCCGCCGTTGCACCGTTGGGCAATGCCTTCGGCGCAAGCCTGGCAAATGCCCGTACAGTTCCGCTTAGTCGCAGTGACAGCCACCTGATGCCATCGGTCAATGCGAATTACGACCTTAACAATGACGTCATGGTCTATGCGAGTTATGCAAGGGGCTTCAAGGCTGGAGGGTTTGATGCACAGGATTCCAAGGGCGATCCGGACAGCCTCCCGTTTGCCCCGGAGTTTGTCGACGCATACGAGGTCGGCATGAAGAGCCTGTGGCTGGACGGCGCCCTGAAACTGAACCTCGCCCTGTTTCGCAGCGAGTATACCGATCTGCAGGAAAGCGCTTCCCAGCTGCAGGGCGCTGCCGTCATTTTTGCAGTCAGCAATGTGGCCTCCATGACATCGCAGGGATTGGAGCTGGAGGCACAATGGGCGCTTACCGATCGTTTGAACGCCGACCTGTCGTTTACCTATCTGGATGCTGAATATGATGAATTTCCCAACGCTGGATGTACGGCGGCCCAGTCGGTCGTAACGGCGCCCGGCACCACCTGTGTGCAGGATCTTTCGGGCGAGAACAGGCTATATTCACCTGATTTCAGTGGTAACCTGAGGCTGCAATACGTTCATCCCCTGCCGTGGAATTTGCAGTTATTGGGCGAATTGGGGTTTTATTTCTCCGACAGCTATCGCTTGGCGGGCGACCTCGATCCGGTGCTGACCCAGGATGATTATACCAAAATCGACGCCAGGCTTTCCCTCGGCAGCGCTGATGGCCGCTGGGATATATCAATTATTGGGAAAAACCTGACCGACGAATTAATTATGAGTTGGGGTTCCGACCAACCCGTGTCGCCTGGTAGCTATGTCACCCTGATCGAACGGCCCAGGAGCATCGCCATCCAGGGGACGTACCGCTGGTAACGGCAATGC
>CAZAWX010000387.1:0-3022 GCA_964488985.1 uncultured Ectothiorhodospiraceae bacterium
AAGGACTCATTATGAAAATTTGCATTATTCTCAACGACCCCCCATACGGCACCGAGCGCAGTTATAACGGCCTGAGGCTGGCGCTGGCGCTGCTGAAGGCTGATCCGGACACCGATCTCACAGTTTTCCTGATGGCTGACGCGGTGTTTTGCGCCAAGACCGGCCAGACCACACCGGATGGTTACTACAACCTTGGACGGATGATTCGTGGTGTGGCCAGGCAGGCCCGCGTATTGCTGTGTGGCAACTGTCTGAACGCCCGTGGCGTGAGTGACGGTGAGCTACTTGAAAACACGACCAGAAGCACGATGCCGGAACTGGCGCAACTGACGCTCGACGCTGACAAGGTGCTGGTGTTTTAATTTTTTGAACCGCAAGACGCCGGCAGAGGAATCAATATGCGTATCATCATAATCGGTGGGTCGTTTGGTGGCCTGACAACTGCATTTGAGCTGCGACGTCTTCTGCCTCGTGGCAATCATGAAATAGTTCTGTTCTCCAAAGAACGACGATTTATTTTTATCCCGGCGCTGCCCTGGGTCACGATGGGGCAAAAAACCGTTGACGACATTTCGTTTGATCTGGCAAAGCCGTTGCGGTCAAAGGGTATTGAGTTTGTTGCAGCAGCGGTGACAAAGATCGACCCGGTAACAAAATGTGTCCTGGCAGGCAACGAGCGTCACGCTTACGACTACCTGGTGATCGCGACCGGCCACCGTAGCGCCAACGAAGCGGTGCCCGGTCTTGGGCCATTCGATGGTCCGGGGCATTCACTGATGTCGGTACCCGAAGCTGAAGAGGCGCGTAAGACGTGGGCGGCATTTCTTCGTGACCCCGGCCCAATGGTCATAGGCTGCGCCCCGGGAGCGAGTTGCCTGGGGCCGGCTTACGAGTTCCTGTTTGAGGCACATCATGCATTGAAAAAGCGCGGTTTGTGTCACAAGGCGCCCATTACGTTTGTAACACCTGAACCTGTTCTCGGTCATTTCGGGGTGGGCGGTTTTGGGAACATTCGTCATTTCATGGAGGGTGAAATGGAAAAGCGTGATGTCCGTTACCATACCTCGTTGGCGATAAGCAGTATCAAAAAAGACACTGTTGAGACAGCCGATGGGCAGGTATTTGAGTCGCGGTTCTCGCTGGTTATTCCACCCCTTGCCGGGGTCAGCGCCATTGCTGATAGCCAGGACCTTGGTAACCCCAAGGGTTTTATCCCGGTAGATGCCCATTACCGGCATCTGAACTTCGAGAACATTTACGCGGTCGGGGTCGCCGTCGCCATGCCACCGGTCGAAGACACACCGGTACCCGTGAATTTCCCCAAGACCGCGCACATGACCGAGCAAATGGCAAAGATGGTAGCGAGGAACATTGCTGCCGATGTCCAGGGTGGGGGAAAAGTCGCAGACCATCTGCGGGTGGAATGCATCATGGACATGGGTGATACGGCCGTACACATGGTTGCTGACCCGGTGCGCCCGCCACGCAACGTCTCGACGATGAGCAAGGGCAAACGCTGGCTGTGGGCCAAGCACGTTTTTGCCGGATATTACCTGTGGAAAATTCGCCACGGCGCAACCCGTACCCCCAGGTGGGTCTGGTAGTCAATGACGGACCGTAGCCCAAAATCAAGACTCTTCGAGCAGTTTGCAATCATCGCCAAGGCGCTGGGTCATGCGAACCGGCTGGAGTTGATGGAGTTGCTGGCACAGGGGGAACGCAGTGTTGAGGCACTGGCAAAGGTTGCCGGGCTCAGCATCGCCAATACGTCCCGGCACCTGCAACAGCTTCGGCTGGCCGGTCTCGTTGTTTCACGCAAGGACGGACTCTATGTGTTTTATCGCGTGGCAGGTCGTGATGTGATCGATCTTCTTAGCAGCCTGAGACACACGGGTGAGCGTCATATCGGGGAAGTGAACCGGGTGATTGCCGGTTTTTTCAGCGAACGCGATACCCTGGAACCCGTTTCTCGTGATGAGCTCAGGCGGCGAAATAAAATGGGTCTCGTTACGGTTCTCGATGTCCGGCCAGCCGAAGAGTTTGAGTCGGGTCACATACCCGGCGCGATCAACATGCCGGTCGGGGACATTGAGCGATGTATCCAGGATATCCCTGCCCGCCAGGAGGTCATCGCATACTGCCGTGGACCCTATTGTGTACTGGCATTTGAAGCCGTCGCCAAATTGCGGGAAAGGGGCTTTGGTGCCCGGCGTCTGGAAGACGGTTACCCTGAATGGAAGGCGGCAGGTTTGCCGGTAGAAGCCGGTTAGACATACTGAATAACAAGCAACGTGCCGGACATCATCACCACCTCACTGCTGCTTTTCCTGGTCGGCCTCATCGCCGGGACCCTGAATGTCATTGCGGGTGGTGGCTCGATGCTCACCTTGCCGGTGATGATATTTCTGGGTCTGCCACCGACGGTGGCCAACGGCACCAACCGCGTCGCCATCCTGATCCAGAACATAGGCTCCTCGTGGAGCTTTCACCGCCGGGGCCTGCTCTCGGGAGAGTGGCTGCTACTGGCGGTTCCACCGGTTTTGGCAGGGGGTGTTCTGGGCACGCTTGCAGCGGTCAGTATCGGGGAAATTGCATTTCAGAGGATACTGGCGGTGATCCTCGTGGGAGCGGCAGCATGGATGCTATGGCATCCCATGCGGCCACCCAGGGAAGGCGACCCTGTTCCGCCTGCAGGGGCCAGGCGGTGGTGCTTTGCCGGGGTGTTTTTTCTCATCGGTGGTTATGGCGGCTTCATCCAGGCGGGTATCGGGTTCCTGATCCTGGCAGCGACCACGGTGGCCGGCTTCAACCTGATCAGGGGCAATGCCCTGAAGGTCACCATGGTGCTGGCATTCACGCCGCTCGCGCTGGTGCTCTTTGCCTGGAACGGTAAGGTGGACTGGGCCATGGGTTTTGCCCTGGCGGCGGGCAACCTGCTGGGTGGGCTGGCCGGCGTCCACCTGCAGCTACTCAAAGGCGACAAATGGGTGCGGGGCGTGGTCACGGTGGTAATGGTTCTGTT
>CAZAWX010000388.1:0-2989 GCA_964488985.1 uncultured Ectothiorhodospiraceae bacterium
TTGACCAGAAAGACCGCCACTTTCCCTTTGAGGTCATGGCCTTTGTAATCATCCCATTGCCGTTCCGGTGCAGTGACGCCATAACCAACAAATACCATTGGCGCACGACTGACAACCACCTTTTCTTTGGTTTGTAAGGTCGAAACGTAGACGTCCGTACCAGCGCGCCACGGTGTTTTTCCGGCAACGGTTTCCACCGCCAGCTCAGTGGCTACACCCAAACGTGTGTGGAGCAGTGGAACGGCCTGTGTCCATCCGCCATCCACGCCACCTGGCTCCAGGCCCAGTGCCTGAAAACGACCAATCAAATAGCCCACCGTCCGGTCTTCACCCGCCGTACCAGGGGCCCGTCCTTCAAATTGGTCCGATGCGAGCGTACGGACTGTCTCGGTGAGACGTGCCTGCGTCGTATCGTCTCCGGCAAATAGCTGCCCGGGACCCGCGATTGCAATGATTGTTATGATGGTGACCAATATTTTCATGAATGTCCCTGATGTTGGTAAAAGTTATCTCATGGTAGCGACACTATTAGAAAAAAAACAGCACCGTGCTGGAAGTCATGTGGTCCCGTCTTTAAGTATTACAAAGGGGTTTTGGACATTCTCTTATGTCAGGATGGTGCCCGGGTCCGAAATCGAATTCCAAAGCCCCAAAACCCCTTCACGCTGTTGGTACACTTCTTTGGGATACGCTTCGCCGTAGATCATTGCGACATCGTCCCGCACCATCATCTCTAACGGGTCAGACCCAGTGATACCGAACTTGGTTGCGCGGGCCTTAATGGCTTCTATGAATTCTTTGCGTGCCCTGGGTGCGTAGTTTTTAAGCTGGCTGGTGTTCATGTTGTTTTGGTCCAGTCGACCTGCATTTCCTGAACGATGAAATCAGTAAAGGGTGCTATGTCCTTGGTTACTGATGCTTGCTCCAGGGCGTTCATATAGGTTTTTCGTTGTGTTAGGCGAATGACCGTCCAGGGGTAACCACCGGATGCCAGCATCAGGTTCATCAGAAACTTGCTAATACGACCGTTACCATCCGGGTAGGGGTGTATAAAGACGAAGACGAAGTGCCCGAGCACTGCACGGACGGCGGCGGATTCTTCCTTGTCAAGAAGATCAAAAAACGTCTCCATGCAATCCATTAGTGCAGCGGATGGTGGCGGCACGTGGCTTGAACCACGAATGTAGACGGACCGGTTTCGAAAGCCGGCCACATCAACCGCATCCAGAATGCCGGCCTGGATGCTGGTGCCGAATAATGCCCGATACCAGTCTTGCAGGTGTCTTTTTGTGATTGCTGTGGGATCACTTCTTTCCATCACGACCCGTACATTATCTTCAACCAGCTTGAAAGCATCGAAGTAACCCTTTGCGGCCATCGCAGCCACGTGCTCGCGGCCTTCCTCCCCTTCCGGATCCCAGTCGCCACTACGAACCCGTGCGATGATTTCAGGTGTGACCCGATAACCTTCGATCGACAGCGAGTTGTAGGCATCGTGCTGGTAAATGTCTGCCAGGCTGGTCAGATAACTTTCCGTGTCGATTTGCAGCTTGGCCGCCGGAAAGCGATCCAGAACAACGGGGCGCATTTTTGCCCACATCGCGCGCAATCGCCCTACCTGCGGCGACTGAAGTCGCGGTAGCTGACCAAGCAGAGGTTGC
This sequence comes from uncultured Ectothiorhodospiraceae bacterium, assembly GCA_964488985.1. Lineage (GTDB taxonomy): Bacteria > Pseudomonadota > Gammaproteobacteria > HK1 > HK1 > CAZAWX01. The sequence continues at coordinate 1,662 of CAZAWX010000388.1, forward strand.
ACGCTATCGAACGGGTTGGTGGGTGAAATACGACTTCCGCTGACCAGCATATCCTGTTTGATTCGACGTGCCCGCTCATCGTTTCCGAGGAATTGATAGGCGCCCATCAGGCGGCTGGCCGCGCGGGTGTTTCGTCCGCTGATCAGGGCCCGGGAAAGTTCGCTTTCATTCACTACATTGAGGGCGATCTCCGCATCGATGGGGTTGGCCAGAAAATAGCGGGGGGTAACGCGGCATAATGCCGTGGGCAGCAGCATGATGCGAATGCCGTCGAGAGTCGCTAGCTGGTCTGGCAAGTTATTGGGGTCGGGGTAGGTCAGGATAGAAATCCCGTGTGGCAACTGGATTTTGTGGCTACCACCTTCCTTCGTCATGACAATGAGTTGTTTGGGAACGGTAGTAGACCCAACATGAAGATCCAGTGAAGCTTCTGCATTGAGGCAATATCCATTACCGAAGCGATCATCCAGATAGCGCTGCACAAACGGCCAGAAGTGACTGTACCAAAGCACGCTACCACCCGGCTTTGCCGAGGCCCCGGAACCGACGATGTACCAGCCCTTGATAACGGGGTGCAGCCAGCGTGCCGCCAGCGCACGCTCGCGATCAACACGGCTCATGTCCCGCGAGCGGATCAGGTCGTCTTTTGCGGCTGCCTGGATATGCTCAAGAGCATCCGCAAGTTGTTGGCGTTGCTGCGTCATTGGCTATGGTTTACTGCGCATCAATTACTATAGTTTAGTGCGTATCATCCACTATAGTTTTGTGTGTGTCAATTGCTATGGTTTGAAGGGGTCAGGTTCAATTAATCAAGTTAACGATTTATCATAAGTGGATAGTATTGCGTTGATTAATTGAACCTGACTCTGGGTTTTAAAATTCCAGTAGTCGGACCAGGATCACAGGTAAACCACCTGCAAGCAGGGCGCTATCAATGGCTGTCTTCTTATCGTGTCTTTGGGTACTTGAATTATTGGGGTCTAAGCAACTGCCTTTGTAAGGCTAGATTGTCTTGGTTTGGGCATCACCTTTGCTGGATTTTTACGCGGTGGAGGTCCTTGAGGGCCATTATCAGGTGGTGTAGGTTCAGGGCTGAGCAATTTCAGAATATGCTCCCAATTTCGGTTACGTAAATCCTTCATTGAATTTTCAAGTGCTTCAACACCACAAAGACAATTTGGAAAGCGTGCGCATATTTCTGTAGGTAATTGCTGGCACCTTGCTAACGGCCTAAACAAATTCCGCTCAACTAGTTGTTCCGCCCATGCTCGATCTTGAGGATATTTCTCCAGGTGGTTTGCCATTTCCTGATGTGCAATCACCAAAGT
>CAZAWX010000389.1:0-2982 GCA_964488985.1 uncultured Ectothiorhodospiraceae bacterium
CATTGAACTGCGCGCCGGCCAAATAAAAATTCAAGGCGAAACTGAGTCTCGCAAGTCCCCGTTGCGGATACCAAAGGCCTTTCGCGAACAACGCATCGCGCACCTCAGCACCACCCAGGTGTCTAAGTGCTATCTCCGCGGGGCGTAGAATATTGACCAGATCATCGAGGATGAACGGGCCTTGCAAGCCGGAATAATAAATGGCCCACATAAGTACCAGAACACAAGGCACAGTCAACAGTAAAAAGGCTCGGGTCCTAAGCCATGTCTTCATCTACATCCCCGTTGAATCGGCCAGTCCACTGAATGATAGCGGCCTGTGCATCGACCTGGACAAATAGTTTCAGATGTGACGAACCTGAATGCTCAGGAACAACATTACGATTGTGGCTCAACAGATTTTCCCAGGGGGTGAGTTGGATCCACTGGCGCATTGAAATGACCACCCGCCGCATTGATCTGTTTTCGCAATAAGTCGATTACAGAACGCCCACGGCCGCTCCAGTGCAGTGTCCGTTCCGCTTCATTTAACGCCCGGGCAGCCGCATCCAGCTGTCCCAGAGCCATCAATAACGTTACCTTTTCGACCCGGTATTTAAGTGTTTCCGGTGTCAGATGAATGGCATTATTAACCGCTTCAAGTGCTACAGCGGGATCACTTTTTGCGATAATTTTTGCGTAGGCCAACTCACTTTGCGCACGAATTTCAGGAAACTGACGCGGATTTTCCAGTAGCGCACGGATCCATAAAGTGGCCTTATCCTGCATACGCTTACAGACCGGGTTGTCCTTATACAAACAAGACCGTATATACCGCGACATCTCAGATGCATTGGTAATCAGAATGGCAGTGCGGGCCCGATGCAGCAATTCCAGATTTATTGCTGAGTCATAAGTCTCAAGCGAAGTTACATCATCGGGTAATGGGTCATTGAGCACATCTACTTTGCGTTTGCTGGTAGTGCTTCGTACTTTCGTCCCGATCAGCTTATAAAGACGCCGGTTGATCACTTCACTCATTCCAAACAAACTGGTGACAGTTCCAGAATGCAGGCGAACAGCTGACTGAAGATGTCTAAATACCTCCTTGTCATCTGCACCCGCGTTGGCCAGTACAACGGCATAATCCATATGATAACGAGGTGAATCGGGATGGTTGTTAACGCCTGCGTTCATGAGCACATATTTATCCTGCCAGATATTGGCGCGGGTAAATGTCGCCCCGAACAACAGCAGCAGGAACACTGCTGGGATCCCGAACTGCAGAACTGCCTTGTCAGTTAACCTGCTGAGGCCACGTACCAGATAAACAGCAAGGACCATGGTCACGGCAGTCACCGGCAAATAATTTCGATGCTCAAAAATCAGTTCCAGGCCGAGAAAGGAAGATTCGATGGAATGGCCGACTAAATACCAAAGCATGGCAAAGGCGAACAGGCGCTGTCTGGCCAGTCCCCTCACGGCCACTATCACGACACCAGCCCAGGCAGATAACGCGAAGACTGTTGTCAACGGTGAGAACAAACCCGTACTCAACGTGAAATCATCGTGGTAAATACCGAAATTGTGGGTATTGGGATAAAGCAGCAATTGCAGGTAATACCAAAGGATACGAGGCTCTGTCAGCAGGCGTTGTGCGAGGGTAAAATTGCGACCTTGATAGGTCACCATAAAACTATCCCAGAGGTTGAATAATACGATACCCGCCAATACTGCCGGAACGAAAGCGAAGAGCAGGAAGAAGCCACGCAATAACATCCGTTTTTTTGGGGCCAGGGTATGCCGTGTGAAAAAACCCCACTCCGTGAGCAACATGTAATAAGGTAATAATATTGCATTTTCTTTACTTAATATGCCGAGTCCGGCACCCAACACCAACCCCAGCGTCATCCACGTCAGCCCCCACTTACGGCCGGTTTCCAAACGTGCCCTACCGTGGATCCAAACAGCCAGACCGAGCAGGCAAAAAAATGCCGACAGACTGGTCATGCGTTGAACAACATAGAGAACCGCAGTCAACTGCAAGGGATGGAGCCCCCACATCAAGGCACTCAACAATGCAGCCCAATGCCACCAGGGACGATTACCAAGTGTTTCACCAAGGCTGTGCATGAAGGCAAATCGCCTCAGCAATTGATGGGCGATAAACCACAATAACAATGTGTTCAACAGGTGGATGAGGAGGTTGGTGATTTTGAAGTTCCAGGCATTGAACTCGGCGCCTGAAAAATAATAGTTGAGCGCAAAGCTCAGATGCGCCAATCCCCGGGTGGTACGCACCCCATCGAGCGGGAAAAAAGCATCGCGAAGCTTGTCAAACCGTAATTCCGTTAGCGCTGTGGCTGGGGAATGGATGATGTTTGAGTTATCGTCAAACACGAATGGTCCCTGTAGACCCGGGAAATACGCCATGGTGACTAAAAATAGCACCAAGGTTATCCCTACGGCATGCCATCTGGTGACCGCTACAGGAAATTTCATAGTTGAGTTGTACGAATTGGGCGCAGTGTCTGAACGATACTGTTGTGAGTTTCAGTTACGGATTGAGGTACCGTGGCAAGAAAAAAACAAGGGGACTTGCGTCCCCTTGCTCTAACCTTCTCAGGAAAGATTAACTCTTCGGCCGGTACTTGGTTGGAATGCTACCACCCACTGTCCACGAGGTGCCGCCTGTGGTACAGGATGCCGTCCAGACAACAGTGCTGTTCGTCCCTTTGGTGATGCTACTGCCAATTGATGTCAAAGCTGCTGTGACCGTGGCTGCCGAGGCTGTGGTATTGGCCACCGTCACAGAATTTGTATAGGTACCTCTATAGCTTGCTGCAGTAATCAGACCAAGCGCAACACCGGTCTGGGTAGCACCACTTAAGGTGCCCTCACTGCAGGCGACGCCGACTGCGGTACGCGCAGGTGCCGAAAGGCTAACGGCCTCCTGGACTTTGGCCTTGATGGTGTAATCCTGGTAAGCAGGAATGGCCACCG
>CAZAWX010000390.1:0-2981 GCA_964488985.1 uncultured Ectothiorhodospiraceae bacterium
AGTATGAAACCGGGACATTCTGGAAAATTGCACATTTTTGGGCTGCTGGCAGTATTACTGCTGATTTCCTGCGACCGTGATCCGCAAAATACACCTGCCCAGACACAGCCTTCAACGAGCGCTGATGTGGTCATGCTCAATGGGGGGATATATACCGAGGATGCCCGGCGTAGCTGGGCACAGGCCGTTGCCATACGCGATGGTGTAATTATTGCGGTTGGCAGCAATGACGATATCCAACCGTTCACCGGCTCGGATACGCGCACGATTGACCTGACCGGTAAAATGGCACTGCCCGGTTTTCACGACGCGCATATCCACCCCATCTTTGGCGGCTACGCACTATTGGGCTGTTCACTGGAAAATGAGCAGGATGTCCCTGCCCTTATTAGCAAACTGAGCGACTGTGCCGCCCACTCCAGCGATGGCTGGCTACTGGGGCAAGCGTTTGACCTTTCATTGTTTGGACAGAATGGACCGGATAAATCCCTGCTGGATGCGATTGATGCCAATCGACCTATATTCGTCACAGCCTCGGACGGACACAACGCCTGGGCCAATTCCAAAGCACTGGAATTGGCGGGCATCAATGCTGAAACACCCGATCCGCCGCTGGGTGTCATCGAACGTGAAGAAGACGGTTCCCCCAATGGCACTTTGCGCGAAACCGCCATGGCATTGGTTGAGTCTTTGTTGCCAAAACATACACTGGAGAGTAATACCGAGGCTTTGCGTGCCAGTCTCAAGCATCTGAATTCTTTTGGTATTACGTCTTTTATAGACGTCTCGGTAGGTCTTGAAGATTACCAGGCCTACCAGGCCGTTGAGCAGGCGGGTAAGCTGAGTGCCCGCGTGGTCACCTGCCTGACCTACGAGAGCAGCTTTGCCAAACATACCGGGGCAGATTTTGAACGTGTTCTGGAGAACCGGCATCAATACGAGTCCGTGCGGGTCAACAACGGCTGTATAAAGCTTTTTCTGGATGGCGTACTGGAAGGTGAAACCGCCGTATTGTTGGAACCTTACCTGGATAAGCCGGGTAAACGGGGTGAATTGATCATCCCACCGGATGAACTGAACGCTGCCGTCACCCGTTTTGATGCAATGGGACTACAGGTACACATGCACGCCATTGGAGATGGTGCAGTGCGCGCCGGACTGGATGCCATTGAAGCCGCCCGCCAGCATAACGGCCCATCCGACAACCGCCATCATATCGCCCATTTACAATTGATTGGTGCTGACGACATCGCGCGTTTTGCCAGCCTGGATACCACGGCCAATTTTCAGGCCTTGTGGGCCGAGCCGGATGAATGGATCCTGAAACTGAACCTGCCGGTGCTGGGTGAAAAACGGGTGCAGGCCATGTACCCCATTGCAAGCGTTGAACGGGCAGGCGGGCGCATTGCAGGGGGCAGTGACTGGAATGTATCTTCAGCCAATCCACTGGATGCCATCGAGGTCGCCATCACCCGGCAGGACCCGGTGACAAACGCGGGCCCGGTACTCAATGCAAACGAAAGCGTAAGCCTGGCAACCATGCTCGATGCCTATACCATCAATGCCGCCTGGCTGATGCACCACGAAAATAAGACAGGCTCGATAGAAGTCGGCAAGCAGGCCGACATGGTCGTGCTGGATCACAATCTGTTTGAAATCCCGGCCGCGAGCATCTCTGACACACAGGCGCTGCTGACCCTGCTTGACGGAAAAATCATCTATTCCAGGGAACAGGCCAGGCCCTGAAAGTTATCACGGCGTTGTCATGACACTCCCCCGTCACGACATGCTGCATTCGATGCCATGGTCAGACAGCAACTGCTGGAACAGTTTGTCCTGCAACTGATATCCAGGTTACTTCTTTGGCATAACACCCTCAATCAACATCTGCTTGGCCGGTGTCAGGGTACCGCCCGTGGGAACCTTGAAACGAAAGGGTAGTGATTGCAGTGACATACCGGCATTGAGCTGGATCACGAAGTGCAAATGCGGCCCACTGCTGTAGCCGGTATTGCCGGAATTGGCGAGCAATTGACCGCGTTTCACCAACGCACCCAGGCGTACCTTCAGGCTGTTGGCTTGCAGATGTGCATAGACCGCCATGGTGCCATCGTCGTGCAGTATTCTGACCTGGTTGGCACGGGCCAGGTAACGGTCCTGCTGACCGGCACCGCGAAAGTCATCCTGCATGTCCATGACCCGACCTGAGCGTGCGGCCAGCACCGGTGTGCCGATGGGCATGACGATATCCACCGCATACTTGTTGGCGGGCTCATGGTGCGTGGTGCCATTGTCAAAACCCTGGCTGATCACAAAGGTTTCACCCAGCGGGAATGGTGGATAATAATCCACGGCCTCGGGTATCTGCACAAGCGGTGGGCCTGGCATGGACTGGTAGGCAAAATTGAACTGAAAACCCTTGTGCGGGTCCAGGGATCGCACTTTCAAGAGCCGTTCCTCGGTCTGGCCGGCCAGCACAACACGCGCAGGCAATGGTGGCTCGGTGATGACATTATCTGCATCACTCAACTTGAGTTCCAGTTCCACCGGTCCCCACAAATGGTTGAAAAAAGCGTATTCCGGTTCCCACTCGGTGCCCAGTTTGCGCATACTGATGTAAGGTTGTGGGTTTGCTGCGGGCAAGGTAATCGTGTCGAACGTGTCATTGGAAGCAGGTGGCGTTGAAGAGAAATGCCAAATGCCGTCCTTATCCTGCCATTTATAGATATCCCCGGCCATTGCGGGCGGGCCAACACAGAACAAAAGAATTGCAACAGCGATGTAACGGGCAATCAACATTCGATAACGTTCACAGCCAGACCACCACGCGAGGTTTCCTTGTAACGCTGTTTCATGTCTGCACCGGTTTTTATGTCTTCGTGCTCCGGAACCAACAGGACATCGGCCTGAGCGGCTGAATCCAGGCCACAGGTGGGCAGAAAGGTCATGCAACCTGTGTCCGATGTTATCGGATCGCTATT
>CAZAWX010000391.1:0-2981 GCA_964488985.1 uncultured Ectothiorhodospiraceae bacterium
AAGAGGAAATTTCTATCTGGGACAAAACCGGAAATTTCTACCTTGGGTTGACACCCATATTTCCCCCATTGAAAAATGCTCCTCTCTAAAGTACGATCGCTTTTGGAATGCAGCATCTTGGCATTTCGGTCTGAACATATAACTATAAGGGGAGTATCTATGCACACTATAAAACATTTTTTCAGTGCGGGCTTAATATTTTTCAGCAGTGCAATTGTTCTGCTGCTTAGCTTTGCGCCGGCAAGCATCGCCGCGGAGGGGGCCAATGTATCGCTAAACTCAGGCGGCATCTCGGCCAATGCCACGGTGGCCAATGCCTCGGCCATCTCAATTCGAGTCGCCGGACCGGCTGACTTTAGTAGTCAGCAGCAAGGCAGCAACGGGATCGTTGACTGGCTCTTGCCGAATGGAGCTTCGGATGGCAACTACCGCTACGAGGTTATCGTGTTGGTTGGAAGCGATGATGGCGATGGGGTTGTTGTCCCAAAGAGTCAGCTATACCGGAATACCGGGAGTTTTGGCGTACAAAATGGACTCCTTGTTCCTTCGAAGTCGGGTGACAGCAACGCAACGGCTGCGCCCGAATACCGGCCATCACTGCTAGCGCGACTGGCACATGGCCTGCTTGATCTACTGGTTCTCGATGCATCAGCCGCGGATCTTTCTGCCTCCTCTTTAATTCCCACAATCACCTTCACTGACACGAGCTTCGGTGGCGGTGCCGCCTGGAGTGTGATAGGTGACAGGCAGAATGGCGGCTCACTCGATGACTATCGAATCAAGCACCTTCCGTCCGCCACTGAGATGTTTCACCTTGTTGGGTCAGGCGGAGCAGCCGCCTTCAATGCAGACGCAGCAGGGAATATTGGACTGGCCAATAACGCAGTCTTTATCAACAGGACCTCACAGAGAGTAGGCATTGGTACAGCTTTACCCATCAGCGAGCTACACATCAATAGAGCTACCCCAACTATCCGCCTGGATGATGGGTTTACGGGAGTCTGGGATATCGGTGAATTTGGCGATGATCTGAGATTTACGGAAGCAAGCGGTGGCAAGACCATGCTGACACTTGACCGACTCGCTAACAGCGTTGGCATAGGTACAAGTGCTCCCACCTCCTCATTGCATATTCAGCGTACTGACGGCACGACTCAGGTGCTTGTTGACGAAAGTTCAGCAATCCCGGCGACCCGGGTTATGATGAGATTAAAAAATAACGGCATACCACAACTTGTATTTAAGGATACAAACAGCGGCGTAAGCTGGGCCACAAATCCCTTCCCCGGAGGGGGGTCGTATGTGATCAACCGCATTGGTTCGGGGCAAGTAGAAATGGCGATAGATACTATTGGCAACGTAGCCATTGCAGGTACCTTGACCCAGGGTTCAAGCCGTGACATCAAGAAGGATTTCAAAGCCGTTGACGGCGGCGATATTCTGGCAAAACTTGACAAGCTGCCGCTGATGACCTGGTCCTACAAAAAGGGAAAGGATGGCACTCACCTGGGCCCCGTGGCCGAGGACTTCAAGGCAAGCTTTGATCTTGGCAAGGATAACAAGCACATCGCTCCCGGTGATCTGGCCGGCGTTGCGGTGGCCGGAGTTAAAGCATTGCATGCCAAAATACAGGCAAAGAATCAGCGTATCAAAGGGCTTGAGCAACGGATTCAGGCTATGGAGGATATGATTGCTTCCATGGCTTCTGAATCAAAACTGAAGAAAGTTTCATTCAGCTACTAGGATTCGGAAAAGAACAAGCTTCCACCGAGCAAGCCCTGCCAATGGCGGGGCTTGCTTTTTTGTATTCTATTTGCCGGACCATCTGGTTAATACATGCTCATATTCAGAGAGAATTTTTCCCCAGCTAAGGCCCTCCCTGAAACGAACCAGGCTGGCTTCCCGCATGCGCCTGATCATGGAGTGATCCACCAGCAACCTGTCCAGCAATCCGGCACATTTATCAATACTGGAAAAATAGCTTGCCCCCGATCCCGCCACCCAATGATTAAAGCAATTGTCATGTGCCAATACTGCAGAGCCTGCGCCCAGTGCCTCGACCAATGAGGGATTCGTACCCCCCACCTGATGGCCGTGTATGTGCAAACGGCAATAATATCGTAATGCTGCAAGCGTTGACTTGTCGTAAATGACATCGAGAAACATCACTTCGCTGCTGGCAGCATGCACCACCTGACAATGGTACGGGTTTGTATCGGGCTCAAGCTTCCCTAATACGGCCAGTTTGCATCCACGCTGCCGCAGGGAAAATGCGGAAATAATTTCCAGTATCGAGTTTTCCGGCTCCAGTCGGGCAACAATCAGAGCATACGCCCTTGGCTCTAAACCAAGCGGTGCGAGCAAATCAATATCTGCTGTGCTAATCATATCAGCGCCGTAGGGGATCATGCTGATCTTGTGTTTGGACACCCGTGTGCAAAGGTGACGTTTGATCTCGGGATGATCGGCGATCAGGTGGTTTCCCAGCCAACAGCCCAGGCGTTCGTTTACATACAGCCAAATGCGTTCCGGCCAGGACCATTTCTTCCGCCGCCACTCTATACCATCCATATTAATTAAATTTGGCAACCCCATGATGCGATAAAGAGTACAGAACAACGCAGTATTATAGCCAAGCGTAAGGATAAGAGTCTTTTTCTGTACAGCATGAAGGGTGGACTTCCAGTCAAAAATCACGGTGCCAAAAGCACCCCTATTGGACACAGGAACATGTATTCGTCTGACTCCGTGCCACGAGTCCTCAGTGATGGAACCTTGACCTTCACACTGACAATACACTGTTACCTTCCAACCTTTTGACACAAGATAAAGTGCCAGGTGCTCGGCAAATGTTTCAAAGCCACCGTGCCTGGCTGGTATACCACGTATTCCCAGTATAGAAACCTGTTTCAACATAAAAGAATATCAGGAGCCTGTCGGACTTAGGGGAATCGTAGCGAGAAGGTGGGGAAGCGAGACAA
>CAZAWX010000392.1:0-2951 GCA_964488985.1 uncultured Ectothiorhodospiraceae bacterium
ACCATCGATACCGGCTTTCGGGGCTGCAATCCAGCCGGCAAAATGACCAACTCGATATTCCTGCTTCATCAACGATCGGATGAATTCGCCGTCATCATCAGACGGCAGCCATGCAGCGCTTGCCTGAGCCCATTCTGACGCTCTCATTATCTCACCTTCAGGGCTGATGTAAGACTCGCCGAACTCACCAATCTGGCGGTTAAATCCACGATGCGGCAGACGCATTTCAAAGTCAATCCCCTGAGCTGTGATGATCCTGTTCCAGCTGCGCACAATATTGGCGCACTCATCAACATAGTCATCCAGCAAGCGCGCGTTAATGGCGCTGATGGCCGGCACATCCACCGTTTTTAACTCACCTTCAACAACCTGCATCACCGCATAGGTTTCATTGTGCAGTTGATGGTCATCGTCAATTCGCAGCTCGCCAAACCGCCCTTTGACGCCGGCATTGAAAGCGTTGGCTGCATTGGTGGAAATCTCGGCGCCAAACAAGTCCAGCGTAACCGAAAAGTGGAAGTTAATTTTCCTCTGGATTGTTGGCAGATCAATGACACCATGTTCACGCACAGCTTCGATATCGAATGGATCAGAAATACCCTGTTCGCTCATAAGCTCACTGCTGCGTTGAATAACACGGCCAACACCGGTACGTCCAACCAGCATATGGTGACCTTCTTCAGTCAACATAAAACGAGTGGTGCGTGCCAGCGGATCGAACCCCGAGTTTGCCAGCGACTCCAATTGCATTTTACCATCGCGGTCGGTAAATGTTGTGAACATGAAGAACGATAGCCAGTCGGGTGTTTCTTCATTAAAGGCGCCGAGTATCCGCGGTTTGTCCGGATCACCAGAACAACGTTTGAGCAGATCTTCAGCCTCCTCGCGCCCGTCACGACCAAAATACTTCTGCAGCAGGTAAACCATGGCCCACAGGTGTCGGCCTTCTTCAACATTAACCTGAAACAGGTTGCGCATATCATAAAGTGAAGGAGCAGTAGCACCCAGGATTCGTTGTTGTTCCACTGAAGCGGGTTCGGTGTCGCCTTGAATGACAATCAGACGTCGCAACATGGAGCGATACTCGCCGGGTACTTCCTGCCAGACCGGCTCACCTTTATGCTTACCAAAGGCAATCTTTCGACCTTCTTCGCGTGGTGCGAGCAAAACACCCCAGCGATAATCAGGCATCTTGACGAAGCCAAACTTGGCCCAGCCATCCCGCTCGACGCTAACCGCAGTGCGTAAGTACACCTCACAATCCTGAAAGCCTTCCGGTCCAACGGTTTCCCACCAGTTAATATATTGTGGATACCATTTCTCAAGGGCCCGTCTGAGGCGTTTATCGGAGGACAGGCCCACATTGTTTGGTATCACGGTATCATAATCAACAGAGCTCATTTCTAAACCCTCCTTTTGTCATATTCTGGCTGGCGGCCAGTTCCGTAGCTTTTCAAGGCACCGTTTTCACCGACCGCATTAGGGCGCTGAAAAATCCAGTTCTGCCAGGCTGTGAGGCGGCCGAATATCTTTGTTTCCATCGTTTCAGGACCCGCAAAGCGCAAGTTGGCCTCCATTCCGACTAACGCATCCGGAGAAAAGCTGGCACGCTCCTCCAGTAATATCCGGATTTCATCTTCCCAGTCGATATCATCCAGGGCAAACGTAATAAGTCCGGCATCCAGTGCCGCAACAGCATCCAGCGACTGCCCTATGAGAGAGTGCGTGCGTTCAATACTTTCGGGTTCACCCAGAAAGCGGGTTTGCAGACGGCTGAGGGCATTAGACATGGGCAGCGAATCAAAATTTGAAGCGCTCAGCCGGATTTCCGGTGCCGCCCTTGAGTCAGCCTCAAACTGCCCCTCAAGCATGTAACTACGATCCACGGCAAACAACAGGTCTGCGACAAAACCTGCAAAGCAACTGCCAGGCTCCACCAGTGCAACTGTGGTTCGGGAGGTGAGGTCCAAACGTTTGAACGTTCGTTTGATGTACAGCAATATCTCCCTCATCAACCAATGATCACTGTGTTGATGTAAAAATTCGTCGTAGGCAACCACTTGATCCAGGCTGCCTTTGGTTTTAATTATCAACATACCCAGGGTGGGTTCGTTAAACCTAAGATGCAACAACGCGTCATCCATTGCACGCATCAAAGCGAGTGGCCAGAATTGATCACCTTGCTCAACCGCTGATACCAGGTCTGTTGGTGGGTCGCCATCGGGGCCCAGCATACTCATTACCACGGTTCGTTGCCTGCGATTAAGCTTGATGTCAAGGAACGGATAATGGATTTCATCATCCTGCACGCTTCGTTTGAGATGTTTCAGTGCTATACCCATGGCATCCGTGGGGCGATCTGAAGTCTGTGCCATTTCTTTGGCACGCTCGCGGACGCGGGATTGCATATTTGATGTTGACACGATCTCGTCGACCAGGCGCCATTCGACAGCCCTTGGTCCCTTGATGCCCTCTTCGAGGGTGCAAAATACATCAGCAAGGTCACGTCGAACCATACGCTTATCCACCAACCGTGTCAGTCCGCCAGTCCCCGGCAGCACTGCGAGCAAAGGAACTTCCGGTAGTGATACAGCAGCGTTGCCGTCGTCTACCAGTAGAATGTGATCAGTTGCCAGCGCCAGCTCGTATCCGCCGCCAGCGGCAGTGCCGTTGAGCGCAGCAAGGTATCGTTGTCCGGAATATTGAGCAGCATCCTCAATTGCGTTGCGGGTTTCGTTTGTGAACTTGCAGAAGTTAACTTTGTGGTCGTGGGCAGCTCCACTTAGCATGCGAATGTTGGCGCCAGCGCAGAACATCCCGGTGATGCCAGACGTCACAACGACAGACTTGACTTCCGGGTGCTCAAAGCGCAAACGTTGAATTGCGTCGTAAAGCTCGATGTCCACACCGAGGTCGTAGGAATTAAGTTTTAATTCGTAGCCTTCAAACAC
>CAZAWX010000393.1:0-2942 GCA_964488985.1 uncultured Ectothiorhodospiraceae bacterium
CGGTGGCCATTCCTGCTTACCAGGATTACACCATCAAGGCCAAAGTCCAGGAGGCGGTCAGCCTTTCGGCACCGGCGCGTACCGCAGTTGGCGTCGCCTGTAGTGAGGGATCACTGAGCGGTGCCACCCAGACCGGCGTTGCGCTTGGACTGATTACTGCCTTAAGTTACGCCGGCACCTACACGCAAAGTGTGACGGTATCTTCAACGACGGCTACCACAGCCTTGGTAACTGCGTCCCTGACGGGCATTGGCAGCAGCGTTACTTCAGGCGACACGGTCATCTGGACAGCGACTTGCGGCTCTGGTGGAACCACCTGGGCCGTTGGCGGCACCGTTGCCACCAAGTATCGGCCGAAAAGCTAAGCTTCTCAGCCTGACTTAGACAAGGGGACGGAAGTCCCCTTGTTTTTGTCATCGTTCAGTACACCTTTCTGCTCGCCTGATTGCCTCGCACACTCCTCCTCCCCTCCTCACTCTCTTTGTTCTACCATGAAATTTGTTTCGCTTTGGTCTGTCATTGCTGCAGCGGTGATACTGGCTCTGGCTATCATGGCCTACTATCCGGGGTTGCACGGGCCTTTTGTATTTGACGACTACTCAAATATTATTCATTCACCGGCAACAGCGCTGGCTGATCTGAGTTTCAACAGCCTTCGCAATGCCTTTTTCCCGCTTGATGGAAATTCAACAGGCCGTGGCCTCGCGCACCTAAGCTTTGCGCTGAACTACTATTTCTCCGGGGCTACGTTCAATGCCTGGAATTTTAAAGTTACCAATCTCAGCATACATATTCTGAATGTGATGTTGTTGTGGTTTATCGCGCATCGATTATTGGCGCGTTTTGCCTTCGCCAATCGCCTTAACGAAATGCTTGCAGGGCGCCCCTGGTGGCACTGGGCTGCATTGTTGAGTGCCATAATCTGGGGGCTTCATCCGTTGCAGTTGACTGCGGTTCTCTATGTTGTTCAACGCATGACCAGTCTCTCGGCATTTTTTTGCCTGCTCGGTCTGGCCGTTTGGATCCTCGGTAGGGCGCGTTTGGAAACTGGCCGTAAATGGGGGCTGACGTGGATGACACTGGGGTTGACGATGGGTGCCGGGCTCGGCATGTTAAGTAAAGAAAATGCAATTTTGTTACCTTATTACATGTTACTTACGGAGTTGGGTTTTTTCAGACGGAATTTTTTGGCCCCAAAAGATCTGATGCTATTGCGAGGCTTCTTCCTGCTCTTCGCTTTCGTACCGGCAGTATTGGCGGGTATCGTATTATTTAACCTCTGGGATGGTTTTATGATGACCTATCAAGGTCGTAATTTTACCCTCGCACAACGCCTGCTGACCGAGCCTCGGATCCTTTGGGATTACCTGCAATTGCTGCTTTATCCCAATACCCACAATTTCGGTATTTACCATGATGATTTCACTTTAAGTACAGGGTTGTTATCGCCGTTGACAACGGTCTTTGCACTGTTGGCCTGGGTCGGTGTAGTGATAGTTTCCGTGAGGGGACTGGCCAGACAGCGCCTGTTTGCCTTTGCCATGCTTTGGTATTTAGTCGGCCATTCCATCGAATCTTCATTTCTCGGCCTGGAACTTATTTTTGAGCATCGAAATTATTTACCAGTGACTGCCGTGACCATGGCCCTTGCGGTTTATCTGGTACGTGGCCTCAGCAGGTTAACTGACAAAGCAGTTCTGCATTTCGGGATCCCCGCAGTGCTCTTGCTGTTGTTGTCGGGTGCTACATTTACCCGCGCCAATATCTGGCAGGACAATTACGTGTTGATGAATGCTGGCGTAGTCAACCATCCCGACTCACCTCGTTATCATATGGATTTCGCAGTTGTGCTGGCCAAAGCAGGTGCGCCAGACAGTGTGGTTTTTCATCATCTGCAAACTGCTGTTCGACTGTATTCTGGAACTGTCACCAGCTTGTTTGGAATGAGCGAAGTGATCAACCGGCGTCTTTACAAGTTAATCGGAACTAAAGTGCGAAGCAGTACGATGGATCGCAAAATTGATGTGCTCAATGATCCACTGCCTGATGATGTGCCGACACTGGAGGCCTATGATGCTGCAATAAATCGGGAATTACTGCATCGGGCCCGCAATGCAGTATTGATTACCAATGCATCGGAGATGTCGAGGTACTTTCAGTCTTGTTTGTACAAGGGCAACCCGGTCTGCAAGCGTATGCAGAACAAGGGAATTTTATGGATTCGTGCGCTGCTGGAAAATCCGCATCAGTTTCCTGAAATTCGTGCGCAAAGTGAGTTGGCCTACGCAAAAATCATCGCAAATAGTGATCCCACTGCGGCACTTGAAGCGGTAAATAATGCCATTCGCCTGGCACCGAAAACACTTAAATACCGAGTCGAAAAGGTAACGTTATTGATGGCTCTGGGACATCTGGATACGGCTGCCCGGGCGCTAAATGAAGCGGCTCGGGTTCTGCACTGGAGTGGTCGTAGTCGTTCCGTGATCGAAATATTGCGAAAACAGATCAATGCTCCTGTGGACCCAACTTACCCCCTGGGGAAATCTGTTGAGCCACAATCGTAATGTTGATCCTGAGCATTCAGGCTTGTCACACCTAAAACTATTTGTCCAGATCTATGCACAGGCCGCTATCATTGAGGGGGTTGGCCGATTCAACGGGGATGTAGATGAAGACCTGGCTTAGAGCCCGAGCCCTTTTACTGGTGGCTGTGCCTTGTGTTCTGGTACTTATGTGGAGCGTCTATTTTTCCGGCTTGCAAGGCCCGTTCATCTTCGATGATCTGGTCAATATTCTACGCCCCTCGGAGATAGCACTTAGACACCTGGCTGGCGCTGAGGTGCGCGATGCGTTGTTCGCGAAAGGCCTTTGGTATCCGCAACGGGGGCTTGCGAGACTCAGTTTCGCCTTGAATTTTTATTTGGCCGGCGCGCAGTTCAATG
>CAZAWX010000394.1:0-2932 GCA_964488985.1 uncultured Ectothiorhodospiraceae bacterium
GGGCGCTTATTCCCACGGTGCTTTGCGCGTCATGAGATTGCGCAATTGGGCATTGACGCGGATGCTGTACTGTCCGGAACGGTCGCCTCTCAGTACCTCAAGGCGATTGCCCGGCGGTACTCTCAGGTCATCGAGTCGGGCAGCGATTTCCAATTGTCTCAGCTTACGCCGCGCCACCCTGGCGATATGCATAAGGCATTTGACGCGGCCACCTTTTGAGAGCGCTTCCGTGTCAGAAAATGGGGCATCTCATTGTAGCATTCGCATCAAAGGCACCAAGTCGTCACGACGTACTTTGCAACCGAAAAATGGGGTCTCTCTTTGTCGCACTATACATATGAGTATAATTACCGACTCGAGACTCTCCAAGCTCTCTTCTGAACTCGCTACGCCACAATACTGGGGCATTCCAGTCAGAATCAGATGACAGTAATGATTCGGCTTGTTGCGAATGTTCCCCGGTGCGATACGAGTGTTTTCTAAGGTACCCAGACCGGCAACGAAACAACCTTGGTTATGTTGAGAAAGTCTTTGTCCGTAGTGAGCATCGTTAGTTCATGACGAATACACAGCCACGCCAGCAAGGCATCAATCGTTCCAATCTGTATTCCTTTACGGCGGCAGGTATTACGCAGTTCAACCGCGTGCACATGGTCACCTCTGTCCGGGATCAAGAGGGGTAACGCTGCGAAGTGCCTGATGATTTGTTTGTGGGCTTTTGGTTTGGCGAAACCTTGCAAGAGTTCTTGCAGAACCAGGCCCGTGCTGTAGACGGTGCCGGTCCCGAGGGTGCGCCGCAATTCATGCACCTGCGGCACATCCGGAGGCGAGTCACGGCGCAACGCCAGTGACCAAACGCTGGTGTCAACGAATACGTTCAACTTCGCGCGCGTGCAGATTTGTAATCGTAGTCCGAATCCCACTCGAGTTTTCCAAACAACTCGGCTAAGTGTATCTGTTCGCGGCGGGCGACATACTCCTGCAGGGCCTTGGTGACGGCCGCTTTCTTGGTCCGCTCGCCGCTGACTGCCAACGTACGTTCGATCAACTGTGGATCAATAGAGAGATTTGTTGCCATATGTGTGAACCTCTACACACTAGTTTACACAAAAAAAGTGCGCGTAGAACAACGGGGTCAGTAACAAGTTGGCCGCAGATGTTTTGCGCAAGGCGGCTGATCTTGTGTGACCGGACACTTGCACGTATTCGAGGATGGCAATGGTCGCTACAGCTGCTTGTCGTCGAGCAATGAACGTAAATAGTCTGGCCTTATAGCGTCGGCATCCCGCTCTCTTTCCAGGAATGGGCGAACATCCGCTGCCAAATTCGTGGCATCGAAGGTTTCGAGTCGACCTTGGGCGTACCGGGTCCAGTGCTTTGCATCGATGACCCCATCCCCTTCGCTTTGATCCAGTGCGTGCTGGAGTAGGATCAGGTTTGGCGCCACTGCCGGGCGCTGGGATCGATACCAAATCAGGTCATACCAATCCCGCCCCTTGGGATAGGGCCGGGTACACAGGGCATGAACCTTTCCAGCCATCAGCGAAGGTAGATCGTGGTGGCGCACGGTAAACAGGAAATGGCGGGTGATCATCTCCACCAAGGTATCGGCGCCGGCCGGAGGGCGAGTGTCGATCTTGATCTTGACGGATAGATTTTGCCCAGCCATGGTCGCCAAGCCAGTTTCTTTCAACAGATCGGCCAGCTTTAACCAGGCGACCTGCACTGTCTTGCGATCATTCCAGGTGAGCGTGGGTGAAAAACCCATCAGCGTCAGCTCTGTTTTAATCTTTTTCAGCCATTTTACAGGCGCATAACCGAGCGGATTTTCGAGTGAAAAATCCAGATCTTCCGAAAATCGTGGCAAGTTATACAGAAACCGTAGTGCGGTGCCGCCGACAAACGACAAGGATACGAAAGCTTCGCCTTCATGGAGTGAACGCATAATGCAGGCCTGCAAATATTCCCGCAGAACGTTCAGTTTTCGTGCCGGGTCGGAATGTTCCGCCGCGAGGGCCAGTGCCTCTTCTTTCATAGCTGGACGCTACCGCATTGCTCGGAGTCGATAAATTGTTCCCAGACAGCGACCGCGCGGCGCAGGCGAGGCGATTCGAAACGCGCGGCCGCTTGTTCAAGACGTACCCTGTCGACAAACTCTGCCTGTTGAAACCGCATCGCCGCCATACGTGCTGGGGTCCAGGGGCCGGGGTGCAGATACCAGTAGTCCAGCAGGGCTTTTTCGGGGCTTGCTAGCATGACTTTATGGTTCTGAATCCGGGTCGCCCGCGCACCGAAAAAGGCACTCTGCTTGATATGACGGTACTCGAAACTGCCAAAAGAATTGGCAAACCGTCGCGGTAAACGACTGGTCACAGAGGTATAGGTCACGACCATTTCCGGAATCATACCCAGGAAGCCCAGCGCCCACTCCCCGCTGAGATACGATGGCCGGCACATCTGATTGGCAAGTTCCGCCGGATTGATGGGTGCGGCGCGGTACGGTGTGGCCAGTGCGTACATGGCGCGCCGTAAGGGCTTGAGTTTACCGGCCCGGACCCAGCGGGAAAGCTGCGTACGCAGCGTCGATCTGTCTTCTCCGGACAGTTGTACCAGCGTGGCCAGATCGAAGTAGGGTTGCTGGCTAATCAACCCCAGGAATGTGTCGAATTTCATATTGGATAGTGTACATTATTGTACCGCTATACAAACAACAGGGTCTCTCCTTGTAGCATTTACCGTCAAATTATTCTTCCAACATTCACGAGTGAATTCCGTGTTGCACCAGAACCGCTTCAGGTCGATCACTACCCGATCACTCTGGCCCGCAGCAGAATCTTCGCACAAAATGATTTCACCGTCCGCATCCCGGTAAAGAATCGCTACGGTACCGGATTATAGATGCCCGTAATTTTTTAAAAAATGCAGGAGTTAC
>CAZAWX010000395.1:0-2924 GCA_964488985.1 uncultured Ectothiorhodospiraceae bacterium
TATATAGCAAGAATTTTTCTAATGACTCTATTTCCAACCATTATACATCAATTTCGCCAATAATAGCCGTATTTACAGCTGTTATATGCCAGAAATAAATGATCAAAAACTTGTACTAGTGCCCAATTACTGTGGGTGATTAAGTCTCAGCTGCTGTAAGGTCGAAAAATCCTTTCGAAGGGTACGTCGTCAAACGTATCGCACCGCTTAAACTTCCAAAGAGATACTTTTTACCCTGCTTTCACCAGAATGGTCCGCTAATCATTCACCGTCCTACAGATTTAGAGAGGAAGATTCGTACTGCGAATAGAAGATATAGACGCCCCCGACCTTAGCTGGGTTTCGGGGGGTTTCGGGGGACAGTTTACTTAACTCCCATCTTTTTTAGCCGTACTTCCCGGAAAATTAGGCCTGCGTTAATATTCATTTAAGTAAACTGTCCCCCGAATGTCCAGCGATGGCAGGGCAACCGCCACCGTGAGTGTTGAAGGCGCCACCGATGCAAATGATGGGCCGAATACCTTCCAGGCTTTTTTAAAGGATGACTACCTGTTCACGGACACGATCTGGAAATCAGGCGAGATCAGCGTTGCATCCAACACTAAGGTCAATGAGACCTACACGGTGGAATTGTGGTGTGATAAACGCTGCAAGGTGGTCGGGCCCCACGGGTCCACCCGTGAGCGCCGCGCGGAAATCTATGCCCACGTGTTGAGCGATGATCTGGAAAGCCACACTGATGAAGTTATCGTGGAATGTAATAAATCGTCATAAGCAACGATTTTATACCGTCTCGCGGTTGGCGAGGATGTCGTCCAGTTCGTCCAGCACACCGGCGAGGTTGCGCGCCAGCGCGGCGTGGCTTGAACGGCCCACACCGATACTTTTTGTGAGAGTGTGCTGTTCATCATTGAGCACATCGAGATTCAATGACATACCCCGTTGCTCGAGTACCGGCGCAAGTTCGTGACGCCGCGCCAGCAGGTCCTGGCGGGTGGTCTGGAAAGCGTGCTCACAGAGCGCTTTGCGGCTGGCGTAACTGAAAATATTGGTAAAAAAGATATCCTCGTCCCGGCGGTCCGGTTCGAGCAAAACCAGGTCAGCAAAAGCATGACTGCTGCGGTATTTTTTGAAGCCGGCTTCCATGCGCGACTGGATCATGGCGCGAAAGGTCTGTGACAGAATCAGCGGCAGGCCGCCGCCGATCAGTTTCTGTCTCGGGATTTGCCTGGAATGATGGTTGTCGCTGGCGTCAAACGGCACCAGCGGGTTGATGCCGATCAGCAGGTCGACTCCCTCGTCCAGCGCAACCGAGGCATGCAGTGTTCGGCGCAAGGCGCCGTCGACATAAAAATGACCATCGATCTCAACCGGGGGATAGAGACCGGGCAGGGCGGCGCTCGCCTGTACCGCGCGTGAAATGCTCACGTCGCGGTGGTCCGGGTCGCCAAAGCGGACGGCGGTACCGTTATCCAGGTCCACCGCCACGATGTATAACTGGCACTCCAGGTCATCAAAGTTATTGCCGTGTCCGGTGACCAGGAAAGCCTCCTGCAAAAAATCATGCATGCTTTCATTATCAAAGATGCCACTGGGTATGGCCTTGCCCAGATCGCCGATCAATTGGGACAGACTGGCCTGGCGGGGGTGCTGCAGCATATTGAGCAACGAATCCTTTAATATGGTAGGCAAGCGTGCGGCCCGCTGGATGTATTCGCGATATGCCGGGTGCAAAAAACGTTCGGGTTCAAAACGCAGGCTGGCGTATTCCTGGCCCATGAAGATCCTGCACAGCTCGGCCGTTGTAATGCGGTCGGCGAGACCAGCGGCGATCAGGGCACCGGCGCTGACACCCACGTAGACATCCAGTTCGTGCAGTCTCAGGCCGTCAATGCTCTCATCCAGCGCGCGCAGCGCACCGAGCTCATAGATGGCGCCAACGGGCCCGCCACCGGCGATGGCAAGCCCGGATTTAGATTGAGATTGCGTCTGGCTGGGCGCCAGCGCCTGGTGTATTGTGAGCATGCAAGGACACCTGTTTAGAGGTCTTCGATTCTAACGGTGCTGGTGATGATTGACCAGTATGTCGACAGCAAATACCTTTCGGGAGTTACATGATGATTGCAGTGAATGACAAGGCGCCTGGGTTCCGTTTGCAAAGTGACAGCGGAGAGACATATCAATTATCTGAGCATAGTGGCACAAGGGTCCTGTTGGTCTTCTACCCCGGTGACAACACACCGGTGTGTACACGCCAGTTGTGTGAATATCGCGATGGTATTGAAGCTTTCGCCAACCTCGGGGTAACGGTGGTCGGTATCAGTTCCGACAGCCTTGAATCTCACCGCGCATTCAGACGCAAGCATGACTTGCCGTTTGTGCTGCTTTCGGACCCGGACCTTGAAGTGGCGCAACGTTATGGCTGCAAGGGGGCGTTGGGTATGAAACGCGGGGTTTTCCTGGTGGATGAAGCCGGTGTCATTCGTTACGCGCACGTGGAGGCGCTGGCCCTGTTCCGGCGCAGGGCGGAAGAACTGCTGGAAGCCATCAGCGCGCTCGATGGGGACGAGCAAACTTGAAACAGCATGCCGGTCGTTTAAGACAGGCGCTCAGCGCCAGCCATGCGCTCGCCAGTCACCTGGATGAAACCGATTATCCCGTAGCAGCACTCGCTTGCGTGCAGGACTGGCAGCGCCGGCGTCTGGCGCGGACCTACGGGGACCTGATAAACCAGCCACGTTACCGGGCCGCCGGCGATTTTTTTCTGGCCGAGATCTATGGTGGCCTGCATTTTCGCGAACGTGACCAGGAGATGGAAAAAGTATTGCCGGTGATGGTGCGTATGCTACGTGCCGACATGCTGTTGGCTTTGGCCGAGGCCTTTGAGTTGCAGACACTGAGTCTGGATTTTGATATGACCATGG
>CAZAWX010000396.1:0-2921 GCA_964488985.1 uncultured Ectothiorhodospiraceae bacterium
CAGACTATAGCCACCCTCCAGCAAGGAAACGATTCTACCCTGGCTATGCTGACGGGCGACGGCGTGTAATTGATCGGTGACCCAGCGATAATCGGCATCGACCAGGTTGACCTGCGATATGTCATCTTGAATGTGCGCGTCAAAACCTGCGGAGATGAACAACATCTCTGGTTTGAACGTCTCCAGCGCGGGTAGCCAGCGTTCGCTCACCACCTGGCGAAATTCGGCGCTACCAGCACTGGCGGCGAGGGGCGTATTGACGATGTTGGCTGGTGTTTCTCCTACACCTGAAAACGGGTAAAAAGGATATTGAAAGCTTGAGCAAAACAGCACATTCGGGTTTCCGGAAAAAATATCCTCGGTTCCATTGCCGTGGTGGACATCAAAATCCAGTATCGCGACTTTGGTGAGTGAGTAGCGCTGCAGGGCATAAGCGGCCGCAAACGCGACGTTGTTAAAAAAACAAAAGCCCATTGCGCGGTTGCGAGTGGCGTGATGTCCTGGCGGGCGCACCGCACAAAACACGGCGGAATGGCTTTTTGCCATCACCAGATCAACCGCCTGGATGCCGGCGCCGGCGGCGTGCAACGCGGCGGTAAGTGTATGCGGGTTCATCAGGGCATCGTCGTCGAGAGGGAAGTAGCCCTCATCGGGTGAGCTGGCCAGCACCTCGTCGATATAGGCGGTATCGTGTACCAGCGAAAGCTGATCGGGTTCAATCGGGATGGCGTCGTATTGGCGCAGTACAAAATTCAGCCCGGAGCTGATCAATTGATCCTGAATCGAGGATAAGCGCGCCGGGGACTCCGGGTGATGCTCTCCCATTTCATGGGCGGAACAGAGGCCATGACTGATAATTCCAACGGACATAAAATAGCCTTTTACATAGGTGGATGAGGATAGGCGAGGGTCTTCGTTAAGCTGGTTCAGTTTCGGTTTCGTTCAACAGCAGTTCCAACTCGACTTCGCTGAAGTCGGTGGAGGGCGTGCGCTTGAAGCCACAGTGTTTGAATACTGCCAGCATCGGTTTATTGTCGCTGCGGACCAGGGCTGTCATCTTGTCGAGTTTGCGCGTCCGGGCAATGCCGACCATTTCTTTTAGCAGAGTCTGTGCCATTCCCTTTCCGCGCTTGCTCTCCTTAATAACAAAAGCAGCTTCAGCGCTGTTTTCCGCCTCGATCAAATAATAGCGCCCGACCGCCTGGATGATTTCTCCTGAATTGTCGCTCTGGGTAAAACAAAGTGCGAGATCTTTATGCTGGTCTATGCTGACCAGCGTGCAGGATTTTTCTCTGCTCATACGGGCAAAATGGTAATTATAACGAAGCAACAGCGTTTCTTTGTTATGTGAATAGAAAAACTCCTGCAGTTTGCGTTCATCGGCGGGACCCAGCGGCCTCAAAACATAATTGATATCGCCAAATACGAACTGTTTGAATTCAACGCTGCCAAGTTCGGGTACGGAGGTGGGGGTATTTTCCTGGTACTCGGGTACCCAGTAATGCTTGCGCACATCTTTCAATAACTGAACCCTGAATTTTGGATGTGCCACCCGAATTAATTCCAGCGCGCGCTCCCGAATGGTTTTCCCACGCAGGTTGGCAATACCGTATTCGGTGACTACGTAATGTACGTGACCCCGGGAAGTGACCACGCCCGCGCCCTCGGTCAAATGGGCGACGATTTTTGAAATTTGACCGTCTGCGGTGGTCGAGGGCAAGGCGATTATCGGCTTTCCTCCTTTGCTCAGGGCGGCACCACGAATGAAGTCAACCTGACCACCGATGCCACTGTAAAACTGGTAGCCGATGGAATCGGAAACGACCTGGCCCGACAAGTCAACTTCGATGGCGCTGTTGATCGAGGTCATTCGATCGTTGCGGGCGATATTGACCGGGGAGTTTACATGCTCCGACGAGTAGAACTCGACGTGCGGATTATTGTCGACAAAATCATATAGCCGTTGTGAGCCGATGCAAAATGTGGTGATCGTCTTACCGATGTGGAAGGTTTTTTTCCGATTATTGATTACCCCACTTGATATTAAATCAATTACCCCGTCGGAAATCATCTCACTGTGAATTCCGAGGTCTTTATGATGCCCCAGATAGCGCAACACCGCATCGGGAATTTTGCCGATTCCGATCTGCAAGGTATCGCCGTTAGCGACCAGCATGGAGACATACTGACCTATTTGCTCGGTCACCCGGTTAAGCGTTGATGGTGTCAGCACAGGCAGGGCCTGATCCTGCTCCAACCAGGCATCAATTTGGTCGATATGCACGAAGGAGTGGCCATTTGTGCGTGGCATTTCCGTGTTGATTTGTGCAATTACCACTTTGGCGTGTTTCACCGCAGCCGAGACAACATCGACGCTTACGCCCATCGAACAGTATCCAAATTCATCGGGAGGGCTCAGCATGATCAGTGCCGCATCCAGCGGCAGAACGTTTTCGGCAAATAGCTTGGGTACCTCGGACAGGAAGCAGGGCGTGTAATCCGCCCGTCCCTGAGCGATGGCGAGGCGCATATTTTTCCCGCCAATAAACAAAGTATTCACCTTGAACAGGTCCTGGTGCTGGGGCTCTACCCAAACGTTCTCGGAAAGGGTGAGTATGTGTACCGTTTCGATGTCATGCAGGTTACTGCTGTTGTCGATCAGGTCCTCAATCAGGGCATTGGGGACTGCAGCATTGGAGCCAATAAAAATACGCATCCCCGACTGCAGTAATTGTTGCCATTCAACGGTGGTTTTATCCTGTGGACGAGTTAACTTTGAGGTCATTGATTTAGCTCAGGGGCAGAGTAACGAGAAAATTTCGGCTTACTTGTATGGGTCGGCGTTCACCGCTCTGGATCAGTCTTGTACTGGCACCCCAACCACGAAAAGCACCGCGTAATCCTGTTTGTTGCAGCCGTCG
>CAZAWX010000397.1:0-2918 GCA_964488985.1 uncultured Ectothiorhodospiraceae bacterium
GGGATATTGGTTCCAGAAGACGCCGTGAATCCGTCCCTGGAGGCTTGGATGTGGCCTCCCTGCCACATACACTTCCTTCACCAACACCCCTCTATTCCACTGGGTTGCGCTTAAGAACCTATGAGGCGACCCTTGTTGTTCTTCGACGAGGCACATCAAGCATCATAATGAGCACATATACGCGTTTCTGCCTTTTGGGATTGATCCTTTTGGCCACCCCCGTACTGGCCCGGCAGGATTTGCTGGTGGGCGGGGGCTCACGTTCAGGTGTGTACTACCAGGTAGCCAGGCAAATTTGCCAAAGCGTGAATCGTTATGCAGGAGACGATTACAATTGTCTGGGACGCCCATCACTGGGCTCAGTATTCAATATCAATGCGGTGATCCGCGGCCTGCTGGATTTTGGAATTGCTCAATCAGATCGCAACTGGCAGGCCAGCCAGGGCCTTGAAGAATGGCAGCCCACAGGGCCGGTAAAGGATCTGCGCAGTGTCTTCAGCGTCCATGCCGAATCCGTATTGTTAGTGGCGCGCTACGACAGCGGTATCAAGACAGTTGCCGATCTTGCCGGTCATCATGTCAATCTCGGTAATAAGGGTTCAGGTAGCCGGGGCAATGCTCTGGATGTATTGAAAATTTATGGTATTGAACCACAACGGGATTTGCGGGGCGAAGCGCTGAATCAGTCCGAAGCCCAGCGGGCACTGATCACCGGACGAATCGGTGCGCTCTTCTACACAGTAGGAAATCCCAACAATAGTATCCGCACAATAGCCGAGGCAACCCCAATCCGTATTCTCAATATCAACAGCCCGGGAATCCGGGAATTGGTCAGGGATCGTTCTTATTACGTTAGGTCCCTCCTGCCTGCAGGACTATATCCATGGGTAGAAAAAGAAGTTGAGACCTACGCGGTCAAAGCAACGGTGGTGACCAGTGCGGCGATGGATCAGGTGGCGGTATACCAGTTGGTAAAAGCGTTTTTCAGTCATCTCGATGCATTTCGCGCCTCACATCCTGCTTTTGCGAATCTAAAAGCCCGGGACATGCTCGAAGGCCTGAGTGCACCACTGCATCCGGGTGCAGTGCGTTACTTCAGAGAAGCCGGGTTACTGTCAGCCCAAGGCTCATCGGGATGAGTACGCCATGGAAGGATAAGAACAGGGAATCCGTGCCGTCATGTCGGCAAGAACGGATTCGCCAATGAATCTGCGGCTTAAAATTGCGTTACCCATGCTGTTGGTCGGAGTGTTAATGCAGGCCTATCTGCTGTTGGTGTGGGTGCCAGCGATGAACAGGGATGATCGGCAGCACTACCTGGATGAGGTTACCAGTCATCTGCTGTCGTTGACGAGATCCTTGCATACCCCGCTTCTGGAAACAAACATACCCAAGCTCTATCAGATTTTAAGTCCACTGTTGGTGCAAAACCCTCATTGGAAAGAGTTACGTTTGTACAATCATAAAGGCCGACAGCTTTTTCCTCTGGAACGCGCCAAATTCGCAGCGGGCGAGTACCACCAACTAATATCCGATCTCTTATATCTTGGTGAGGACCTCGGCCGTCTCGAACTGACTGTGGACCTGGAAGATGTGTTGTCAGAGCGCAAGGATCATCTGCACCAACTGGTGTGGGGGGTGTTGCTGGCCATCGGAATATTTTTATTGGCTAGCCTGGGTATTGTTGAATTCATGGTGCGCCGACCTGTGGCGCGTTTGGCTCTGGCTTCAGACCAGCTGAGCGCGGGGAATTTTGAGGCGGCTTTGCCCACCAAAAGCGGTGATGAAATTGGCCGTCTGGTGGGTAGCTTTCAAGCAATGCGCGAAGCCATCCGTAATTACCAATCCTCATTGCACGGTGAAATTAATGAGCGCCAGTGGGCGGAGAAATTACTGCGATCCCGTGGTGCGGTTCTTGAACAATTAACGGCTGGCGAGCGGCTTGAATCCATGCTGGAGTCACTCATCCAAGGCATCGAGGATCTGATGCCCGGTATGTCGTGCTCGGTCCTGCTATTGGATGACAGTAGAAAATTTCTGCAAATTGGCGCCTCACCGAGCTTGCCTGATTTTTATAACCAAGCCATTGAAGGTCTGGAGATAGGCCCACAGGTTGGTTCCTGTGGTGCTGCGGCGAGCCTTGGTGTGCGGGTTATAGCGGAAGATATACTGACACACCCGAATTGGCGTGCTTTTCGAGATCTGGCGCAGCGCGCGGGGCTGCGCTCGTGCTGGTCAGAACCCATTCGTGCCAGTACTGGACAAGTCCTTGGCACATTCGCGATGTATTACCGTGAACCCCGGGTACCGGATTCGGCTGCGCTGGAACTGATACAGGAGGCGGCGCAACTGGCCGGTATAGCGATTGAACGCAAGCGCACAGAACGTGCTTTGCAAACAAGTGAAGCCCGCTTTCGTGCTCTCTACGATGAAAATCCTTCGATGTTTTTTACCGTTTCAGCAAAAGGTAAAATATTATCTGCTAACGAGTATGCTGCGGCACAGCTGGCAACGTTGATCGATGATTTGGTTGGCGAGTCCTGGCTGAATCTGCATGCAGAAGAAGATCAACCCGCGATGGCTGATCGATTTGCCGCCTGTATGGCTGAGCCGGGTCAGATCCACCGTTGGGAGGTGCGTAAATTTGGCCGTGATGGTAACTCGCTGCAGGTCCGGGAAAGCGCCCGGGCTGTGACAAGCGACTCCGGGGGCCTCATCGTTCTTTGTGTCTGTGAAGACATTACCGAGGCACACCAACTCTCACAACAATTGTCACATCAGGCCAGTCACGACGCCCTGACCGGACTTGTAAACCGCCGTGAGTTCGAAGATCGCCTGGAACGGGTACTGCATACCGCCCAGGAGGAACAGACTGAAAATGCGATCTGTTTTCTGGATCTCGACCGCTTTAAAATTAT
>CAZAWX010000398.1:0-2918 GCA_964488985.1 uncultured Ectothiorhodospiraceae bacterium
AGCGCAGCACCCTGTTCTGCGTATTGAAGAAATCACTGACTGACCTGATCCCGGGTAGCACCTGCAGAGACACGCTGCAAGCACATCCCTGTGGCGCTCTGTCGCCAACATCCCTGTTGGCTCAAGGCCTCTGCAGGTGCTACCCGGGATCAGGCAGGTACCATCGTTTAGAGAATCAGAATATCCCGCTACCATATCCCGCCCAGTGCAACCTTGATGGCTTCACCACTGACACCACTTGATTCCTCAGAGGCCAGGAACGCGATCACCTCGGCCACTTCCCGGGGCGTGGCAACACGACCCGGCGGGTACATGCCGGCGCGCTCTTGCCAAACCTGGTCCGGGCTGATGTCCCGTCTTTGCGCTTCCGCGTTGGCCGAACGCTCGGCCATTTGCGTGCGCACCCAACCGGGCAGGACCGCGTTGGAGGTAATGCCATGTTCTCCACCATCCTGGGCGACCGAGCGCATTAGCCCCAGCAAACCCGCCTTGGAACTGTTGTAGGCACTGCCGGCATGCTCTGCGTGCAGACCGGCCGTGGAACTGGTATACACCACGCGACCATAGTTGCCAGCCAGCATACCCTTGACCACCAGGCGTGAAAGATAAAACGGCCCCTGCAGGTTGATCCGCAGCGTTTCGTCCCACAGATCCGGGTCCTGCTTCCAGATAACCTTTTCATCGGCCGAGCCAATGCCATGGTTACACACCAGGATTTCAATGGAACCCAGTGTTTCGGTGGCCGCATCAACCGCCCGCGTACAACCTTCGGGCGTGCCGAGGTCCGCAACCACATAGTCAAGCCCCACCGCCTCCAACTCCTGCTGGCTACGCGCTACACACATCACACGCGCACCCCGTGAAGCCAATAATTCAGCTGTCTCGCGGCCAATTCCCCGGCCTGCCCCGGTGACCAGTGCCACCCGTCTGTCAACTCCCGCCATGTTGGTCTCCGGTCGTTTTTTTGAAACTTCGGTCAAGGCTGCCAAAATGTCTCCTCTCAAAGATAGTCATTGGGTGTTCCTTGTTACCTGCTTAGCCTGGACATTTCACCAAGGATCCGGCTTAGTAAGCCGCATCCACAATAGCACCGCCATCGACAGGAACACAGCCTGACTCAATACAAAATCCAGATGGCGGGTCTGTAGCAGGGGTATTACCAGGCTGGCTACACCGGCATTGGCGATCATCTGCAAAAAACCCTGCATTGAGGCTGCCGTGCCACGATTGTTCGGCAGACAGTCAAGCGCCAGTACCGTGATCGCCGGCATCATTAACGCCTGGCCAATGGAATACAGCACCAGTGGTCCAATAACCGTCCCGATACCGGGTGCGGCCCATTTGGCCAGCACCAGGTTCAGCGTGGCGGCGAGGGACATGATGACGAAACCAGTACTGACGGTGCGTCGCCTCGGCCAGCAGTGTGCCAGACGGCCCGTTATCGCCGCACCCAACACCAGGCCGATGACGATGGGGATAAAAAGCCAGCCGAAATCTCCACTACCCAGACCCAGGAAATCGAAAATAACCGTGGGAGCGCCAGCGATGTACAAAAACAAACCGGCAAAGGATAAGGCCAGACTCAACACCAATGCGGGAAATTCGCTGTGCGTAAGCGCACTGATATAGACCCGCATAACCGCACGTGGGTATATCGACTGGCGCTGCGAAGTACGCAATGTTTCATTGATAAAGACAGCCATCAGTAGCATCAGGCCACCGTAGGCGCTCAAAAACCAGAAGATACTGCGCCAGCCATAATGGTCATGCAACCAACCGCCCAGGACCGGTGCGGCTGCCGGTGCCAGCGCAAACAGCAGCATTACCTGTGACATAGCGCGGTGTGCGGCCGCCGCATCATGCGCATCCCGGATCATGGCGCGGCTGGCAATAAACCCGCCACTGGCCGCCAGGCCCTGCCAAACACGCAGAAACAACAGGATTTCGGCGCTCTTTGCCAGTGCACAACCCACTGATGCCAATGTATAAAACACCATGCTCAGCAATATGACGCGGCGACGTCCGATACGATCGGCCAGCGGGCCCCAGAACAGCGTTGAGACCGCAAAGGCCAGCAGATAAACCCCCAGACTCTGCGAGAGCAACGCCCGACTTATCCCGAACTCGGTCTCGATGTCAGGGAAAGAGGGCAGATAGGCATTGATCGTGAACGGTCCGATCATCGACAGCAGAGCAGCAACAAGCGTCAGGTGCCGCTTTCCTTGACCGGTGAAACCAGTACCTGAACCCGCCATGACGCTTGCCCGGGGTCAGAACTGTTCAAGACATGCGATAATGTCGGCCGGTTCCATCCGCCGGGTGTAATCCTCGTTTACAAAGCCTGCGGCTATCGTGCCATCGGTACCTACAACATAGGTTGCAGGCATGGGTAGTTCAAAGTGTTCATTACCATCAAACGCTGGCAGATCGATACCGAAATTTGCATAAATGGGGCGCAGCTTCTCGGCCAGCGTGAAGACCAGCCGATACGTTTTCGCGACCCGGTTGTCCACGTCACTTAGAAAGTCAAAGTCAAAGGGGTTTTTCTCGGCGAACTCGATGGATTTTTCCACGACGTTCGGGGAGATGGATAGCAGACTTGCACCCAGCGCTTGCATAGCTGGCAGCGCATCGTTGAGTGCCTTGAGCTCGAGGTTGCAATACGGACACCAGGCGCCCCGGTAAAAGTTGAGAACAACCGGACCCTGCGCAAGCAATGCATCAAGTGATATGTTCTCTCCATCTGTGTTGGACAAAACAAATGTGGGAGCCAGCTCGCCCACCTGCACGGCTTTTGCGGCGATCCCGGTGTCCATCAGTTCCTGGGTTGCCTCAAGCATCGTGCGCAGAATTTCGGGTGGGATATCCGGCAGGCTTTCCTCCTGCAAATCCAGAATCATCTGTTTGAGTGACATGGT
>CAZAWX010000399.1:0-2910 GCA_964488985.1 uncultured Ectothiorhodospiraceae bacterium
CATGAGCATCCCTTTTCAACGCGATTATCCGTTTGAGTATGGCAAGTTGGAGGTAATGACGCCCATGATCCGCCGCATGGTGGCGAGAAATCCCGGTGCTTTTACTTTCCATGGTACTGGCACGTTTATCATTGGCCATGGCCAGGTGGCAATTATCGATCCTGGCCCCGACCTGACCGAGCATATCGAGGCCTTGCTCAGTGCCCTTGCAGGAGAAACCATCAGTCATCTGATCGTTACCCACACCCACCGGGATCATTCCCCTGCCTGCCGTGCCCTGCAGGCGGCGACTGGCGCGGCGACCTATGGCTATGGGCGACACGGATCCGGGCGTTATGAACAGGGTGTTGAGGTTGAAGAAGGCGGTGATCTGGCGTTTGTGCCGGATCACGAAGTTCGCCATGGTGACTTGATCGAAGGACAGGACTGGAGCCTGGAAAGTGCCTATACCCCGGGTCATACATCCAATCATGTCTGTTACCGGCTGGCTGCCGAACGGGCCCTGTTCAGCGGCGATCACGTTATGGCCTGGAGTACTTCGATCATCTCGCCGCCCGATGGTGATATGCGGCGTTACCTGTCCAGTCTGGAGTTATTACTGAGGGCCGACGATGAACGCTACTGGCCCACCCATGGCCCCTGTGTGACGGATCCGAAACCTTTTGTGCGGGCCTATATCGAACATCGGCACAAACGCTTTGCCCAGTGCCTGGAGTGCCTTGACCAGGGTCTTGGCAACATCGGCAAGATGGTCCCGGTCATGTATCAGGATTTGCCCGAGGCCATGTATCCGGCTGCCGCCCGTTCAGTGTTGGCGAGTCTGATTTACCTGTATGAGGAAGAAAAGATTGACTGCGAGCCTGGTCCTGGGATTGATGCGCAGTATTTCAGGCGTTAAATTGTGGTTGATGCGGTTATCGTTGTACCTGTATGACGATAATGTTGTTGACGGGTGGAGAAGTCAGCCACTTAGACCGCGAGCAAGCATACGGTGGCAAACTCATACAGAACTATGGCGATGACTGATACCGAACGTACCGTTTGCCCCGGCGATGGGTAAATAACGGCACCCCTGATCGAGCCGATTCGCCAAGCAGATGCTTTTGCAAATGCTCAAGCATGAAGGCCTGTACATCCGCCAGTTTCAGCCTCTGAACTTCCACCAGCGGTTTCCAGCCAATTTCTTCCAACTCTCCGTTACTGCGGATCTTGCCGTGCAAGGCTTCGCCATTGGCATAAAAAAACCGCGCATTAAAACGAATTGGAAAGCGCACCGGGGTAATGGCTTGGCCGACCAGGCGCAGTTGTGACAAATCCGGCGCAATGCCCTGTTGTCGCCATTGCTGCCAGGATTCACCAAGCCCACCCCCCGGATCGCCTTTGGCACCCAGCATCAGTCCGGTTTCCTCAAAGGTTTCCCGAATCGAAGCAATGGCCAACGCCCGGGCCTGGTGCGGATTGCCACGGACTTTCAGCCCGGTTGTAAGTTGTGGATCAAGATCAGAGGCAGGGTTAACACATTTATCTTCCTCATCCACGGCGCCACCGGGAAACACATAGACCCCGGGCATGAATCGGGAGTTGTCGTGACGGCGCCCCATCAGTACTGACGTATTAATCCCACTGCCGCGCAGTAGTATCAGGCTTGCGGCAGCCCTTGGTATGGCGATAGGTGATGCAGACATAGAGGGGTTTGCTTACGACTTGGCAGTTATACCGGGTGAGATTATTGTAGCAGCCTGCACACAACCTAGAGGTCGGCATGGATACGGAACTGGATTTTCAATTGCTGCACGAGTTTTATCCGGCAGCCCGTCAGCAACTGAGCGATGGTGTCTGGGACTATCTAATTGGTGCCGCTGAAACCGAAACCACTTTCCGGCGCAATCGCGCTGCTCTGGATCGGTTGGCATTCAGGCCCCGGGTTCTGCGTGATGTCGAGCACCTGGATACTCGCGTTGAGTTTCTCGGTCAGCAGTTGTCCATTCCCGTTTTGTTGGCGCCCATTGGATCTTTGCAGGAAATTAATCCTGGCTCCGGCATTGCCACTGCCAGGGCAGCGCATCGTAGTGGCATCATCAACATCCTCAGTTCAGTGTGTACCCCGGGTCTGGAGGAGGTTGCGAATGCCAGTCCCGGGCCGAAGATTTACCAACTTTATGTGCGCGGTGACAAAGACTGGGTGGACACGCAAATTCGCCGCGCCATTGATGCGGGTTATTGCGGATTTTGTTTTACTGTGGATCTGGATTATTACTCCAAACGCGAACGGGATATCGCCAAGCGTTACTTGAGCAGTGCCAGGCAAATGGCCGCCTCAGGTGAAGAACACCAGATGCGTTTTAACTGGGATGACATTGCCCGCATCAAAGACCAGTTCGATATTCCTGTTCTCATCAAGGGGATCGCGACTGCGGAGGATGCGCTGCTGGCCTGTGACCGTGGCGTCGATGTGGTGTATGTCTCCAACCACGGCGGCCGACAGCTTGATCATGGACTCGGCACCGCCGATACCCTGGCACCGATTGCCAAGGCGGTGGACGGGCGCGCGCAAGTGGTCGTCGATGGGGGATTTTTACGCGGCAGCGATATTGTCAAAGCCAAGATTCTTGGCGCGGATGCCATCGCCATTGGCCGACTGTATGGCCTGGCATTGGCTGCGGCAGGAGAGGAGGGCGTGTGCCGGATGCTGGCATTGCTCGAAGAAGAGATCCGTGCCTGCTTGGGGCTGCTTGGTGTGTGCCGCTGGTCAGAACTTGATGCAAGTTATCTGACTCCGGCACCACCTGTGTTGGTCCCCGGTTATTCGAGCGCCTTTCCATTGCTTGATGAAGGTTATTGAGTCCCCGGCCTAGATAGCTGCGCATAAATCCACTTCAGAAAATCGCAGTGGGGTGCCCGCCAGCAAGA
>CAZAWX010000400.1:0-2880 GCA_964488985.1 uncultured Ectothiorhodospiraceae bacterium
GCAGGTTCCCATGCGCCCGGATGCAGTCTTACCGACAGGCCCTGGGGCAGGATTCTGGGTATATTTTCGCTCAGGCCACCGCCGGTAATGTGTGCGATCCCGAGCACCTCGGTATTTTGCAACAACTTCAATACACTACGCACATATATTCGGGTTGGCTCAAGTAATTGTGCTGCCAGTGAGTGCCCGTCCAGCGGTTGATCCAAACTGATTTCACGGGTCTCAATAATTTTCCGTATGAGTGAATAGCCATTGGCATGCGGACCTGAAGAGGATAGTCCAATGACCTGGTGACCAGGACGGATCCGCGTGCCGTCGATGATGGCAGTTTTTTCCACCACACCCACACAGAATCCAGCCAGATCATAATCACCTTGGGCATACATCCCGGGCATTTCTGCTGTTTCACCGCCGATCAGGGCTGCGCCTGCCTGGCGACATCCATCGGCGATACCCTCAATAACCTCGGCGGCCGTTTGTTCTTCGAGTTGTGCAGTGGCGTAATAATCAAGGAAATAAAGTGGCTCAGCGCCTAAACTGAGGATGTCATTGACACACATGGCGACCAAATCGATCCCCATTCCCCGATGCAGCCCAGTGGCCAGGGCCAGTTTCAGTTTTGTCCCGACGCCATCGGTTCCTGAGACCAGAACAGGCTGTTGGTAGCGGTCGACGGGGAGTTCAAAGAGTGCCCCAAACCCGCCAATTGCACCGAGTTGTCCCTCCCGAGCGGTACTGCGGGCAGCAATTTTAATTCGTTCAACAAGGCGATTGCCGCGTTCAATGTCAACGCCGGCAGCGCGATAGGTCAGGGACTCTTGAGGCACGTTGGTGTTCCGTGTGCGTGTGTGCGCATATTATCAGCCATGGTGGCCAGTGCGGTCGAGTTTTGTGGCAAGATTCCCATGACCAACTCACAGACATTGTCAGTGTGGCATTGGGGGGTCAAAATAGGCTTGACTTAAAACTGAGCCTCTCTTAGCGTGCCGCGCCTTATGCAACGTCATTTTTCATTCATCTCCTGGGTACTGTTGGCCCTGATTTTCATGTTCCAGGCTGTTGGCCCGGTGGCTTTGGCTCAAAGTGGGGCTGAGCTTTATTCGGCTGAAGTCCCGGTGACCGGCAAATCCGAGCAGGACCGCGAAGCAGCTCTGGATCTGGCATTACGTCAGGTCATCGGTAAATTGACAGGTCTGGCAAACCCGCAGAACCCGGTTGTGGATGCGGCGGCGGCTAACGCTCAGAGCTATTTGCAACAGTTTCAATATCGAGGTCAGGTGAGTGATGGGGAACTGGCCCTGTGGGCGCGATTTAATTCTCAGTCCATGGACACGATTGTTGTGCAGTCAGGCTTGCCGCAGTGGAGTCGGCAACGGCCGGTGGTGCTGACATGGATTGCGCTGCGTAACGAGCAGGGGGTGGAATTATTTAACCTGGAAGATCCGGGTGGCCTGGCACAGGCGATTCGAAAGTCGGCCTGGAAAAGAGGCTTGCCGCTGGAATTTCCATTGCTGGATCTCGAGGATCGATCACAGTTGACGGCCGAAAATGTCTGGGCCCTTGATACGGATCGATTGATGAGTGCTTCACAGCGATATGGCGCAAAACGGATTTTTGTTGCCAGAATTGAGCAGGGGCAAGGTGATTTGTGGACTGCACGTTGGAATCTGTTGAGCGGACTCGATATTCAGAACTGGTCGAGCCAGGGGACGTCGATGAAGTCGGTCGTCTCTTTTGGGATAAATTCTGCGGCCGACAGAATTGCTCAAAGCGAGGTGCTGGTGCCTGCGCAGACAGGCTCAGAGCAGGTGTTGATCCACATCACAGGGGTTCGTAATTTAAGTGATTATGCGCGTACTTTAAAATACCTGCAGTCTTTTGAGCAGGTCCAGGAATTTGCCTTGCGAGAGGTGCATGGTGATGAACTGAGCGCACAGTTAACGGTACGTGGCGGCGCCGCGGCACTGGATCAACTGATTTCATTTGGCCAGGTACTCAAATCTCAAATGCCCACTGCTGATACCGGCGATCAAGTCCTGCAGTTCGCTTTGTTGCCGTGACGTTGTCGCCACAGCGACACAATGAGTCAGTGCGGCAGTTGGCGCTGGGCGTTCACCTGAGTACGGGGCGGCGCCTGGATAACTTTATCAACACGGAAAATAAGCACGCACTGGATATGATCCAGCACGTGTTGGTGACGGAAGATACCCCGTACCTGTATCTACAGGGACCTTCCGGTAGCGGTAAGAGTCATTTGCTTCAGGGCGCTTGTGCTGAGGCTGCCGCACAGGGAAGACAGGTAAGCTACATTCCATTGCGTGAACGCGGCACGTTTGACGTGCGATTGCTTTCGTCATTGGCAGATTGCGATTTAGTCTGCATTGACGATATTGATGTTATCGCCACTAATAGTGAATGGCAGCGCGCCGTTTTTAATTTCTATAACGAAGCCTATGGTAACGTCACGCAGGTGTTGTTCAGCGCCCGCCAGGAACCTGCCTGTATTGCTCTGGCAGATTTGTCATCACGCTTGAATGCGGCTTTAAGAGTGACACTTAAGCCGGCAACGGATCAGCTAAAAGCACAGGTGCTTGAGCAGCGTGCGCGTGGCTTTGGTTTTGATCTGAAAGAGGATGTCTTGCAGTATATCCTCCAGCATTATTCCCGTGATATGCATGATTTAATGCACCTGATTGAGGCCCTGGATCGCTATGCGCTGGCCGCCAAACAACGGGTAAGCCTGGGTCTGGTACGCAAGTTTTTGCGCCAGGAACAGACCACAGAACAGCCCTGAATTAAAGAACTGCAGTGTCAGTCCATCATGGATTTAGTGTCCGTCCAGAAACGCATGTTTTCTCAGGACGCCGTCATTCCCGCGAA
>CAZAWX010000401.1:0-2858 GCA_964488985.1 uncultured Ectothiorhodospiraceae bacterium
TGAATGCTGATCGACTGTCCCGATGGCTTAGGCTTGGCAGCAAAGTTTTGGGTGCAAACCTTGGCGCATTGGTCGATGACCCGTGTTGAGCTATGGTCTGCACACACCTATTGCAACTGACATGACAAATTTGCGTAACGCTATTGAAACCGATTTTGATCGCATTATTGAACTCAATGATGCGGAGGTTCGGCAAACCAGCGCTATGGATATGGCAAGACTACGATTGCTTGCAGGCATGTCCTGCTATTTTAAGGTCGCGATTGTAGCAGGTGAGGTGGCCGCTTTTCTGCTTGCCATGCGGGATGGTGCTCCTTACGAAAACGATAACTACGGTTGGTTTGCTACCCATTTTAAAAGTTTTCTTTACATTGATCGCGTTGTAGTAGGCTCAGCGTACAAAAGTCTGGGAATCGGCAGCATGCTGTACAACGATCTGTTCGAGTACGCAAGAATGTGCGGTATAAAATCCATCACCTGCGAATACAACATAGAACCACCAAATCCTGCATCCCGTGCGTTTCATGATAAATTCGGATTTACGGAGCTTGACACGCAGTGGGTCGCTAAGGGTACCAAGCAGGTTTCACTTCGGGTGGCCCCAATCTGATTGAACCAACACGTCATATTTATACAGATAATCAGGTAGGGTGGTTAACCATAGATGATGATTGTAAAAGATTTCCAAAAGATCCGTTAATATATCGGGGTTGAGGATCGAAGATTGCAATCACGCAGAGTGGCGATGCAAGACCCTTGGCATGGGATCAAAACCAAATATTCTTTTCACTGCTCATGTTGAATGTAGTGCGGATACTATTCGTAATATCAGTTCGACGAGGATATCCAATGTAATGGGTTTTTACCGTAAACACATACTCCCAGGGGTCATTCACTACTCATGTAGTATGAAATCAATCATGCGTCAACGGGCCAAGGTCGTTCCGAGGGCGCAAGGTGTTGTGCTGGAGATAGGAATTGGTACGGGCCTGAACCTGCCGTACTACAATGCGAGCCGTGTTGCCAAAATAATCGGTCTGGACCCGTCGATCGAGATGACGCGGATCGCAGCCGAAGTCGCGCGTAAGGTGTCTTTCGACGTTGAATTCGTGGGTTTGTCCGGAGAAGAAATTCCGCTGGATGGCAACAGCGTAGACACCATTGTCATGACATACACCTTATGCAGCATACCAGATCCATGTATCGCCCTGCAGCAGATGAAGCGTGTGCTTAAACCGGGTGGCCGTCTGGTATTTTGTGAACACGGCGCGGCACCGGATGCAAATGTACGTCGTTGGCAGGATCGTCTGACTCCGGTTTGGAGCCGTCTCGGTGGTGGCTGTCAGCTCAATCGTGAAATCCCCGTCCTGCTTACAGAAGCTGGTTTCAGAATTAGCGACCTGGAATCTACCTATATACCAGGATGGAAACCGGGCTCCTTTAATTACTGGGGTAGTGCTGTCGGTGGTTGATGGGATTGTGAGCAGATGTGCTTACCCAGCCACACAAACGCCAGAACCCCGACACCGACATTGGCCAGAGCACTGGCAGCAAACAGGCCGTCAGGACCAAACAGCCAGCGCCCCAGCAACGCCAGGGGCAGGAACAGGATGATCACCCGCAGTAACGAAATCATCACCGCAGGCAACGGCCGCCCGGATCCATTGAAAGCAGCGTTGATGGACATCACCAGGCCATAGGCACCCCAACTCCAGGCAACCAGCCAGAGATATCCGGTGGCCACACCGCGGATGGCGTCCGAGTGGGTAAAAAGACCGCTCAGGGGCAACGCCAGCAGGCTGACGGCCAGCGCCAGTACAACACCGAAACCCAGACAAAAACGCATAATGGTACGGCGCGCCTGTGTCAGGCGATCAAACCGTTGCGCGGCGTAATTTTGCCCAAAAAATGGACTTGAGACAGCGGACAGCGCATAAAAGGGAATCAGCGCCATCGGCTCGATACGCATGGCAATACCGTAGCCGGCAACCGCTTCGATCCCGAAATCGGCAATCATCGCCACCACGATGGCGCTTGACAGCGGAATGATGGCATTGGTGATCATGGCGGGTATACCGATGGCCAGCATATGTTTCCATGAATCCAGGATATCCCTCATGGGTGCAATGATATTGGCAAAGACCTGCAAACGGTGGTGCAGATACCAGATGGTAAAGACCAGCATGACCGCGCTGGATATCAGTGTTGCCACTGCGGCGCCCTGGATTTCCAGACGCGGAAAACCCAGCAGACCAAAAATGAACAACGGGTCCAGCAATAGATTCAAAAGGGCTGCGGCAGTTATGATTTTGCTTTCCAGTGCGGCATTGCCACGGGCGCGGATAGACGCCAGACAGGTCCACAGAGCGGCATCCATGGG
Source organism: uncultured Ectothiorhodospiraceae bacterium (assembly GCA_964488985.1). GTDB lineage: Bacteria > Pseudomonadota > Gammaproteobacteria > HK1 > HK1 > CAZAWX01. The sequence goes on from CAZAWX010000401.1 coordinate 2,381, forward strand.
TTCGACCCAGTACCACACATGCATATAAGCTTTGATCTGCGGCAGTAGTTCCACCGGTGCGCCAAGGCGGCCGAACACCGGTTCGATGGTCGCGAGCCCGATAAGACAGAGAATGAGTGCCACGCCTGCGGCCAGCACTGCGGTGTCGGTTGTCAGTCGGCGTGCCAGCCCGTGCCGCCGCACACCAACAGCGCGTGAGACACAGGACGCCGCCCCTGCCTCAAAGCCGATGCCGATACCATACAACAGCCAGATTACCGGCAGGGTAAAACCGATCGCCGCCAGCGGCGCATCGCCCAGACGGCCGATAAAGAACAGGTCGACGGCCTCAAAGGAAAATATCGCCACCAGACCCAGGGCAAACGGTGTTGCCTGACGGCGCAACCGGTCGGAAACCGGTCCGCTGGTCAGATCAAGTGCCAAGACCGTCTGTATGTATCATTTGCCACATGCCCCTTAACATAATGGAAGACCGGCT
>CAZAWX010000402.1:0-2850 GCA_964488985.1 uncultured Ectothiorhodospiraceae bacterium
ACCAGAACACCCACCACGGTTGCCAGTGCTGCGCCGGATTGCAGGCCAAAAATACTGATGGCCGTTGCCACGGCCAACTCGAAGAAATTGCTGGCGCCAATTAATGCCGATGGTGCCGCCACGCAATGCGCCACGCCCAGTTTTTTGTTGAGCAGGTAGGCCAGGCCCGAGTTGAAATACACCTGGATCAATATTGGAATCGCCAGCAACAGGATGATGACCGGTCTGGCGATGATCTGGCTCCCCTGGAACCCGAACAGCAGGACCAGTGTGATCAACAGGGCAGATAACGAGACCGGATGCATACGCTCCAGCACACGTTTCAGACGTGCTTCACCCTCTCCATTTCGCATCAACCTTCTGCGCCACAAACTGGCTACAATCACAGGCAGAACAATATATAAAACCACGGCCAGGAACAACGTGTCCCAAGGCACATGGATAGACGATATACCCAGCAACAGGGCCACGATGGGTGCGAAGGCAAACACCATGATCAGGTCGTTCAGTGCAACCTGCGAGAGCGTGAACCCGGGGTGGCCGTCACTGAGGCTGCTCCAGACAAAAACCATGGCGGTACAGGGTGCCGCCGCCAGCAGGATCAACCCCGCGATGTAGCTATCCAGTTGTTCAGCGGGCAGCCAGCCTGAAAAAAGGTTGCGGATGAATATCCAGGCGAGCAGCGCCATGGAGAATGGTTTCACGCCCCAGTTGATAAACAGCGTCACGCCAACGCCTTTCCAGTGCCGTCTGACTTCCTGCAATGACTGGAAATCAATTTTCAGCAGCATCGGCAGGATCATCAACCAGATCAGCACCGCCACGGGTATGTTGACACTGGCGATTTCCATCGCACCGAGTGTTGCAAATGTGCCGGGTATGAATTGCCCCAGCAAAATGCCGGCCCCAATACACAGGGCCACCCACAGGCTCAGGTATCTCTCAAAAAAAGGCATGTCGGCGCCGGCAGCGCGCCGGCCCGTGGTTTCACACTGCACGCTCATCCTTCAACTCCTTCAGCTATCCTCTCCAGCAGGTCCCGAACCCGCGTTTCAACCTCATCGCGTATCAATCTGAATTGGTCCATGATGTCCGCTTCCGTTCCCGTGGCTTTGGCCGGATCAGGCAAAGGCCAATGCACTTTTTTAACACCGGGCGGCAAGACCGGGCAGTGTTCATCCGCATGACCACATACCGTGACCACCCGATCGGCCCATTGCAGCATTGCATCGCTGAGGATGGTCGATTGCTGGCTGGAAATATCGATTCCAGCCTCTTGCATGACTGCAATCGCATACGGGTTCTTGCCGTGTGCCTCGATGCCGGCGGACCGGGCATCAACCCCATGTTTGCCAAGTGCACGCATCCAGCCTTCGGCCATCTGCGAGCGGCAGGAATTACCGGTACACAGGAAAAGGACATGGAACGTTTCAGGCACAGTTACGCTCCGGACGGTTGTGCATTTGTTTCAGTCGTTTTCTGTCATCCGGAAATGGACGCAATCCCTTGATTTCGTTGAGAACTTGACTGACGACTTTCCTCGACCAGCCAGGCAACCCGGGATTGATCCGGTAGTGCATCCAGGTACCTTCCCGCCGCGCTTCGACGATGCCGGCATCACGCATCAGCGCCAGGTGCCGGGAAATCTTTGGTTGTGTTTCACCCAGCGCCCAGGTGAGTTCGCAGACACATACCTCACCTTCCGCCTGGATGAGCATGAGTGCCCGTAGCCGGGTTTGATCGGAAAGAATGCTGAAGAGGCTGTCAGGCTCCATCAGCACATTATATGGGTTTTAACATATATATGGAATATCAGATGTTAACGGGATATTCCGCCGGCGTGCCGGATCATGGCCTGGGCAAGTATGGCTTACCAGTTCTCTGCCAATAACTCAAAATAGGATTGGGGGTGCAGGCAGGCGGGGCAGACATTCGGGGCTTCTTCTGCTTCATGCAGGTAGCCGCAATTACGGCAGCGCCACACCACTTTGTTTTTACGTTTGAATACTTTTCCCGCCTCAAGATTACTGGCAAGGTCCAGGTAGCGCTTGCCATGCTGCTTCTCGGCCACCGAGATGGCCTCAAAGGCAGCAGCGATGGCATTGAAACCTTCTTCCCGGGCAGTTTTCGCAAACGCCGGGTACATTTCTGACCATTCATATTCTTCGCCAGCGGCGGCGGCTCGCAGGTTTTCCAGCGTGGATCCGATTTTACCGGCTGGAAATGACTCTGAGATTTCCAGCGTACCACCTTCGAGAAATTTGAAAAAACGTTTAGCGTGTTCTTTTTCCTGGTTGGCGGTTTCCTCAAAAATTTCGGCAATCTGCATCAGGCCTTCTTTTCTGGCCGCAGCGGCAAAATACGTGTAGCGGTTTCTTGCCTGTGATTCACCGGCAAATGCCTTGAGCAAATTCTTTTCTGTGTGTGTACCCAAAATACTTTTACTCACGATTTTCTCCTTCAAAGATGTATCTCAAGAGTTCCCGGGTCCACATTAGTGTACGATGCAGTACATTAGGTCCCAGCCACGTGCTTCAAAACGGTTACCGGGTTGAAACCCGACACTGCCAGTATAATGAGATGAAGGTTCAGATATACTGTTTATTGTGGTTGCTGGACTGAAAAATTCAACCCACCCGCTTCAGCACAAAACCCTGACGCTGACTGGGAGGATAAATATCAAGGTTTTCTTTCTTCTTCAAATGCCCCAAGGATTCAAATTGCCAGTGGTGACCTGGCCGCTTACCAGGGTGGTCGCTTTGAGGGATACAACTTTGTGAATCCCGCTGATCTTAAAAATTTCAAACGGTTCCGGACGAAAATCCAATTCGTCATCTATCCGGGACAGCG
>CAZAWX010000403.1:0-2833 GCA_964488985.1 uncultured Ectothiorhodospiraceae bacterium
GTTTACGGCGTGTCTTGTGAGGGACTTCTCCCCTCTTGCTGGCGGACACCCCACTACGATTTTCTGAAGTGGATTTATGCGTAGCTATTTAGGGCGATTTTCTTTCATTACTTTCTTCGAGTGGGCCGTCGGAACGTGAATGTGGAGACCGCATACATATTTGATTGTTAGGGCGAACCTAAAGGGCCTGTATCGAGAAGGTGACAGACCATCACCTTGCGCGGTAGGGAATACCCGGCTATACTTAAAACGGTATTACTTAATTGAGTATGTTGCGCCATGAAAACCGTTACCATCAAAGCCGATGCGGAGTTTGATGCATTGCTTAACCGTCTGGCCAGACGCATGAGCACCACCAAAAGCCGCATCATCAGAGACGCTGTACGTAACTACCAACAGCACCTTGACCGTGAAGCGCTCCGGCAACAGGTACGAATTGCCTCACTTAAGACCCGAAAACAGGCACACGATGCCGCTAGCGATTTTGACGATGCCAATGCCGATGGTCTGTAAGCGTGGCAGTGTAGTTCTGGCCAATTTCAACCCGTCGAAGGGTACTGAGCCTGGGAAAATCCGCCCCTGTGTCATTATGCAGAGTGATTTGCTGAATGAAGCCGATCACCCGAGCACGACTGTGCTTCCACTCACAACACGGCTGATCGATGATGCAGCACCGTTGCGTTACCGGCTCGTAGCCCGCGAAAACCTGGAATTTGATTCTGACATCATGCTGGATCAGACGAGGACAATCGATAACCGACGCATCACCGATAGCCCCTTGACAGTGCTTAGCGATAAGGAAATTAGCGAGATCGAAGCCTGTTGGCGCATTGTTCTGGGACTGGAATAAATACCGCCACCCCGCATATCGCACCTGTACCGGTAAATGCCGGGCAATCGCAAGTACAATCGCAAGTAAGTATCCCGACCGAAAACACGCCCTGATACCAGACGTTCAGGCGCGCCCCGGGCCTTCGCGGTCCAGAGTGATCCGTCCCTGAAAATCCCCGGCATGGGCCAGAGGCTGCCGGCTGACCAGGCCCGGCGCCGACACAGGGATGGCGTAGAGCAGATGCAGACCCCAGCGTAAAAGCGCCGCCACCAGGCGCGGGCGCACTACCCGCCAGAGTTTCTGCGCCCGAGGATAGTTCAGGGCCAGTTTGGGCAATGTGTCCATGCCGGGCAAAGGATCGGTCAGTTGCCGTGCTGCTGAGGGCAGTTCAATCAAGGTCAGCCGCCCCTGCTGGATCGCGGCGATCAGGGATGCCCGGCGGGCGGCCTCCGGCTTGGGCGTCGACCAGCGCCCGCGAGCGGCCCTGGGCTTCCCGGTTCAGAGCGGCCGCGTAGTGGTGTCGCCGGTATCAAAATTCGCGATTCTGGTGTTCGCCTGTCATACCCAGACACCATCGAACTGGGATTCCTCGGTCTCCATTCTGGCGCTGCTGGATATCCCCATCAGTGCACTCAACCAGCGCCAATGGCCGACGATTCATAAGCGCATGGGGGAACTCGAGGAACTGCGCGGCAACCTCAGCCCGCGGTCGCATCCACAGTTGCCAAAGAATTCCGCTGTCGAATAGCCGCCGACTCAGGACATGGGCAGTTCCCGCTCCACCAAGCGTGCCCAGTAGCTGGCACCGGTGGTCAGAATATCGTCGTTGAAGTCGTAATGGGGGTTGTGGAGCAGGCAGCCACCTTCACCGGGGCCATTGCCGATAAAAATATAGCAGCCAGGTTTTGCTTCCAGCATATAAGCGAAGTCTTCGCCGCCCATGGTGGGCGGTGGATCCAGATCCACACGCTCACTGCCGGAAATTTCCACTGCCACGGCGGTGGCGATTGCGGTCTCGCGCGCATGATTGACGGTGGCTGGATAGCCACGCTGATAATCAAGTTCGACACTGGCGCCATGGGCGGCGGCGATGCCACCGGCGATGCGCAGGATGTTGGGCTCAAAGCTGTCCCGGATCCGGGGCGCGAATGCACGGGTGGTGCCGCGCAGCACCACCTCATCGGGAATGACATTGTCCGCAGCACCGCCGTGGATGCGGGTGACGCTGACCACCGCGGCTTCCACGGGCGCGGTGTTGCGGCTGCAGATGGTCTGCAGCGCAGTGACAATCTGGGCCGCGACGACGATGCTGTCAATTCCCTGGTGGGGCATGGCGGCATGGGAGCCACGACCACCGATACGTAGTTCGAAAGTATCACAGGCGGCCATCATTGGCCCGGCGCGCACCGCGAAACTTCCGACCGCGTAGCCCGGCATGTTGTGCATGCCATAAACCGAGGTACAGGGGAATTTCTCGAACAGGCCCTCTTCGATCATCACCCGCGCCCCGCCGATTTCTTCTTCGGCGGGCTGAAAGATGAAATGCACGGTGCCCTTGAAACGCCGCGTCTCGGCCAGATAGCGGGCCGCACCGAGGAGCATGCTGGTGTGGCCGTCATGGCCGCAGGCATGCATTTTCCCGGCGTGGCAGGAACGGTGTTGAAACTTGTTTTTCTCCTCCAGGGGCAGGGCGTCCAGATCCGCGCGCAGGCCGATGACCGGGCCGTCTCCGGTTCGCAGGGTGCCGACCACGCCGGTGGTGGCGAGCCCCTGGTGCACATCCATTCCGAATTCCCGCAGTAGCCCGCAGACTACCTCGGCGGTACGGGTTTCTTCGAAGGCGAGTTCCGGATGCACATGGAAATCCCGGCGCCAGCGGCACATGTCCTCGTGAAAATCTGCGATTCGATTGATGACGGGCATGGGTATCTCCTGGTGTTTTATTCGGATAATAGTAATTTCAAAAGGGCAAACATCCAAGACACCCATGTATCCGGACGC
>CAZAWX010000404.1:0-2826 GCA_964488985.1 uncultured Ectothiorhodospiraceae bacterium
AATGTTACCGCCAATGCCCTGTCCAGATCCTATGCCTCCACCAATAATGCCCGTGTCTGGAAATTCCGGGCAGTACGCTATTTCGTGCGCAATAATGCCGAAGGGATCCCCTCGTTATTTCAGGTGAGCTTCACCCCGGGAAACTCGACAGAACTGGCACTGGCCAATCAGGAAGAACTCGTCGATGGCGTAGGCAGCTTACAGATCCTCTACGGAATCGATGCCGACTCTGACGGCGTCCCGGATCAATTCCTGTCCGCCGGCCAGGCAGGATTGCAAACACGCAATGACTGGCTGAGCGTGATTTCCGTACAGATTTCGCTGCTGATGGGCACTGTGGATGCCATCAGCCAGGTCCAGGATGATAATATTTACCAAGTTGGCAACCTGCGTTTTTGCAGAAATGGCATCGTGCCTGCACCAAATCCCGCCTGCGATATCGCCCTGCCGGACGACAAACGCCGCCGCCGTGTTTTTCAGACCACGGTCTCAGTAAGGAATTCCTGATGCACAAGCAAACCCATTTTTTTCAATTCACTCAGACGATGCCGGTAAAACAACACGGAGCCGTACTGATCGTCTCCCTGGTGCTCCTGGTTATCCTCACACTGCTTGGCGTTTCGATGATGAACTCGACCAAACTCGAAAGTCGAATGGCGGCCAACACCCAGGAATCGTTACAGGCTTTCCAGAATGCTGAAACAGGACTGTCGCAAGGCTATGACAATACAGCCGCATGGGACATCAATACCACTGCCGCCCAAACGACAACCACCATCCCCGGCAGTTCTGCCGGTAAAACATCTGAGTATGTTGTCAGTTACATCGCTACCACGGGCCCACCATCGGGCTACGATGTCAGCCAATTCCAAACAGCACACTTTGATTTCAGCAGTACCGGCACAAACTCAAACTACCAAATAAGATTGCACGGTGGCGGTTACCAAGTCTATCGCCTGACCGGCACCACAAATTGAGGTGAGATTTAAAGCAGTCGCTTGCACCATTACAGATGCCCGCAAACGTTTAACACATCAGCCCCGAAGGGTTGAGGAGTACAAAATGAAATCAGCAAAAATCACGCGTTTACTGCTCGCCGGTCTGTTCGGTATCGCCGCCGGGCTCCCCTTGCAGGCAGCAGCCGATGATACGGAAATATATACCGGCAACGGCATTCAAGGTGTCAAGCCCAATTTGCTGATGATCCTGGATACTTCCGGATCAATGCGCTCCTTCGATGGCCAGTCTCAATCACGTATGGATCGGATGAAAGGTGCGCTGATCAACATGCTGGACAATATTGACGGGGTCAATGTCGGCCTGATGCGTTTCAGCGATCCGGGCGGCCCGATCCTGTACCCGGTTAAATCTATCGATTCCAATGCCAACCAAACCACTTCGGCCGGACAACCCGACATTACCGTGCCGGTGCTTTTCGATGAAGACGATGGCGAAGAGCTCCTGTCTTTAGGTGCTGGCAGCCCTGCCGGAACAATCGGTGAAGTCAAACTCGACAGTTTCGATCTGAATCTGTTTGACACACCTGCCTTCGGCACAGAAATCAGCCGTACAGTACAGGTAAGATCTCGCGATGACGATGCCGAGCAATCCAGGCGATTTTACAGCAACTTCAGCGCCAATCTTGAAATGGTTGCGGACCGTTCCGGCATACGTACGCATGGTTATCGCTTTGAAAACTGGCCAGCAAATACAGATGGCGCAAAATTCCTCTCCAGCCAATTGTTTTTAACCCCCCAGACGGTTCGATCAGGGCCATTGGATGTGAAAATATTCGGCCTTTTTCGCGAGGACATGGATTCGTTTCCATCGGGTGGGCGCACATCCAGATGCCCCAGACACAAGGACAATGATATCTACTGCCGCCTGGGCCTTGATACCAACGCAGAACGAAGTGCGGGCATTAATTTCAACAATGTCGCCAACTACAGCCATACCGCCGGTACCGGCAACATCACAGACGCCATTGTGACCTGGAAAAATGTTCCGGAAACGGTCATTGATGAAGAGATCAGCTCCCCCGACATCAGCCCTGTCGTAGAAGAAATTTTTAACCATCCTAACTGGCAGTTCGGTGGTGGAGATGACGATCTGGGAATTTTCCTGACCGGCACAACGAGTTCCAAACGCGATATTTACTCCAACGACAGGAGTTCCACCCGGGCGGCAAAATTACGCGTTGACTATGCCCCTGCGGGACAACCTTTCGGCCGTCAACTGGTCGCCCTGCGCTTTCGTAATGTCCGTTTGCCACAAGCGGCCATTATCGACAAAGCCAGCTTACAATTGTATGCGGCAGGTGAAAGTTCAGACCCCCTGAAGATTAACATCGTCGGTGAAAAAGTTGCGAACGCTCCAGCTTTTAAAGCCGGCGTGCTGGCAAATCCTGCCGACAAGCTCTCCAGCCGCCTGACCAGTAATCGAACGACGGCTGTCTCGTGGACGATTCCTGGAACTGAAACCTGGACCCGTGGCCAACAACTGCGTACGCCTGACATTTCACCATTAATCAAAGACATTTCAGGTCAAAGTGGTTGGTGCGGCGGCAATGACATCGTTATATTTCTTGAGTTTGACTCCGGGGCAGGCACCAAAACAAGGCGGATATTCTCCCGTGAAGGTGACAGCACGCTGGCGGCCAGTTTACAGATTGATTTCAATGATACGAACTTTGCACCTGGCACCGGCTGCACCACAGAGGACATTACCCGGCAGATAAAAACAGACCGGGACGATGCCCTGCAATTTACCAGAAACGGCTCGGTATTGTTGAATGTCGGCGATGTTTCCGTGCCAGCACGGCGCACC
>CAZAWX010000405.1:0-2818 GCA_964488985.1 uncultured Ectothiorhodospiraceae bacterium
GGGAGGTCCCGGATAATGCTATTCGCATTTCCGGGATGACGGTGCCACTTACTGTCATCCCGGGACCGCGGGTAGCGGCAACCGGGGCATTCATGGGTCTATTCAGGTGGTGTTAAAGCTGCCGCTGTGATCAGTTTCCTGACCGCCGTCAAGTCCACACCACGGGTATATTTGAAACCATCCCGGTAGGGTACGATCAGGCCACTTGACAGCAGGTCATCGCGTCGCGCGGGCGTCAATGATGCCTCGCTGACCAACGCATTGCTGTCCTGATAATCATAGGCTGTCACCCTGTCATCAAGTTTATCAGCGAGTTCGATCCCGTCTGCCGGGTAACGCAGGGCATAACGCCGGTCGCGCCTGACCAGGACCTCGAGTGCACAGCCCTCGGCATGGCCCCTGTAGATTTCCTCATCCTGTGGGTCAAGCTTCAGGAACACGAGGTATCTCCGGCCCTCTTCAATCGCTGCCGGGGTTTCGAAATAACATTCATGTGGGTGCAGGCCTTTTTCGTAAACCTCGATGATTTCACCGGCTGGCTTGTTGCGTTTGTACGTGATAAGTACTTTCAGGAAAGCACTGCCTTCGCTTGGAAAGGAACGGGTGTAGCGGTAATCGGTATCCCTGACCTGTATGAGCGCGACGAGGTCGGATTTCATGGCCAGTTCCAGGAGGCTGACAGCGTTCGCCGGCAGATCTGGTTTGACCCCGGTTGGCGCAGTTTCGGATGCCTGGGCCGTCACGGTCAGTAACACCCACAGCATAGCTATCCACGTCCGGGTTTTGACACGCTGCGTCGTGGCGTTTGTTCCCAATACTCTGGAGTACATGGACATATTCTGCTAGCCTCTCTTTCCAATTCCAACCCCAACCCCAATTCCAACCCTTCTTTTTACGGGAATCCAGCCATGACCATCCATGCGAAGCACTTCCTGGCCCTGCTGTTGCCCTTGCTGCTGATTGCCTGCAAGCCAACGGATAATATTACACTCACCGTTAGCGGTAATAACGATGGACCAACACCACAACAGGCCGCTGATTTTGTCGCCTCCGCTGAAACGCAACTCGCCGAACTGGGTCAGGAAGCGGAACGTTTGGCCTGGGTATACGCCAATTTTATTACCGCCGATACAGAGGTGCTGGCTGCCTCGTCCAATGAGAGGTTTACGGCAAGGCAGGTAGAACTGGCCGTAGAGGCAGCGCAGTTCAACCAGGTTAAAGGTCTTGATGTTGACACCCGGCGCAAGCTGGACATGCTCCGCAGCGGTATTGTCATGCCGGCGCCACGGGATGCCGCCAAAACAGCCGAACAGGCGGAAATCGGCGCCAAAATGGGAGGCATGTATGGCAGGGGCAAGTACTGTTACGCCGATGGCAGCTGTCTTGATATTGGCCATCTGAGTGACATCATGGCCGAGTCGCGCAACCCCAATGCGCTACTGGAAGCCTGGGATGGCTGGAGAAAAATTTCACCCCCCATGAAAAGCCTGTACGCCCGCCAGGTTGAGCTGGCCAATGAAGGGGCCAGCGAGCTGGGTTTTGCCAACCTCGGCACCATGTGGCGTTCCGCCTACGATATGCCGCCGGAGGATTTTTCAGTCGAACTGGATCGCCTGTGGGCTGATGTCAAACCTCTCTATGAAGCATTGCATTGTCACGTGCGTGCCAGGCTGGGTGAGCAGTACGGTACCGATCTGGTCCCCCAGGACGGACCCATACCGGCGCACCTGCTGGGTAATATGTGGGCGCAGGACTGGAGCAACATCTACCCGCTGGTTGCGCCCAGGGAAACGAGTCCCGCCTACGACCTCAGTGCGATACTCAAAGAAAAGGGTTTCGATGCCATCCGCATGGCCCGGACCGGTGAGGCATTTTTCAGCTCCCTGGGTTTTGCTGCCCTGCCACGGACCTTCTGGGAACGCTCCCTTTTCACCCAGCCACGCGACCGCGATGTTGTCTGCCACGCCTCGGCCTGGGATATCGATGAGCGTGATGACCTGCGCATCAAGATGTGTATCAAGATCAATGCCGAGGACTTTAAAGTCATCCACCATGAACTGGGCCACAACTATTACCAGCGTGCCTACAACCAGGAAAGTTACCTGTACCGCGCCGGTGCCAACGATGGCTTCCACGAAGCCGTGGGTGACACCATTTCGCTTTCGATCACACCCGAATATCTGCAAACGATCGGATTGCTGGAGACGGTTCCGGATGCATCCGGGGATATTCCCCTGTTGATGAAAAGGGCACTGGAGGGTATAGCCTTCCTGCCGTTTGGTTTGTTGGTGGATCAGTGGCGCTGGAGAGTGTTTGCCGGTGAGGTGGGGCCAGATGGCTATAACGACCTGTGGTGGCAATTACGTGAGAAATACCAGGGTGTGAAGTCACCCAACGAGCGGCCCACCGATGCATTTGATCCAGGCGCAAAGTACCATGTACCCGCCAACACACCCTATGCACGTTACTTCCTGGCACGCATTCTGCAGTTCCAGTTTCATCGCGCCATGTGCCGGATTGCGGGTAACGAGGGGCCCATACACCGGTGTTCCTTTTATGGCAACAAGGAAGCCGGCCAACGCCTCAACGCCATGCTCGAAATGGGCCGTCGTCAACCCTGGCCGGTCGAACTCGAAGCCCTCACCGGTCAAAGCGAAATGGATGCGACCGCCATCCTCGATTACTTTGCACCCCTCAAGACCTGGCTCGATGAGCAGAACCAGGGCCGGCGGTGTGGTTGGTAAGTATGTCATCCCGGCCTCTGAGCCCCGTCATCCCGGCCCCCGAGCCCCGTCATCCCGGCCCCCGAGCCGGGATC
>CAZAWX010000406.1:0-2809 GCA_964488985.1 uncultured Ectothiorhodospiraceae bacterium
TTCAGGCCGGCCATGGCGGTGCCTCCGGTAGATTCGAGCAATTAAAAGAAGACGCCCTGAATGTGGCCTTCATCATGAAAGTATTAAACGTAATACCGGATTCACCCAGGAAGCACTCAGCGGTGCCATAATGCTGCCCTTTTCAGGATTCAGGCCCCTATATAGCTGTGCATAAATCCTGCGCAATGCGCCAACCTGGACTTGCCTTAAATGACCAGGGACTCGGCAATTACGAATCGATATCTGCTAACTGATAATCGGCTGTGAAAGTATCCACAGACTGAGCATCGTGTAACCAACCATCAGCACCAGCATCGGCGCCTGGCTCCACAAAGCCTGTGAGCGTTGCACAAATACCCGTAATGCCATTACATGTGCGAGATACACCGCTGCAACATGACCGGTCACAATTGCGCTGATGGATACATACCAGACCATCTTCGCGTTAACAATACCAAGATCAATCGTATAACCAGCCGTGCCAAACAGATCCCAACCGGCGCCAAAAGGATCTGAGGCCATGGGAATGATGTTCTGGCCGGCGATCAACAGATAGGACAGGTAGTGGGACAGATGATACGCAATGGCAATCGGCACCAGTGTCAAGACAAAGCTACCGGCAATTTCAACCGCGCCCACGCCACCACCGCCACACCAGGCAATCAACCAGGCACTGAACAGGTACACTGCAATGAATATGCAGGGCAGCACTAACAACGCCAGAGATTTGATCAGAATGATCAAGTCGACACCGTGATCCTGCAAGGCAATCAACAACGGACGGAGTGCCTGGTTCTCAGCAATCCAATCCAGCATATCCACCCACGGTGGGGTTTCCAATATGCCGTCAAAGGTCACCGTAGTCAGGAGCAACAATACCAGACAGATCGTTGAAACCGGCATCGCTCGCCGGGTCAGCAGGCCGACTGCAGGAAAACGTAAGGCCAATTGCCCCGCTTCGGCAACGCTCGGTGCAAAACGTGCTAACAGGCCAAACACGACTGAAAAAACTTCCGCATACCGGAGCCAAATTTCACGCCCGTAGCAGGCCATACCGAGCCAGGTGACAGCAGAGTAAATCAAGATCAACCCGCCCAATATGCGTGGCTTCTCTCCGGCGTCTGAAACCAGTTCCAACCAGGCAAAGCACAGGAACAGGAACAGGGCTGGCCAGTGGCCAAGCCAGTCTGGGTACGCAAATCGCGGTCTCAATCGGCCCGATATGTATTGTGCCCAACTGAACAAAGTCGCCCAGGGATTCACCAAGGCCCACAGATCGCCGCACAAAGCAGAGACAAACGCCGTGCCGACCCACCAGATCACCCAGACAAAGGTCGGCGCAATATTGTGGAACGGCCGGGGATCCCCGGCAAAACAGGCCAGCAGAATGAAACCGAACAGCAGAACCGACAGGAGTCGAATCAATGCCAGAATCTGTTTGTGACCCAGCCAGCGCAGCACTGGTATTTTTGACAGCTTGAAGCGCACTTCCGTATCACTCAAGCCATGGACACGGAAGAACAAAGCGATGATCGCAAAAGATAACGCCACTGCTGCACCTGCCCCAAAAAGATACAGTCCCAGGGGCAACGGTAAATCGTAACGGACGCCAAAGGCATGGCCCCACGATGGAAATGCCATCATGCTCAATACCAGCAACATCCAGGTTGCCAATAGCTGCCGTGAAACGGGATTGCGCATCAACGATTACTTCGGCTGGACTTCCAGGTAGGCTAAAGCACGGTGGCCAAAACCGTGGGCATTAATCGGGTAGCGTCCCGTTGCCTTGGCCACAAAGTCCATGGCGCCTGTTGTTCCGGGAGCTAGTTGTAACTCTATATCGTAGCCGTGCAGGTGCACTTCCACAGCTTCATCGGTGGTCCAATTGATCACCACCCGTTCACCTTCGTCCACGCGCAGAGTGCGCAATGATCTGGCAATCCGGCGCTTGTGAATATCCAGATTGAAGGAACGGATTACAGCGGTTTGAGCCATCACAGGCACGTTCATCATCCCGGCCATGAAGGCAGCCACCGCCATCCTCAGAGTGTCCCTGCGTGTAACGTAAATATCTCCAGACCATTCATCCTCTCCGACATTTTTCATTACGCCCATCCCTCATTCTGAGCACTAATTGAGGATATACGGGATGCACAGGCCACAGTCCGCAGAACCCCACAGCCTTATATATTGCAACGCAACAACCCTTTCGCATCAATGGTCTGTATTATATTTAGAGATTAAAAATACATGTCATCTGTATGCACTCACAGACTGTAACTACCTACATGCGGATTTCAAAGACATCAGTTATAGTACGCGTATAGTTGATTCTAGCAGCTTCAGAACAATTACTGTAAGAGGGTAAATGGCATGAAATCGATCATAAAACTGTGCACCGCCGTTACAATGCTGGCCGTATTCACACCAGCCGTAGTCCAGGGTGAAATTCTCGCCATGATGAACTACGAGAGCAAACCTGCTGACTCACTGAAAGCACTCAAACTGACCGGTACACAGGATCGTAAGGAAGGTATTGCCATTGTCGATGTCGATCCGAACTCTGCCGCCTTCGGTAATATCCTCGCCGATATCCCGCTCCCCAATGATCTGGTTGCACACCATATCTTCTATGATCGCAAGCAGGAAAAAGCCTATGTCACCGCTCTGGGCCGCTCTGAACTGCGTGTTTTCAAACTGAACGAATTCCCCTATCGCCTGAAACGCATCGATGTACCCATGTGCAAAATGGCCGAGGACGTGGTTTTTTCAGAAGATAACAGCACCTGGTATCTGACTTGCATGAATT
>CAZAWX010000407.1:0-2809 GCA_964488985.1 uncultured Ectothiorhodospiraceae bacterium
AGAAACGCCAGAAATGTCAGGCGGCAGCATTGACGTTCTGAGCTTCGACGCCCTGTTTTAAATGGGTTCCAAGCTACCCGACTACCAGGCGGTTCATGGCGAGGGACATTATTTAAGAAACCCGCAAACCCTGGCCCTGATGCGCAGCGGTTATGAATACCCGGCACTTGCCGATCGAAGCACCCCAGAGGAGTGGATGTCTGCAGGCTCACCCGATATCCGCCAGCAGGCGCGCCAACCGGTGAAATCGATCTTGTCCTCGCATTACCCCGATTACATCGATCCGGCCATTGACGCAAAAATTCGTGAGCGATTCCCTATGCCGCGCGTAATTTACTCATTCAATTTGTATTGCTCTTGCTATCAACACCGTCCGGATTGCAACAGGGTAATCATCGTAAGTAAAGCCGCTTGTTCGAACCAGCCATTATTCTGCTGCCTTCCAGCCCGGCCCCCTGACGAAACGACCCGGTTTGGCGCCGGTGTGCTCGCCATCTTTCAAAACCTGCGTGCCGTTGATAAACACGTGCAGCATACCGGTCGCGTACTGGTGTGGTTTGACAAAAGTAGCGTGATCCTGGATCTTGGCCGGGTCGAAAACCACCACATCGGCATAGTAGCCGGTCTTCAACTGCCCCCTGCGATCGATTTTCAAATTCAGGCTTGGCAATGCGGCTAGTTTACGGATCGCTTCTTGCAGCGAAATCACCTGTTCATCGCGCACATACTTTGCCAGCACCCGTGCAAAACTACCGTAGGCTCGCGGATGGGCGCTGCTCTTTAAAAAGACACCTTCGGGTGCCATCGATGCTTCATCGGAGTTGAAGCTGACCCATGGCAGTGACACCGCTTTTCTGACGACATCTTCGGATTGGGTGAAATACACCGTACCCACTCGAGAGTCGTCCTCGATGATCAGATCCATGGCAGTCATACGGGGATCCGTACCACGCATGGCCGCGACCTCGGCCAGTGTTTTGCCGGTCAGTGGTTTTAGCTTGTCCGACTTGAATCCTACCAGCAGGATGTTATCGGGTGTGCCGGCGCCTATGTACAGGTTTTCCCATTCTGTCGAATTAACCAGCATTTCCTCTGCGATCCTTTCACGCATGATGGGATCCTTCATACGCTCAACGGAAGCCTCGAAACCACCTTCCTGGACCCACGGTGGCATCGCCGCATTGAGACCGGTCGCACCGGCCGGGTAAGTATAGACATCGGCGGTGATCTGCAATCCTTTGGCCCGTGCGTCCTCAACCTTGGCGACGGCCTGGTCAAACAGGGGCCAGTTGGCCCGCCCGGAGGATTTGAAATGGTAGATTTCGGCCCTGATATTGGCTTCACGGGCGATGGTCAGAAGCTCATCAAGCGCCTCAAGCATGTTGGCGCCCTCATCGCGCATATGTGAGATATACATACCGTCGTAGGCAGAAGCGACTTTTGAAAGCTCAATCAGTTCATCGGTTTTCGCGAAGCTGCCGGGCGGGTATATCAGCGCGGAGGCAACACCCAGCGCACCATCTTCCATCGCCTGGCGCACCAGTGCCCGCATCTGCTCCAGTTCCCCGGCCGTCGGTTCACGGTCCTCATGGCCGATGACATAGTTGCGCGGAGTGGCGGCGCCAATAAACGAAGCGACGTTGGGTGAAACCCCGCGTTGCTGGAGAAACTCAAGGTATTCAGCGAGTGTTGTCCAGCTAACATCGTAACGGATGTCCCCCTGGGACTGCACCATTTCGTCTTTCATCCTGTCATTGAGCGGCCCCATCGAATCTCCTTCGCCCATGATTTCCAGTGTCACCCCCTGGCGAATATCGCTCTGCGAGCGGCCGTCTTCAATCAGGGACTCATTGGCCCAGCACATCATATTGACAAACCCCGGAGCCACCGCGAGACCTGTGACGTCAATCTCAAGCGGTGCCGTGGACTCGCCGATTTCACCGATCGCTGCAATTTTGTCACCGTTGAAGGCAACGTCCCCGGTATACGGCTTCTCGCCACTACCATCGTAAATCGTGCCACCCCTCAGGATGACGTCATAAGCACTTAACGGCCCACATGAAACGAGCACGCAGCACAAAGCAAAAAACAGGGTCAACGGACCGGGGCGATTACTGATTTTCATGCTCTCTCCTTTGAGATCAGGGTTCCGGAAGCGGTTGCAAGACCCGTTTGGTTTCAGCGCACCGGGATTTTCTGTGGAGATAATACACCAGGGCAATTGAAAAACCGTTAATAAAACCGAAACGAGACCGGCGGTGATGTCAGGAACTTTTTCAGTATCGAAGATCCGGCAGTTATTCATAAGATACTTGTCCACTTGGATGAGAAAGGGGTATTTTCTGCAAACCGTCTGTTACCGGATTGCCGGTCTTCGCCAATGGGGTGTTTGTTCGTTTGAAAGAATAAACCCAATCATAGTCCTGACCCACTGTTCCCAACCTGGTGATGGACGCGTAAAACATTGATGCCATGTCTGAAGAACAGCGAAGAGAATTCGGTAGTAAGTATTTTGAATTAGGAATGTCCATGTCCTTTTCTGGAGGTTGGTTCCTGCAGTATTTACCTGGACCGTCCGATTCGCTGCCGTGAGTTTTTAATGACTTCAGATGCAAAGTATTGCGCTCAGCTGGATCCTGAAAAGATTGAGCATATTGAAACCAGGTTAAGCCTGATTCCGGCCTTGAAACGGCTTAGCCGGGAAAATATCAGCAAACAGAATACCGGCTGGTGAAATATGTGAGCTAGCCCTCATTCAACCTGAACAGGTCGGTATTGCCACCGATGGCCGCGGTGTTGATGCTGAGCA
>CAZAWX010000408.1:0-1454 GCA_964488985.1 uncultured Ectothiorhodospiraceae bacterium
ATCGCCTATTCGAACATGCGCGGCTACGGAGATGTTCATCCGACGGTCGCCGAGCTGCGGGTCGGCTATCTGCCGGTACTTCTGCCGCATCCAATCACCGGTGAGCTGACTGAAGTTGGTGAAATTGAAATGACCGAGTGCGAGGTCATCGCCATGTATGAAGACGACACTGACCAGAGCAAAGCGGTCTTCACCCTTGGTTACGGTGCCTGCTACGGCCACAACGAAGTCAAGGCGATCAGCATGGCGATTCTCGATCGCGCCCTGCAATCAGGGATGCAGAATGGCCCGCGTAACCCGTCGGAAGATCCGGAATTTGTTCTGTTGCATGTCGACGGCATCGACTCCATGGGTTTTTGTACCCACTACAAGATGCCTCACTATGTCACTTTCCAGTCTGACATGGATCGCTTGCGCACCACCCAGAAAAAACAGGCTGAAAAGGAGCAGAACCGATGAGCAGTGCACAAAGTTTTGGATTTCTGGATGAATACGCCAAAAAGGAAGTTCGCCGCAGTGCCATAAAAGCGGTGGCGATTCCCGGCTATCAGGTTCCTTACTCCAGTCGGGAAATGCCGATGGGCAGAGGCTTCGGTACCGGCGGTTTACAGCTGACCCTGTCGCTGATCGGGCCGCAGGAGACTCTCAAGGTGATCGACCAGGGTTCCGATGATTCGGTCAATGCCGTCAATCTGCGCAGCTTTATTGAGATGACCTGCCCAGGCATCAACACCACCACCAAAACTGCTGAAGCCAGTTTGATTCAATCGCGCCACCGGATTCCGGAACAGCCGTTGCGTGAGGATCAGATCATCGTGCTGCAGGTTCCCTATCCCGATCCTCTGGTGCTGGTTGAGCCCTCAGAAGACAAGCGCAAGCAGATGCATGGCGAAATGGATTATTCACGACTGCTGGTCAAACTGTACGAGGATATGGTCCGGTTCGATGAAATTACCATTTCTCACCGTTATCCGACGCGAATCAACGGTCAGTATGTCCTCGACCCGTCGCCGATCCCGCGCTGGGATGTGCCGAAAATGAATCACTCAAAAGCGCTGATTTTGTTCGGTGCCGGACGGGAAAAAAAGATCTACGCGGTGCCACCCTATACAAACGCCGAACCGCTGGTTTTCAGTGATGTCCCTTTTCGTGTCGAGGACTTCAACGACGAGACTGGCAACCGTCGGGCCTGCAGGACCTGCGGCTGTCAATCAAGCTTTCTGGATGAATACAGCGATTCTCGAACCGGAGAGACCATCTACCAATGTTCTGACGCGGACTGGTGTGAGGAATTCACTCAATCATCAGAACGAACTGCAGGGGTCAGCAATGAATAAAGTTCTCAACATTTCCGGCCTGTCCAAGGTGTATGGACCCGGTTGTCCCGACTGCTTCAATCTGACCGGGCCAGAGTATGACACCAACATCTGCCCCCGCTGCAAGAGTGTTGTTGC
>CAZAWX010000408.1:1554-2795 GCA_964488985.1 uncultured Ectothiorhodospiraceae bacterium
TCTTGGAAGACCCACAACATGCCTACACCCAGCGGCTGGTTGCTTCAGCGCTGTAAAGCTGAAAATGTGGAGGAAAGAATGACCTTGGAACCGATACTCCGTATAGAAAATTATTCGAAGCACTTTGATCTGCATGAACAGGGTAAGCAGATCCCCTCGTCAAACAATGTCAACCTGAAGGTCTACAGCGGCCGTTTGACCGCCTTGGTCGGCCCGACCGGTGCGGGCAAGTCAACGGTCTTAAAAGGGGTCTACCGCACCTATCTGCCGTCAAGCGGTCGCATGCTCTACCGCGATTCCGGCAACAATCTGATCGATCTGGCTCGCGCCGATGAGCATCAGATTCTGGCCCTGCGAAAAACAGAAATCAGTTTCGTGACTCAGTTTCTGCACGCCCTGCCCCGTCAGGCCACAGAGGATGTCGTGGCGCAGCCCCTTTTTCAACGAGGGATAGATCGTGAAGAAGCCCGTGAAAAAGCCCGCACTCTGCTTGCCGCCATGAACCTGCCGGAAAGATTGTGGGCGATTTCGCCGGCAACCTTCTCGGGAGGCGAAAAACAACGGGTTAACCTGGCCAGAGGCCTGATTGCCAAACCGCGGCTGTTGCTGCTGGATGAGCCGACGGCCAGTCTGGACAAAAAAACCAGCGAAAGGGTCGTGCGCTTGATAGAGCAGTTAAAAGAGGAGGGGACGGCGATTCTGGCGATCTTCCACCATCCCGAGTTGATTACCCACATGGCGGATCAGGTCGTTGAACTTGAAGCTCCTTTTGACAACACCAAGATTTTTGCGGAGGTCAGCTGATGTCCGGCATTTATTTTTCTAACGCCCGCCTGGTTCTGCCGGATCAGGTACTGAATAACAGCTGTCTACTGATCGAAGATGGCATCATTCGCAGCATTGACAGTACCTGTCCACAAACCGCGACCGAAATCGATTTGCGTGGCCAAACCCTGATCCCCGGGATTGTCGATCTGCACTGTGATGCGCTGGAAAAGGAAGCCGAGCCGCGACCAAACGTCTTTTTCCCGCCCGAACTTGCTGTTTCGCAAATTGATCGACGCAACGCGCAGGCCGGGGTTACAACTGCCTTTCATGCGATCTCTTTTGCCGGAAAAGAGCTGGGGGTCCGCAGCATCGATATGGCACTGCAACTGGTTGCCGCCCTGCGCAATTCCAGTGACACAAGCCTCATTCACAACCGGATTCATTGCCGTTACGAAGTCACCGACGCGGAAAGT
>CAZAWX010000409.1:0-2791 GCA_964488985.1 uncultured Ectothiorhodospiraceae bacterium
CCAGGGACGGATTCACGGCGTCTTCTGGAACCAATATCCATCTATTCCACTTGGTCGCGCTTAAGAACTGAGGCGTAATAAGGCAAATTAGCAAATATGCCTTCACGAAACACGGAACCTGTTAACATCGGCTTTTGATTTATTAGAGTCTAATGGATATGCCTGAAACCTTGACCATCGCCCGGCCGGACAGTTCCCCTCTGGGGACCGATCCAGCCAGTATAGAACGCTTGCAAACCATCATCAGCAATGCCCTTGAGCATGCCAGTCAATTGGGGGCCAGTGCTGCGGAGGCCGCAGCCACAACAAGTTCCGGACTGTCATTGAATGTGCGCCTCGGCGAAGTGGAAACCATTGAGCATACCCGTGACAAGGGCATGGGCATCAGCGTTTATTTTGGCCAACATAAAGGCTCGGCCAGCACAACGGATTTCTCTGTGGATGCGATCCATGACACTGTAAAATCAGCCTGCAGCATTGCCCGGTATACCTCCAGCGACGAATACGCCGGTCTTGCGGATGCGGATCGTATGGCCCGGGAATTCCCCGATCTGGAACTACACCATCCCTGGGAGCCCAGCACCGAGGAGGTCATCGATCTGGCCACCCGCACCGAAGCCGCCGCCCGCACAGCCGATCCGCGCATTACCAACTCAGAAGGCGCCGCCGTCAACCACCAACAGGGGCTCTACGCCTACGGTAACAGCCACGGATTTCTTGCCACCAGTCCCGGCAGCCGGCATTCCATCAGTTGCACCGTGATTGCGGCCGATGACACCGGCATGCAACGCGACTACTGGTACAGCATTGATCGCAACCCTGCCAATCTGGAATCTGGAGAGGCCATAGGCAAACATGCAGCCGACAGGACCGTGCGCCGCCTCGGAGCCCGCAAGCCCAAGACCTGCACCACACCCGTCATCTACAGCCCGGAAGTAGCACGGGGCTTGTTTCGGCACCTGACCAGCGCGGTCAGTGGTTCCAGTCAGTATCGCAAAGCGAGTTTTCTGCTCGATAAACAAGGCCAGTCGGTCTTTCCATCATTTGTGCATATCCATGAACAACCCTATTTGCGCGGCGCCCTGGGCAGCGCGGCTTTTGACAGTGAAGGCGTTGCCACTGCCCCCCGGGATCTGATCAGTGATGGCATTTTACAAGGCTACATTCTCGACAGTTACAGCGCTCGAAAACTTGGCCTCAAAACCACAGGCAACGCCGGTGGCGTTCATAATCTGTGTGTTGACGCCACCGCCGGCGACCTGCCAGCCCTGCTCAAAACCATGCATCAGGGCCTATTCATCACCGAACTCATGGGCTTTGGCATCAACATGGTCACTGGCGACTATTCTCGCGGTGCGAGCGGATTTTGGGTGGAGAACGGCGAGATCACCTACCCGGTTGAGGAGATCACCGTGGCAGGCAATTTGCGTGACATATTCATGGACATCCAGGCCATCGGCAACGACACCGATATCCGTGGCAACATCCGCACCGGTTCAGTGCTGCTGGAAAAGCTAATCGTTGCCGGTAATTGATTGCTGGGAGCGAACGTTGCTTAACGGGTGGTGCAGCGGCCCGGGAATTAGCGACTGTCGCGTTGTCATATAGGCAGGGGTAAGCCAGTCTCAAGCTAAATCGCTGTGGGGGAAATTCGGCCCCCACACACCGCTTTGGAGGATACAATCCACCTGTGAACATACGCCAACTACGCTTTATTTCAGCCGTTGCCAAACATGGACTGAATATCTCTGCCACAGCTGAGAGCCTGTATACCTCACAACCGGGGGTCAGCAAACAGATCAAACAACTCGAAGATGAACTGGGGGTGTTGATCTTCGAGCGCAGTGGCCGCCAACTTACCAGCATCACTCCGGAAGGCAAAACCATCATCGAACTTGCCGACCGGGCCCTCATCGAACTCGATACCATCAAACGCGTCGCCAAAGAATTCAGCAGCCCCGGGCGCGGGCATTTAACCATCGCCACCAGCCATACCCAGGCTAAATATGTCCTGCCCGGAATTTTGCAAACCCTTGCAGACCGCTACCCGCAACTGACCATTGGACTGCATCAGGGGACCCCTTTGCAGATCGCACAACTGGTGAATGACGGTGCCGCGGATTTCGCCATCGCCACCGAATCCATGCAACATTTTGCAGACTTGATGATGCTGCCCTGCTATCAGTGGCAGCGCAGTATTCTGCTACCTAAAGGCCACCCGCTTGCCGATCTCGACCTCATCAGCCTTCAGGATCTGGTGGACTACCCCCTGATCACTTACGTTTTTGGGCTGAGTGAAAACTCGAGCCTGTTCCAGGCTTTCCAGGCAGCCCGTATCACCCCCAAGGCCCGCCTGACCGCCACCGATGCCAGTATTATCAAGACGTATGTTCGCCAGGGCATGGGGGTCGGACTATTGGCAAGCATCGCCTATGACCCGGTAAGTGATACAGATCTGATCGCCATTGACGCCAGTCACCTATTCGCCGCCAGTACCACCCGCATCGGTTTTCGCCGGGGTTCGTACCTGCGTCCTTATATGTACGATTTCATTGCCCTGTTCGCACCGCACCTCACCCGGGAAGTGGTGAACACCGCCCTGAGCATCCACAAACCCAAAGCCCTGGATGCGTATTTCATGGATTTGGAAATCCCCTGTTACGGGCTTACTGACAGCAAAACTGTCCTATAAGCCACCTACATAACGGTGCGAAAATCCTGTTCACACTAAATAGATGCGCATAAATCCAGATCACTGTAGCCAGTAAGAGGGGAGAAGTCACTGACAAGA
>CAZAWX010000410.1:0-2789 GCA_964488985.1 uncultured Ectothiorhodospiraceae bacterium
GAGGCTGACGAATACGACACCGCCTTTTTCGACAAGCGATCCAAATTCGTACACTACCGCCCGGAGGTGTTGATTCTCAACAACCTTGAATTCGATCATGCCGATATTTTCGATGATTTGGCTGCAATACGCCGCCAGTTCCACCATCTGGTACGCATTCTTCCCAGCAATGGACTGGTGCTTCGCCATGCTCCTGATGACGAATTGGATACCTTGCTGGAAATGGGCTGTTGGACATCGGTCAACAGTTTTGGACCCACAGGAGATTGGCGCTACACACTCATGGACGAGACGGGCAGTCACTTCAAAGTATGGCATCACGAAACAGAAGTCGGACAGGTGTGCTGGCCGTTAATTGGAACCTTCAATTGTGATAATGCGGTTGCAGCGCTGGCCGCCGCAGCACATGTCGGAGTGGACCCAGCAGTTGCCTGTGCAGCCTTATCCACATTCAAAAGTCCACGCCGGCGACTGGAATTACGTGGCGAGATCAAGGGCATCAAAGTCTATGACGACTTCGCCCATCACCCCACCGCCATTGCCGCCACACTTCATGCATTGCGCACCGCCATACCGCCACAGGAGCGCATCATTGCGGTGCTGGATCCTGCTTCCAACACGATGCGCATGGGCGTACACAGCAAGACTCTGGCTCCGGCACTACAGGAGGCCGACCGGATTGTGCTGTTCCAGGATCATAACCTGAAATTCGACCTGCAACAGGTCGCAGACAATTGCGCACATTCAGCCACGGTATCTGCCGACCTCACCACACTGGTGCAAACACTGGCGACAGAGTTACAACCTGGCGACCATGTCCTTATCATGAGTAACGGCGCCTTTGGCGCCATTCACGATCACCTGCTGCAAGCACTGACGAGGATGCATAATGAAACCTGAAACAATCGCCCTGGCTATTACAGGGGCCTCAGGCAGCGCCTATGCATTACGCCTGATGGAAATTCTGTTGCGTGAAAAGGTCCATATCCAGCTCATGATTTCCGATCCTGGCCGCATGGTGCTGGCACAGGAATCGGCGCTGAAACTGCCTGCAGGCATCGCCAAAACCCGCACCCTCCTGGCCCGGCATTTTAAAGTCGACGAGAATGCCTTAAGTGTCTATGGCAAGCAGGACTGGTACGCACCGGTCGCCAGTGGCTCCAACCCACCCCAGGCCATGGTGGTATGCCCATGTACCAGTGGGACTCTCGGTGAGATTGCGGCCGGAACCAGTCGCGGGCTCATCGTCCGAGCGGCTGATGTGGCATTAAAGGAACGGCGTAAGTTGATTCTGGTGCTCAGGGAAACACCACTGTCCGCCATACACCTGGAAAACATGCTCAGGCTCAGCCGTGCCGGGGCTGTCATCATGCCAGCCAGCCCCGGGTTCTATCATCAACCGCAAAGCATTGCAGATATTGTTGACTATATGGTTGCCCGGGTACTCGATCATCTGGAAATTCCCCATGATTTAATGGCCCCGTGGGGATGTTGAGTGTTGGCGGACCCTTACAGGAATACTCAACGACTTTCAGATTTGGATGCGGCAAGTAAAATTCGATCCATCATTCGCGAACTTAACAGGCGTTTAAGATAGCCGAATGCATAGGTCGGGACAGTTACATAGTAACGTGGTTTTGGCCGTGAACTTTCCAGGGCATGGATCACTTTGGGTAAGATGGCCTGGGGTGGCAACGTGAATCGACTGTCTTTAAATTCAGCCGTATATCGACGCCGCATGATCGTGTATTCATCTCGAAACGGACTGCTCTCGACGTCAATATTAGCCTCGAATGCCTCCCGTGCATTGTCCCGAAAGCGGCTGGAAACAGGGCCCGGTTCGATCAGGCTGGCGTAAATGCCGGTGCCGGCAAGTTCCAGGCGCAACGTATCCGTCAGGCCTTCGAGCGCATATTTTGAAATCTGGTAGGCGCCACGAAATCGTAACGAACTAAAGCCGAGAATTGAACTGTTCTGGATAATCCGACCCTCGCCCTCCGCGCGCATGGCCGGCAACACCTTACAGGTTAACTCATGCAGACCGAGAAGATTGGTATCAAGCTGCGCCTGTAATACTGCACGGCTCAAATCCTCCACTGCACCAGGTTGCCCATAGCCTGCGTTATTAAACAGCGCATATAAAACACCACCTGTTTTTTCAAACAGTTCCGCGGTCGCCGATGCGATTGATTTAGAATCTCGGACATCAAGCAGCAGACTTTCCAGGCCCTGTTCCCGGAGGCGTTCTACATCCACCTGCTTGCGGGCGCTGGCAAACACCCGATAGCCCCGGGCGAGCAAGCCTTGGGCCGTGCTGTAACCTATACCACTGGAACAACCGGTGATAAGAATCGTCCGCTGTGCCATTGTCAGTCTAACCCTGTACGCTTATGCTCAAACGACGGCGGTGGGGGCGATGGCGGTGCTCCCAGACATAAATCCCCTGCCAGGAACCCAGATCGCATTGCCCAGACAGAATCGGAATCGTCAATGAACTATGCGTCAGAACACTGCGGATATGTGCTGGCATGTCGTCCACTCCTTCCGTCCGGTGAATGAACGTGGGATCACCGTCGGGGACAAGACGCGCCATGAAAGACTCCAAATCCCTGAGTACATCCGGATCAGCATTTTCGCACAACATCAACGACGCACTGGTGTGATGGATAAACACATGACACAAGCCCTGCTCAACACCAAAAGAGCCGACGATGGTCTGTACCTGACCGGTAATTTCATAGCTGCCACGGCCCTGGGTTTCGAGATGGATACCGCGCTGGTGAATCACG
>CAZAWX010000411.1:0-2759 GCA_964488985.1 uncultured Ectothiorhodospiraceae bacterium
GCCACATAGGGCGCCGCCAGGGGCCGAGGCCGAAAATCAAAAATACGCCACCAGAAAAACAGACCGCTGAGCAGCATGCTGACATGCATGAAGTAATGTAGCGGCACATCCCGCAGGGCGAGGTTGTGATAATACGGTAGCTGCCAGAAGGCCAGGGTGAAAATGAATAATACAGTGGCGACAAATGGATGGGCCAAGAAGCCAAAGCAGTGACGGACGATAGAATTTCCGACCACGGGCACCAGAATCCGGCGGCGTACGGCATCCGGCAGACCGGCAGTCATGATGACCTGGGGGATTGACAGCATGATGAGAAACGGGCCCAGCATACGCAGCAGCAAATGCTGGATCTGATGCATCCAGAAAGCCCGCTCGGCGATGGGATCCACCGGCGATTGCAGGGCGATAAAAATCGCCGCCAGTCCAAGTGCGAACGCTGTATGGCGCCAGACAGTGGTTGCAGGAGTTTGACGACTGCGGCGTTGCCGGACTCCGGCGATATAGACGGCGCTGACGAGCAGGCAACTCAGGGTAACGTCAGCGCTGATGGGCCAGTTCGCCCATAGGTTCTCAGTCTCATGCTCATCGCCGTGAGCCAGGGCCAAAGACCAGGGGAACAACAACGCGGGCACAAACAGACCATATCGAACACAGGCGTCCGGGAAATGGTGTTGCAGGGGTTTTGGCATGATTCGGTTCATTACAAGACAAGCTGCCACAATGCCCACAGGATTACCTTTTGGCAAGCCTTGGTGAATGTGTGCGATGCTGCGCTAAGCTATTGTAGCGGATAACGTCGTTAATCGGCACTCTCTTGATCAGTGATGTGTTGGAGTAACCCTGGTAACGGCTTGTTGACAGTGTAGATGCAGTCTTGAATAACCAGCTGCAAAGATCGTCCGCCATAAAGAATGAACAGATTTTAAGGTTTAATTATTGCATTTAATCCCCATTTTAGTTGCGATACAGCGCGGCCGTTAGCGCGATCCCGATGGGTAAATGTGTCGTTATTTAAACTGTGAGCATGGAGCCGCTATGACGAACCTGATTCAGGCCTTGAAAGAACGTGTGCAACGACGGATTCTGGGCCAGGAAAACCTGGTGGACCGCATGCTTATTGCCCTCCTGGCCGATGGCCATTTACTGGTGGAGGGGGCGCCGGGGTTGGCCAAAACCCGGGCCATCAAAGTGCTTAGCGAAGGTATCGAGGGAAATTTTCACCGGGTTCAGTTCACCCCGGATCTGTTGCCTTCCGACCTGACCGGCACTGATGTTTATCGGCCCCAGGACAGCTCCTTTCATTTTCAGCCAGGGCCTTTGTTCCATAATCTGTTATTGGCCGATGAAATCAACCGGGCTCCGGCCAAAGTGCAGTCGGCGTTGTTGGAAGCCATGGCGGAACGACAAATTACGGTGGGTAAAACAACGCACCCACTGCCACCATTATTTTTGGTAATGGCGACACAAAACCCTATCGAGCAAGAAGGCACCTACCCATTACCAGAGGCGCAGTTGGATCGGTTTTTAATGCATGTGCGTGTTGATTATCCCGATGCTGCCAGCGAGAAAGAAATTTTACATTTAGCCCGCAATGAATTTGCAACAGGCGTGGCGCCACCCTCTGAGTGTCTGACGCAGGAAGATATTTTTACGGCCCGGCGCAGCGTAATGGAACTGCATATGTCGGCGGCATTGGATGACTATATTGTGCAGTTGGTGCTGGCGACACGTCGCCCTGCCGCCTACAGTCCCGACTTGTGTAACTGGATTCAGTACCCGGCCAGCCCTCGTGCGACCATTGCCCTGGATCGGTGTGCCCGAGCCCATGCATGGTTGGCAGGTAAAGACTATGTCAGTCCGGAAGACATTCAGGCTATTGCGCCTGATGTTTTGCGCCATCGTATTTTGTTGAGCTTTGAGGCTGAAGCCAACGGTGTCACCACCGATCAGGTGGTGAGCGAGCTTTTGAGCTGTGTCGCGGTGCCTTGAGCGCAGTACCTTAAATGTCAATATGTGCATGATGACCTGTGCTGAAAGATGAACCTGCTACGTCCAAACCCATTAAAACCTGATCTGGGATACCTGATTCATTTGCAACGTCCTGCGGCGGTGCTGAAATTGCGTGAAGGGTATCCACGTGCGCAACTGGCCGGGGCACATCTGTCAAAGTTTCAGGGTCGGGGCATTGAATTTGATGAGGTGCGATTGTATCAAGCGGGTGATGATGTCCGGAATATCGATTGGCGGGTGACGGCGCGCACCGGAAAACCACATACCAAACTGTATTGTGAAGAACGTGAACGCCCCGTCATGTTAATGCTGGATTTACGTCCAGCCATGTTCTTCGCCACCCGGGGTGCATTGAAAGCGGTGGTGGCGACCGAATGTGCCAGTTTGCTTGGCTGGAGTATTTTACATCAGGGCGATCGAATCGGTTGCATGATTTTCGATGGCACACAAAGCAATCAGTTGCCACCGTTGCGTCCTGCCCGGGGCAAACGTGCAGTGATGCGCATGTTGGGCGAAGTCATTGCGCATCCATCCTGGCAGCAACCACCTTCTTCGCAGCCCGGTTCATTGTTGCAGGCCCTGCAACGTGTGGCGCATCTAAGCCAGTCCGGCAGTTTAATTCTGGTGGTCAGTGACGGCCGTGGGCTGGATGCGGACTGCGAGTCCAGGTTAATGAGATTGCTGCATCATCACAGCATCGTCTTTGTGCAGGTCTACGATGCTTTTGAACGCGAACTTGAAGATGCTGG
>CAZAWX010000412.1:0-2758 GCA_964488985.1 uncultured Ectothiorhodospiraceae bacterium
CCTTGTTGACATTTTAAGATGCCCAGATGGTGAAAACGAAGAAGACAAGCTGGCGGTGGGCCGAAGTGACAGTTGGCGCAAAAAGGTGATGTGTCCACAGTCTGGTGAATCCATTCTACGCTGACGCGATGGTCATCACAGAGATCGATTGACAGATTCGCTGCACCAATCATTACCGCCAATCCCAATGTTCCGCCGAAGCTGTCCAAGCGCGACCGCGCCGTCATGGCAAGACAAACACAGCTTGCTTGGCTCCGGGGTTGTTGAGGGGGCACATCCATAGTGCGGTTGTTGTAGAGGGTAAAAACTGCTGTGGTCGCTTGATGATCCCAGCGCGAGACGCAGCCCTTGTGGTCGTCAAGGCCGTGTTCCTCATCGAGCAGTTTCAAAGCATAAGCAGCAATCCTACGTGCGCGGCGAAGGCATCGTAATATTTGGTCCAACCTGATGAGGCTATTTCCGCTAGAATTCGCAGCTTGATAGCAGTCAGCAAACGACCATGCGTGATGAAACCTGTGAGTAGCAAACCGAACCGCACTTTTTTCGCCGATCAGGCCTATGCCGATGTCGCACGCGATACTCACCGCCAACACCGCCAGCGTAGCCGTGAAACGCTGGTGCACATACTGACGAGCAATGGTCTGGCCCAGCTTTAAAATACGGTGGCTGACACCGGATGCACCTTTTCCCAGCGCCACTTCCCCATGGACTGCCAAACCATGATTCTGTATGTCTTTGATATCGATGGCACCTTGACAGACTCTGTTGCCCAGCATTTGCAAAGTTTCGTGCAGGCGTTGGCTGACGTGGGCATATCCGACATCGATACCCATTGGGAAGGATATCTGCATCATACGGATTCGTGGGTTTTTGCGGAGATTTTTAGAAATAACTTCGGCCGTGATCCGGACCCGGGGGAGCGTCATGACTTCATGCGCCGGGTGAACCACAGGTTTCAACAGATCACACTGACACAACCTGTCGTTGAAATATCTGGCGCGCTTGATTTTATCTCCCGAATCGAGGCCTCCCAGGACTGCGGGTTCGTTTTTGCCACGGGTTCATTGCGCCCCACTGCTGTCCAAAAGATCAAGCAGATTGGTTTACATGTCCCTGCCGAACTGTTGCTGACCGCCAGTGAGTATGAAACCCGTGAAGAAATCGTTCTCAATGCTATTGCCGCCGCCCGGCGCTATTACAGGCATGATTCGTTCAGGAAAATATGTGCTTTGGGTGATGGCCGCTGGGATGCAATAACAGCACGCAATCTGGGGCTGGATTTTATTGGTATCGGCAGTGGCGAGGTGGCTGCCAAACTTAAATCGGTGGGTGCCCGGACCATTCTGAGTGATTACCTGCAACCTGAGCAATTCGGTTTGCCGCGCCCACAGGCAGTGTCGGCATGAGACGCGAAATAACCGTGCCGGCCTATACCCAGACGCGAAGTGAAGAATTGGCGAATGCCCTGAGTCATGGACTTGCTGCTCTCGGCGCCATTGTTGCGATCCCTGTTCTGGTACTCAATGCCGTTCGTGACGGTGGCGCCGCGGGAATTGTTGGTGCCAGTGTCTTTGGTGCCTCAATGCTGCTGCTGTATCTGACATCGACGATTTATCATGGCCTCGCCAATGGTAAGGCCAAGCGGGTCTTCATGGTGCTTGATCATTGTGCTATTTATTTACTCATCGCCGGGACCTATACCCCTTTCACTTTAGGCGTGCTGCGCGGTTCCTGGGGTTGGAGTTTGTTTGGTGTGATCTGGGGGCTGGCGATTTTCGGCATCGCCTTCAAGGCAGTTTTTGGTACTCGCCATGAGGGAATTTCGACCGTCGTGTATCTGCTCATGGGCTGGCTGATTCTGATCGCGGTCAACCCCATGCTGGCCGCGGTACCGACGCCCGGGTTATTGTGGTTGCTGGCCGGCGGCATCGCCTACTCTGTTGGGGTGGTGTTTTTTATCCTCGATGACCGCTGCAAATATGCACATTTTATCTGGCATTTGTTTGTCGTTGCGGGTTCAAGTTGCCACTTTCTCGCGGTGCTGTGGTACGCGTACTGACGATGGCGGCGCAGTTGCATGATGAACAACGTCTGAGTGCACACCGCATCAAGGCTCTTGAACAGTATTTGTGCCAGTCCTGGCAGGCAGATTCTGTGCTGATCGATGCTGTGGACAAGCTTGCAGGAGGTGCCATCCAGGAAAACTGGGGGCTGAACGTGACGATTACCGCTGGCCCCATGGCAGGTCGTCATGCGCTGGTGTTGCGTACAGATTCAGCCTCAGTTGTTTCTGCGAGTATGACTCGGATGCAGGAATTTGCCGTACTCAAGACGGTGTTTGCCGCAGGTGTGCTGGTCCCCGAGCCGCTCTTGGCTTGTGCGGAGGGAGATCTCATCGGCCGCCGTTTCTACCTGATGCGACGCTTGCCGGGGGTTGCCGCAGGGCACCGGGTAGTGCGGGACCCGGCCCTGCACGATGCGCTTAAAGGTGATGCATTGGCAGAGCGTCTGGGCCGGGAACTGGCGCGGATACATCGTTTGACACCCCCATTATCTGGCCTGAATTTTCTGCCTGTCCCACACACGAGTGCGGCGCTGGCGCGAATCACGGACTACCGAAATTATCTGGATGAACTCAAACGGCCACAGCCGGTGCTGGAGTGGGCCTTGAACTGGCTACAGGACCGGCAACCCGATGCGGTACCAGCGGTTTTGTGTCATACCGATTATCGCACCGGAAATTACCTGGTAGAGGAGG
>CAZAWX010000413.1:0-2754 GCA_964488985.1 uncultured Ectothiorhodospiraceae bacterium
TAAAAGCTGCCGCCATCGCCTGCCGCTCTGCCCTGCCTAATCCTGCTTTCTTCGCAACGGCTTCCCAGTTGACCACACTGGCGAGCACCTCCGTTTTTATTTTTTTGGCACGTGTTTCGCTGAGCCGGAAAAAGTCGATGACCTCCATGGCCAAATCAAAGTTCAAGCTGTTGTCACTATCACTGATATTCAGATGTAATCCATTGGCCGGCGTTACCGGGTTAATGTCGTAGGCCGGTGATAGCAACCACCCGCCATTGTGATAGATGAACCCGTGATTTCTCAGGTGATCATCCGTGTTGGAAACTGCGATATGGAAAACGATTCGACGCCATAACTCAGCCAGGTCTGCCCGGGTGTTGGCGCCATGGTCGGTCAAAAACTGGGCCAGTTCCAGATAACTGGCATCGTATTGCCCATCATCGTAGCCAAGCTGCATCATGGCGGAGGTAAAATGCAAACGGCTTTGTGCGGTGCGATCAAAACGCCGGGTCAAAAAAGTATGATACGGGCTGTTAAATTGCACCATTTGGCACACTGGCATATTGATCCCGGCATCGACAGCCAGTCGATAAGTGACATATTCCCATGCACCGATATCGTGCTCGTCATGCCGGCTCGGGAACTTGGCAATCCATAGATTATTCTCCTCATCGACCACACAGGACTTTGGCCGGGCACCGCCGAGCGAGGAACCTGGAGAGATAAGCATGTTTAACCACTTCAAATAATCCGGATCATCCAGATCCCCTGCCGCCTCCACCTGAAATGCTGCATGTTCGAGTTCCCGCAACGATGTAATGGGTGGCGCGGCCAATTGTTCATTGTTATCAAGAAAGTCCCCATCAAGATCGAGCTTGAATCGCAATGCACCCATGCGATACATGTCGTGCACGCCAAGCAGATAATCGGACTCATGCAAAACATGGGGCTTGCGTCCCTGCTGGCGAGCGATAACCGCCTCACGTCGCTTCATCAGCAAACGCCCCCAGCGATCCGGGCATGAGTCCAGAAAAACGCGAAAGTTCTGTTGTTCCCGGCCGTGCTGAGGCCCGCTATAGAGACGCAATTCTGGATCAATTTGCTGGGCAAATTCTGATTGCAGCCACCCGTCATCATAGGCGAAGCTGAAATGCTCTTTACCTTTGATGACGTCAGCGCGCAAACTGCCGATCAGCATCGGACGATCGAACACCTCCCAATCGGCAAATACATAAATTTCTCTGCTCATGGTGCGTGGCTCAGTCTGACTTGTTGGCGCCATGGCCTAGCAATTTGATGTCCTGCAGTTTTCGTCCCAGTTCATCATCACTGGCCACCCTTCCTAAGTCTTCGACCATGCCAAGTACACTAAGCACCGCCACGTAGTGGCCAATGGATACGGTTGGGTCGCCCTGCTCAATCTTGCGAACCGTCAGGCGACTCAGGCCGGTACGCTCAGCAATCAGTGACTGGGTGTATCCCCGGCGCTTGCCAGCGAGTTTGATGTTCTCACCCAACAGAGCCAACATTTGGCGGTTT
Organism: uncultured Ectothiorhodospiraceae bacterium; assembly: GCA_964488985.1. Lineage (GTDB taxonomy): Bacteria > Pseudomonadota > Gammaproteobacteria > HK1 > HK1 > CAZAWX01. Next base: position 1,522 of record CAZAWX010000413.1, read on the forward strand.
TTAGGGAAAATCGGGGCACTTCGCTTTTTCCTGGCATTACTGGACATAACAATTACCAATTCATGTGGATTTGATCACTATAGTGCCCACCACTGAATTAGTAAAGCATTTATTGGAACTTATAGCGATCATTTCGCTGAAAATTGGTAGTTATATAATTCATTATCAATCATGCACGTCACCTGCGACCCCGGAATACGGTTCACAATAACATCCATACATCGCCTTATACGGGATAATTTCGATATTTTATAAACCTTATGCTATTCTTTCAGCAACTTTGTTCATAACGTCGCTTTATTATCGCCTTATGGTAGTGATATGGGATCGAAAATAAACCGTCTACTCCAGGATTGGCCGCCACACGTTGTCGGCACCCAGCGCTGGCTCACCAGCAAAGGCGTCGACTACCGGCTGGCCGATAAATACGTTCGATCCGGCTGGCTGAAGCGGCTCGGCCATGGCGCCTATGTCCGGGCAGGATCGTCCGTTGACTGGCCCGGGGCCGTTCACGCGCTCCAGACTCAACTGGGACTGGACATACACCCGGGTGCCACCACGGCCTTCGAGCTTCGTGGCTACGCGGATTACCTGGCATTGGGTGGCCGCGAGGTCAGATTGTTTGCCAGGGCAAAAACGAAACTGCCCGCCTGGTTCAACAAGTACCCATGGTCACAATCCGTGAGATTGGTGAGCAGCGGCATATTCACGAATGACAAAGACAGTGTCTCGATGGTCAAGGTCGAGGATGTTGAACTCGCCGTCGCAACCCTTGAGCGCGCGGCGTTCGAGATGATGGCCTTCGTCCCGAAGCAGCAATCCTTCGAGGAAGCATTGCAAATCATGGAATCCTTGACATCCCTGCGTCCTCATGTACTACAGCGGTTACTGGAAACCTGCCGCTCTGTGAGGGCCAAGCGCCTGTTCATGCTTGCTGCCGAACGTATGAACCATCCATGGCTCGATGACCTGGATCTATCGCAGGTTGACTTTGGCTCCGGGAAGCGAACGATCCACCCCGGCGGCCGCCTCGATAAAAAATACAACCTGGTCGTGGCTGACACGAATCACCCATAAGGAATGACCATGCCAATCAACGAACGTTATCGGGCCCAGGTGGATTAGAGGTGGACCCCAAAAACGGGACAAGGGAGAAAGCTCTGGCACTTCCCTGCGCTTTTTTCATCGGCTCTGGAGAGGGCACGGCTGTTGGTGGTCGCAACATGAAAATGT
>CAZAWX010000414.1:0-2750 GCA_964488985.1 uncultured Ectothiorhodospiraceae bacterium
CACCGGCCACTTCGGCACCAAGCGCGCCGGAGACAGGGGTGATTTGGAAATTCGCAAACGTCATGGCGATGGATGGTTGGTGACAGGGATCGTGTTGCTCAATTGAATCTACGGAAACTGTAAGTGCTCAAAACACAGCGCGCCCTCTTCCATAAGAAGAGCCAAATCTTCAATTTGCGCATCAGACACACCGTTAATCCGCTCCCCGGTCAAGCGCAGCGCTTGATTCAGTACCATCCGGCGGCGGCGCCTTTGGGTGTTTTGAGTGCGTTGATCAAAGGTCAGCATGTGCTGCTGTTCGCTGATGGCATCGACTAGTTCTTCGATGCCCAGGTTGTCTCTGGCGGTGGTCATCAACAATGGCACACGATCCTGACATTGGCGCAGACGCAGCATGCGTTCAAGACTACCCCGGGTCTGACTGGCCAGGGGGTGATCGGCTTTGTTGACCACCAGGATAGAGGCAATTTCCAGAATACCCGATTTAATGGCCTGGACATCGTCCCCCAGCCCCGGGGCACTGACGACAATGGTGTTGCCAGCCAGTTCGGCAATTTCCACATCGGATTGGCCTGCGCCCACGGTTTCGACCAGGATGACATCCCGCCCCGAGGCATCCACCAAATCAATGACCTGGCCGGTCACAGTACTCAATCCACCTAAATGTCCCCGGGAAGACAGGGAACGGACAAATACACCGGGATCGGCCGCACTATCGGCCATACGGATCCGATCGCCGAGTATTGCGCCACCTGAATAGGGACTGGAAGGATCAACAGCCAGCACCGTCACAGTCTGATCGCGCTGGCGAAAGACACGGATCAAGGCATTGACCAGAGTGGATTTACCGACGCCGGGTGCACCGGTGATACCAATGACCCAGGCCCTGCCAGTGTGGCCACGAATGGCTCTGAGAAGGTCCAGGGAACCGATTTGGGCATTTTCAACACGGGTGATGGCCCGAGACAAAGCCAGGGCCTCACCTGCCAGCAGACGTGCCGCCAAAGCCGGGTACGAATTCGAAGTGACGGCCTGCGCCCTGTTCATGGTAAAACCAGAGGCTGACCAAACCCCAGTTCCCGGCGCAGACAGCTACAGATTTCGCCATGGCTAACATTGGCCACGGCCGCATCGACTACCCGGGCAAATATATTCTCGTTCTCGCTGTTTGCGGCATGTGCCAGTTGATCGAGTGCCTTTTGAGCCGCACCCTGATCGCGTTGTGCTTTGAATTTTTTGAATACGGCCAGTTGCGCGTCGATCACCTTCGGATCGGGGCGCGGCAGGCTCTGGTGCTGGAAGTGTTCCTCGTTTTCCTCGCTTTCCTTATAGCAGTTGACGCCAACAATTTTTTCCTCGCCACTGTCGATGCGATCCTGAATCAATTGCGCACGCTCACCGATGATGGTCTGGACATAACCGCTTTCAACTGCACGGTACATGCCGCCGTGCTCATCGATATCGGCAATGACACTCAAAACCAATTCTTCCATCTCGTTGGTGAGCCGTTCCAGGTAGAACGATCCGCCCAATGGGTCGATGACGTCTGTTGTGTGGGCTTCCTCGCGCAGTATGTTCTGCGTGGCAATGGCTATTTTTGCCGCTTCCTCAGTCGGGGTACTGAGGACTTCATCATAAGCATCAGTGTGCAAAGATTGCAGGCCGCCGAATATTCCAGCCAGAGCCTGAACGGTAGTGCGGGCAATGTTATTCAACGGTTGCTGACGGGTCAGATCGACCCCGGAGGTCTGGGCATGGAATTTGAAGCGCAAGGACCGCAGGTTTTTGGCACCGAATCGCTCCCGGACAATGCGCTGCCAGATGCGCCGCCCGGCGCGGAACTTGGCAATTTCCTCGAAAAAACTGATGGAGATATCGAAGAAAAAGGTAAAACGCGGCAGAAAGTCATCCGCCACCATGCCACGACCAATACAATCTTCGGCATACTGAATAGCCGTACAGAGTGTAAAAGCCATGGCCTGGGCCGGAGTCGCGCCACTTTGCTGCATGTGCTGGCCGACCACCGACACCGGGTTCCAGTTTGGCACCCGCTCATTGCAATAGGCAATGTGATCGAGCAAAACCCGTCTGGCACCCGGCAACGCCAGGCGGAAGAACATGTGGTTGGCAACAAAATGGGAGATATAGTCGCTCTGGTTAGAGGTACCACGAATCGCCTCGAAGGGCACGCCCCGGCGTTGCGCAACCCCGAGCATCAGCGCCAGCAGGGTAAACGGCGAAGGATCGTTCTGGCTGATGGAGATGGCGCCCATATCGATGCCTTCCAGGCAACGGTTCATATCGTCGATGGTATTCAGGGTAACGCCACAGGTACCCAGTAGAACCGGATCAACCTCGTCGATATCAAAACCGCGGTACACCGAATTACACGGGATTAAACTCACTGCGGTGGCGCCGGCATTGAGAATGGTACGCAGGCGCTGGTTATATTCATCCGGTACCCCAAGGCCAATCAACTGCCGTTGGGTCCATAATCTTCCCCGGTGCATGGTCGGGTAGATCCCCCGGGTCATGGGCAACTGGCCGGGAAAGCCAAGTTCACGCATGTAAGCATCCGCATTCCAGTCCTGCTGTGTGTACAGGGGCTTTACTTCCAGGCCGGAGCGATTGCAGACCTTGCGGGCTTCACCCAATTGTTGTTGATAGCTTTGTTGCCAAAGTTCATGGGCCTGGTCGAATCCGGGCAGATCAAGTTGACGTGGTGTTGCTTGAGGATGGGCGCTCATAAG
>CAZAWX010000415.1:0-2716 GCA_964488985.1 uncultured Ectothiorhodospiraceae bacterium
ACTTCTCCCCTCTTACTGGCTACAGTGATCTGGATTTATGCGCACCTATTTAGGATCTTTTTCGCATCATTTGGAGGCAGTTATCCATGGACATAATTCTGGCTAATCCCCGTGGGTTTTGTGCCGGCGTCGATCGCGCGATAGAGATTGTCGAACAAGCCCTGAGTTCTTTCGAGCCGCCGATCTACGTGCGTCATGAGGTTGTGCATAACCGTTATGTGGTTGAGAATCTGGCCTCAAAAGGCGCTGTGTTTGTAGACGAACTCGATGAGGTGCCAGACGGTGCCACAGTGATATTCAGTGCCCACGGCGTTTCCCGAAAGGTTCGCAGTGAAGCGCAGAGGCGTAATCTTACGGTTTTCGATGCAACCTGTCCGCTGGTGACGAAAGTCCATATTGAAGTTACCCGTTATCAGCAAAAAGGCCATGAATGCATTCTTATCGGCCATGCCGGACATCCGGAAGTGGAAGGGACATTGGGTCAATACGAAGCCAAGGCAAAAAATGGCGGCCGCATGTATTTAGTGGAAAGTCCGGCAGATGTTGCCAGGTTGGAAGTTAAAAACCCACAGCAACTGGCTTTTGTGACGCAGACCACCTTGTCGATGGATGATACAGCGCAGGTCATAGAGGCGTTGCGTCGCCGTTTCCCGGAGATACGTGGACCGAAAAAAAATGATATCTGCTATGCCACGCAAAACCGGCAGGATGCCGTTCGTGAACTTGCGGCACAATGCGATGTGTTTATTGTTGTCGGTTCACCGAACAGTTCAAATTCCAACCGCTTGCGAGAAGTGGCAAGCAAACTCGGCACGCCTGCTTACCTGGTCGATAATGCCACGGAATTACGACAGCAATGGTTCACAAGTGCGGGCAAGGTGGGTGTCACCGCAGGCGCTTCTGCCCCGGCAGTACTGGTTGAAGATGTTGTACGGCAGATCGAAAGCTGGGGAGGGCGGCGCATAGGCGAGGCCCGGGGCAAGTCTGAAGATGTGGTATTTTCGCTACCAAAATCGCTGTTGAGGGCTACCAGCAGGTTGTAGGCGCCTTAGCGCCGAGGGCATTAAGCGTGATCGCAGTGCAGTCCGCATCACTATGGCCATTTGCCGGTGCTGCACTGATCGTATAGCCAGTCGCAGCGGCCGCAGCAGTGATCGAAAGCTGCCAATAGCCCTCGTTTGAATCGGGGGTGTTGCTGGCGTAGCCCAGATCGGTCGGGTTTGCCGTGTAGCGATTATTTTCGGTGAAATAACGCTCTTGAAGGTTCGACATGGTGGTCAGCGCATTGTGGGCATCCGCACGTTTTGCCTGACGGGCATAGTTTTGGTAGGCGGGAAGTCCAATTGCCGCCAGTACTCCAATAATGGCGACCACAATCATGAGTTCTGTAAGGCTAAAACCCTGCTGGGTCGTATTTTGCTGAGCCATGTTGATGTCCTGGTTAATGAGTAAAGTGCTGCTATGTAGAGGCATATTATGACCTAAGATTGCACTGCTGTAGAGCGTTGCACAAACATCGTCATTTGCCGGGTTCGAACTGTGGGCAACGGCTTGTTCTCGCAATGCCGTTGCCCACGCATCGTACTGCAGTTCCTCAGTTCTGCTGGAACCAGTAACTGCGCCCGCGGGGGATGCTGATTTCAGGATCAACCGCTTTTGCACCGCCCCCTATACCCACCAGCAGCATAACTTTTTCCGGGAAGAAAATCGGCACAGGGTTCGACGGGATGCCGGAGCCCAATATAAACGTTCGATCTTTGTGACCGAGATGACCGGTATTGTTTGATTGATCCCAGTTGTAGATCGCAGAGCCCGTGATTGCATCGAGACCGTACAAGGCACCAACGCCTTCTGTCAGTGTGCAGGATTCCTCAGATTCAACACCAGTTGGCAGAAAGGTCGAGAAAAACAACTTTCCTGCCAATGTGGTCGGTGCTGACAAGCCTTTTTCGCCCTCTGGACTGCCACCGGACTGCAGGCGAATGTAATAGCCTGATGAAGCCGTGAAATCGGCCTGTATTTGGGCTGCAACTGCGACGCTTGTGTCATTTTCAAGGGTATTGAAATTGGTCGTAGTGAAATCCAGCATACTGCTGGTGGCCGTTGCCGCCACGGCTGGCGTGCCGGTTGGATTGCCATCATAGGCCTGGGGAATCGGTACATAGCTATCTGCCAGTCCGTCGTTATTGGTATCGAGCGCCCCCAGTTTGTCGATATTGTAATCCCTGAGTGCGTAAATACGATCATGGACCAGCGTGCTCAAGGGCGATGAGCGGTCACCGGTTACGGCAGTGACGAGATCATAGTCCTGAGTTGCCAGTGAACCGGTGCCGCGCACCTGAATGACTGTCGGCGGATAGAAGAATTTGCGTTGGTCCGCCGGCGCATTGGCGTTTGAAACTTTAGCAAGAATTCCTGCCCGGGCTTTAAAGCCACTGACCCCGGAGTCGCGATTGGGTTCCAGATCGATTCGCCACATTTGTCCGCCCGTGTCACCGACATAAATCCGATCCGCCGCGCCGTCGCCATCAGAATCAAAGGCCGACACGTCAGAAGGAATGGGGTAGATCATGTCGCGCACAACGAGTCCATCGGTGGCGATGCCGCCATGCACAGTCGCGCCAACGCTATCTTTTGCGCCGACGTTACTGATGTAGAACAGGCGCTGCCCGGATTCGGCATCGACGATGTAAATGGCATTGCCGACATTCGCTGC
>CAZAWX010000416.1:0-2709 GCA_964488985.1 uncultured Ectothiorhodospiraceae bacterium
CCCGGTCAAGCATCCCAAAAACTCCCAAACGCCACTCTACCCACCGTCGGCGCTTCCCAAAAACCATAAAATCAAGAACAGCGCAGCCCTAGGGGGGACCCTAGGGTAGAGCCTTTCATATGCGTAAATAATTCTCGTATAATATAGTTATATATTTTGCTGGACACTGAGCTCGTGTTATGTTTTGATTTCCACCATGAAAACAAAAGAAACATGGCGAGGGTTCGCTGATGCCGCAGTTTTGGCACGGGTGAAGGTCAGGCTCATTGGGTCTGAGGAGCGTAAAAAGTGGAACAAAGCAATCGATGATCATCATTACCTCGACAGTCATCTGGTAGGACCAACGTTGCGGTATGTGGCAGAGCTGGATGGGGCATGGGTAGGCGTTTTGAGTTTTGGGCAGGCTGCCTATCATCTTCGCGACCGAGACGAATGGATTGGGTGGAACGATGTTCAACGTGGGCGTCGGCTATCCATGGTTGCTCAGAACAGCCGTTTTGCGCTCCTTCATGACCGTGGCGCGTTTCCCAATCTGGCCTCACGTGTCCTCTCGATAGTTCTACAGCGACTCAGTGACGACTGGCTACATGCGTTCGGTAATCCGATTGTAGCCGTGGAGACATTCGTGGATCCTGAACGTTTCTACGGGAGTTGCTATGCCGCTTCCGGCTGGACGCGGCTGGGCGAAACCAGAGGGTTTAAGCGAAGTCGTAAGGACTTTTACGAGAAACACAACCGACCGAAAGAGTTGTGGGTAAAATGGATTGATCGGCGCGGATTCCGCAGTCTAAAAAGCAAGCGATTGCCGGAGCGCTTGCGGGCGTATGAAACAGAATGGCGCACCTGTCCATTCAGCGAGAAGGCCATCGGTTCTCTTTTCGACATGTTTCAAGGCGTCCGGGATCTGCGCACACGCAAGGGGCGGCGCTATCGTACTCAGACTCTGTTGGCGATTTTTACACTTGCGGCCGTTTGCGGCTATGAAGGAAGTCGAGCCGTTGCTTCTTTTGCGAAGAAGCTGACGCCCAAACAGCGACGCCGTTTACGTTGTTGGCGCAACCCACGGACGAGAGAGTATACGGCGCCGTCGGAAACATGTATCCGTAACTTCGCCTATAAAGCAGATGCCGAGCAGATTGAGAATGTTCTGGCAATGTGGATGGATGGCCTCGATCCGAATGAGTTAATTTGCATAGCCGTAGACGGCAAGACATTGAAGGGAACCGCCAAGCGCAACGAACACGGCGAGAAGAAGGGAGCTTTGCACTTGGTCAGTGCTGTGGCCCACCATAACGTCCGGATGTTGGCGCAGGAAGCAGTCGCGAGTAAGAGCAACGAGATCCCTGCAGTACAAAGGATACTTCGTCGTTTTCCAGACTTGGATGGAATAACGGTTACAGGTGACGCATTGAATGCGCAACAGGAAACAGCACGAATAATCGTGCAGAAAAAAGGGGGGCCTACAACCTGCGGCTGAAGGATAATCAGCCATCCTGTTTCGAAAAAGCCATACGTTTTTTGCGTCCGGTTCTTCGGATGCCCGCGTTTTTTGAAGAAACTGTTCCCAGAGGAGACCGCATCGATGTGCGCCGCATTTGGACTCGCCCGACAAGTCCAGAAGAACTTGGCTTCTGCGCGGCCGAACAAATCTTTGTTGTGGAAAGGACGGTCATACCGAAGAGCCCGGGGGTCAAAGCCTCGTGTGAACTGAATTACGCGGTCAGTTCGCACCGGGCATTGCCAGACCGTAAAGAAAATGCTGCAATGCTACTGAAGACCTATCGAGGGCACTGGAGCATAGAGAACAAGAGTCATTACCGGCGCGACCGTTCATATGACGAAGACCGGAATCCCACACGCAATCACAATGCGGCCCGTGTTTTTACCGCTTTCAAACAGGTGGCCATCTTCCTGTGCGAAGAGGGTGCTCACAAACCGGACAATGTGCGCGAACAGACACTGCCCGAGCTACATCGGTTCTGCGCAATCAACGGAATCGACACGGCTATCAGCTGGATCAAAGGCCGAAAGAATCCTTTGGACAACTGATCGTCCGAGAATGAAAGCCCATAGTAGTTCATCCCGCAGGTGGACTCTGTCTGCATTTGACGCCACAGCTGAAAATCGTTCCACGATAGAGAATCTGAGCCCGGTCAAGCATCCCAAAAACTCCCAAACGCCACTCTACCCACCGTCGGCGCTTTCAAAAAACCATAAAATTAAGAACAGCGCAGCCCTAGGTAAACACTTCTTTGGTGATGTCATAACAAGAAGAAGCGCAACCTCTTGCGAACAGCGCAATTGGCTCGAATTACAATTCTCAGGATCATTTTCCGGTACTGCCTTACTTGACTTTGAGTATGCTTTGTGCTACCGATAACTACTTATGAATAATACATTTAAATACAAAGACGGCGCATTGTATGCGGAAGATATATCGGTAACCTCTCTTGCTGAGAAGTACGGCACACCGCTCTATGTTTATAGCAAGAACCATATCAGGACCCAGTTTAGAAATATAGCTGATGCTATGGCTGAAGTTGATCCGCTTATATGTTATTCGGTTAAGGCAAACTCGAATGCTGCGGTAATAAAGACTTTACTTGCTGAAGGATCAGGGTTTGACATTGTCTCAGGTGGCGAATTGTTTCGCGCATTGAAGGCTGGTGCAGACCCCCAGAAAATCGTCTATGCCGGAGTTGGGAAAAC
>CAZAWX010000417.1:0-2706 GCA_964488985.1 uncultured Ectothiorhodospiraceae bacterium
TTCACGGCGTCTTCTGGAACCAATATCCATCGATTCCACTGGATTGCGCTTAAGACCTAACGCATGATCATCAACTTCGCCAGCAACAAATCGGCTCCGGGGAAAAACTGAGCAATCGGTTTTTGTTCAAGCTGCGCCTTGAGCCAGGGCTTGGCAACGTCCACAATCCCCGGAACCAATGCCAGATCAGGGGCGATCAGACGCAGCGCCGCAGTCTTTGCCGATAGCAACACGTATTGTTCCCCGGCGTTATTGCCAGAGCCTATTTTCAAGTAACGCCAGTCGATCATCTGACCCCGCTGTCTGGCCATCTTTAAAGACTCGACCAGCCGCCGCAACTGTTGGCTTATGCGCAGGCAAATTTGTTCCTTTAGTGCTCTTTTCCGTACATTGCTGAACATAAATTTCAACCCGTCAACGGTCTGATAAGTGGACCCATAGCCAGCCTGAAAGCTCCAACCAGAACGCGGTTTCGGCGGCGTTACCGGTTCAAGGGGGTCATCCAGGGCCCGTGGATCACAGGGATAGTCACTGCAGAATGCATCGATAATGGCATTTTCCAGCGGCTCCGGCCTGGCGATTCGAGGTGCGGTGATGGGCAACAGGAACTCACCACTGAGCAGTTGGAGTGGCCCTGGCTGATCGGCGATGATCTCAACATCCGGCGCCTGCTTGATAACGTCGTCCATTGCATACAGATAATCCAGGTACTGATTGACGGCCTGCGCCCAGCGCATTCGTTTTCGAGCGCCCTTTACGCTTTGATTTGCAGCGGCATGCAGATTTTCAAGTTCGCGCTCATAGGCAGCAATCATTTTGTCCATGGCGATGAAGGCAAACTCCGCGCGCACTTCGCGGTTTTCTGAGCTGAGAAAATACCCCAGTCGTTTCAGCGCCGTGGTTCTGGCCTGAGTGGATCGGGCCTGAGTGGGTCTGGCATTCGAGTTGGCGGCAACGACAGGATCGGCAACAAAGCCAAGGACGAAGATCAATAACAATCGAGGTAGCTGTGCTATAAGTGGACGCATAAGTGTCAGTATAGACCGTGCCAGGACAGGAGTTTTCAATGTTGAGCCGTTACCAGAATTTTTCCGAACTTGATTTCGATAGCCCCGGCGAGGGGATATTACGCATTACCCTGAACGGGGCCGATCGGTTAAATGCAGCCAATGCGACGATGCACCGGGAACTGGCTGAAATCTGGCCGTTGGTGGATCGGGATCCCCAGGTACGGGTTGCCATTTTGACCGGTGCCGGCGGCAATTTCAGCGCTGGAGGTGATTTTGAACTCCTGGATGAATTAAATGCGGATCCCCAGGCCCGTTTACGGATTTGGCGTGAGGCGCGTGACATCGTCTTCAACGTTATCAATTGCTCCAAGCCTGTCGTCGCTGCGATTGCTGGCGTAGCCGTCGGCGCGGGCCTTGCTGCGGCACTGGTTGCAGATATCACAATCGCCGGGCGTTCCGCACGTTTTATCGATGGCCATACCCGCCTGGGCGTTGCTGCCGGTGATCATGCAGCATTGGTCTGGCCTTTACTGGTGAGCATGGCCAAGGCCAAGTACTACCTGTTGACCTGTGAACCCCTGGGCGGTGAAGAAGCTGAACGGATCGGCCTGATATCCCTGTGTGTTGAAGATGATGAACTGGATGCGAAAACGATGGCGGTGGCCAACCGCCTGGCGGGGGGAGCACAAACCGCAATCCGCTTCAGCAAATATGCATTGAATCACTGGTTGCGCAATGCAGGACCAATTTTCGATGCATCCCTGGCGATGGAATTTCTAAGCTGGGGAGGCGATGAAGTGCAGGAAGGTCTGGCTAGTTTGCGGGAAAAACGCGCGCCTGACTTTCCCAAAACTTCGCCAATCTGATTTGATTCATCCAGCGGAATAAATCAGCACGATAGAGCGCCGGCAAGACACGCGGATGGAAATGTCATGGATGGCAGATCCGCTTTTGCAGTTCAGCTTGGAGATTCCGTCGAGTTGGAAATAAACAAGGTACTGATCCCCAGCGCGATATAGATCATTGCCGCCGCGTAACGGGGCAAATTACCACCGCTGCGATGACCTTTCAGGCAGCGGGTAACCGCATCTGAGGCCAGCACATAGATTGAGTCACTGATTAGGGCGATACCGACAAACAGCAAACCCAGGGACACCATCTGGATGCTGATGGCCCCCTGACCCGGGGTCACAAACTGCGGTAAAAAGGCCAGAAAAAACAATGCAGTCTTGGGATTGAATACATTGACCAGAACGCCATCCGTGAACACCCTGGTCAGGCGCTTACGGGTGGGGGTCGTCACTTTTGCTTGAGTCTTTGTCGTGCGTAATGCCTGTAGCCCGAGATAGATGAGGTAGGCGGCGCCGGCAAATTTTAATGTGGCAAAGGCCGTACTGGAAGCCATGAGGATGGCAGACACGCCAAAGGCAGCGGCAACGACGTGGATCAACCCACCGGTGCCAATTCCCAACACCGAGACCAACCCGGCAATACGACCTTGAGCCATGCTGCGGGCCACAATATAAAAAACCGCCGGACCCGGCAGCATTGCCAGACCAATGGCAGCGGCGACAAAGATCCACAGTTGATGTACTTGGGGCAATAACATGATTCATCCTTGAGAGTGTTCGTGGGATCGGATTAACTCCAGCGCAATGTCTCCATGTGTATTTTAAGTTGCTCGGCAGTTTTGAAT
>CAZAWX010000418.1:0-1176 GCA_964488985.1 uncultured Ectothiorhodospiraceae bacterium
GCTGGGTCGATATCACCATCAAGAGGATCCCACCAGGCACCGAGCAGGCCATCGGTGCGGATTAAGGGGTGGCGTCGGCCAACTTGCGCCGCGTCGATGAATTCCATCTCCACGCCCATACCAGCGGCCATGCCGGTGAAATGCCGGTAAGTGTCAACCTGCTCCGGCGTATGGGCAAGACGCATACCCCCGGTAATGTGGTAGGAAATTGGATTTTCGGCATCGGCCGCGAGTTTCCGGTAAAGATCGATGCTGTGGCGTTTCAAGGCAATCATGGTTTGGTTTACACCAAACTGGGTGACCTGGGCAGCGGCATGCCAAGTCGAGCCCGAGGTAAGTTCATCGCGCTCCACGAGAACGACATCGGTCCAGCCTTCCCGGGTTAAATGGTAAAGGGTGGAGCAACCGGCGATGCCGCCGCCGATGATGACAACTCTTGCGTGTGATTTCATCGCTTTGAGATTCCTTGATGATATTCGGTAGACTGTACGATTGAATACGGACTTTATAAAACACATGACTGAAATTCAGCCCGTCAATGATGCTACACCGATCGTTGAAGTCGTCATCGAGATCCCTCGAGGCAGCTTTCTCAAGTGTGGCAGCGATGGTCAGCTGGATTTTATCTCGCCCCTGCCTTGTCCGTTCAATTACGGATCCGTGCATGAATTTATCGGTGGCGAAGGCGACCTGTTGGACGCAGTCGTCCTGGGCCCGCGACTGGCGCCAGGATCGCGAGTGAACGTGAAAGCCTATGGTGCTGTAGGTCTTGCAGAGCGCTTCATGTCCGACGATAAGTTGATCTGCAGTACCCGGCCGCTCACGGCAAATCAACGTTGGTTCGTGTTGGCCTTTTTTTATTTCTATGCTTTTTGCAAAGGGCTGTTGAATTTATTGCGGGGCCGGCGCGGGCGATCATCATGTACCGGCTGGGGGGAAGCGATGGCGGCCCTTGCCCGGGCCACTCCCCGGCCCAGCGAGTGGAGGCAATCTCCTGTCGAATTCTGAAACGAACCATATTCTCACTGCAATTCCATCAGGGTAACTACGCCGATGTGCTCGGAGTCAGCCGGAAGAACATCAAACAATGCCCGATAGGTCATGATGTTCGACGCTGATATTCGATTTCCTCCATAATCATTCCTGTACCATCAGGCTGTTCATGAGCTCACTGTT
>CAZAWX010000418.1:1276-2695 GCA_964488985.1 uncultured Ectothiorhodospiraceae bacterium
GGCGGGCAAGCTGGATCGATGTTTCTTTTTGCCGGTCGAGCATCTCAACAGCAAATTGTTAAACCCGTTGCTGCGTTTACGGGACAAGACGCATGAGCGGTAAACCCTCAGATCAGCGGCGCCAACCCGTGCCACGCAGTGTGGTCATGCTCGGCATGGTCAGTTTGTTCATGGATATGTCCTCGGAGCTTATCCATAGCCTGTTGCCGGCGCTGTTTGTCACCGTTCTCGGCACCAGTATGGCGACCATCGGTATTATTGAGGGGATCGCCGAGGCCACAGCATCGATCACCAAGGTGTTTTCCGGTGCCCTCAGTGACTGGCTGGGGAAACGCAAAGTATTGGCGGTCGCCGGTTATGGGCTTGCCGCGATCACCAAGCCCTTGTTTCCACTCGCATCGAGTGTGTCCCTGGTGTTTACGGCACGCTTTATTGACCGTATCGGCAAGGGGATCCGTGGTGCGCCACGGGATGCCTTGATCGCTGATTTAACACCTGTCGAGTCTCGCGGTGCGGCTTATGGCCTGCGCCAGTCGCTGGACACGGTCGGCGCTTTCCTCGGGCCATTGGCGGCGATCGCCCTGATGGTTATATTCGCCGACGACATTCGTACTGTGATGTGGTTTGCCGTGGTTCCCGCCAGCGTATGTATGCTGATACTGATTTTTGGTGTTCAGGAACCGAGCGCACAGCAGCCGCGCAAAACGGTTCGCCTGCCCGTCAATAAAGATGATATCAAACGCCTGCCATCCGCCTACTGGATGCTGGTGATCATCGGTGGATTATTTTCCCTGGCCCGATTCAGTGAGGCCTTCCTGGTCCTGCGCGGTATGGAACTCGGTCTTGCCCTGGCGGTGACACCCGCAGTTATGATTTTAATGAGCGTGGTTTATTCTCTGTCTGCGTATCCGGCAGGAGTATTGGCAGACAAGATGGATCGGGGGATGTTGTTAATTATCGGTCTTGGTGTGCTGGTGGTGGCCGATGTGCTGCTGGCAACAGTGAATAACCTGAATATTGCCTTCCTGGGTATTGCTGCCTGGGGACTGCATATGGGGCTGACCCAGGGTCTGTTGTCGGCCATGATCGCCGATGCCGCGCCACAGGCCCTGCGCGGGACGGCCTTTGGGATTTACAACTTGGTTGCCGGTCTGGTGTTGCTGGTGGCCAGTGTTATCGCCGGAGTGGCATGGGATCTACTCGGTTCCCAGGCCACATTCCTGATCGGGGCCGGCCTGGCCCTGCTTACCAGCCTGGTTTTACTGGGAACAAAAAGTCGACTTGGGTTAGGCGAGTAATTCTCTCGCCTTAAACGTGGTTGACTTAATAATGACTCGTGGGAGTGTCTTCGTTGGACAGGGTACTGTGCTGATCGGCGCTGTCAAAGCCTTAGCCTGCATTATTCATGAACGCACGAGC
>CAZAWX010000419.1:0-2665 GCA_964488985.1 uncultured Ectothiorhodospiraceae bacterium
TCTGGTCAACTGGCTGAGTCGGCACATTTTAGGAACCGACAAACGTATGGCGGCGGTTATTGCAGCGCAAGATACTTCGATAACACGCACAGATGCTTCGGACCCAGCCACAACAGTGAATGTGGCTGACGAGGATTAACTCTGACGGGTTGTTGTTTTTTGCGCACCGTGTACGCCTGTTTGAGACCCACAGCCGTCGCGTCACTTTTACTTTTGAGCGCCTTGGCTGCAACATTTATTTAATAGCTATGCATAAGGCCTGCCCGGCCCACTTCTCATATCTCGTGTGTCAGCAGCACGATGGACAATACGGCACTGACGATCGCCACCGACTTTCGGACCGTCAATTTTTCCAGCTTCAGCAACACAGAGAAGATAAAGGCGGCCACAAATCCCATGTTAGTCAGCGGCACCACGAGACTGGCGTCACCGAGCGAAAGCGCGGTGGTGAGCAGCCAGACGATGGCGAATACCAGCAACCCTGTGATCGCCATGTACTTCAGCTTGATGACGGTAATACGAACCCGTCTTTCCCGGAAGCAGGCATAACCCAGCCCCCCCATGCACCAGGCGATAGCTGCAAACAGCATAATGGCGTTCGCATCTGCTCCACTGTTAAGCCCTGCTTTGGTGATTAGGCCATAGAGTGCGCGCAGGCAGCTTGCGCCAATAACCAGTAACACGAATAGTTTAAAGTGTGGAATCGCGCTGGTTTCAATGTGATTGGGCTGATAGAGCAGGAACACGGTAACCAGCCCCAGTAAAATCCCAAACCCCGCAACCAGGCCTGGGTTTTCCGCGAGAAAAATAAATGCCAGCACTACCAAGGGTATTGTATTCAGCCGATAGATCGTGGACGCCATGCTGATCGGCAGATGAGCAAAACATTCCAGCAGCACGATATTCGACAGGGTGACAAACACGGCCGCAGTGATGCCATAGATCAGTGTCGGCAAATCGAATGTCAATTCGAGGCTGTGATAGTCCATATAGGTCAGTTGCAACACAATCCACACGCACCCCGTGCCAAAAATCAGCATGCCGCGGGATCGCTGTGTGGCGGAATAGAGTTTGAATACTAGGTCCAACAAGCCGGAAGCGGTGAGGCACAGCAGAGCCAGGATGGCGGGAGAGGCGTTCACTGAAATGGCCGTTATTGGTATCGCAGCAGGTTAGTCGTTGACTTCGAGCGGATAGGCATGGGTGTGCACGACCACCCTGTCATCCTCGATGAAGACAATCGAGTACTCGGGCGGCTCGCTGTTGTAATGTATTTTCGTGCTGTTGAAATCGAGGTCGAGCTGGTGGTTGGTCCCCCTGAGCGATGAGAATGAAATGCCCAGCCAGTTGCCGCTGATGGGCCGATGCGCATGACCGAAGAACAGGTGACGGATGTTCGTGTAGGGACGCAGGATCTCAGCAAAAGCCCGTTGCTCGGCAAGACCGATACAATCAATACAGGGAAAGTTCAGATCAAAGGGCGGGTGGTGCATGAACAGGTAGACCGGTTTGTACCGATGGCTCGCCAATGCAGCCTGTAACCACTCGCGCCGCTGCTCGCAGTAAATGCCGCCATGTGCACCATACTCGACAGTGTCGAGGATAATGAAAATGCCCACTGGGGTTTGCACCGTATATTGCACGAATCCATGAGCGTCGAGCGTAGCATTCGCGAAACAACGCAGGTAATTCTCACGGTGATCGTGATTACCGATAATGAGATGGCACGCCATATCCAGCCTGGAAATCTGCTCGGCCAGGAATCGGTAAGCAGAATCTTCACCTCGTTCGGCGAGATCCCCGGTGATGACACAGCATTCGGCATCGCCATGATGGCGGCGGATGTCATCGACACAGCGGGAAAACCGCTCGGCCGGGTCCAGGCTGTGCAGCCGCGTGCCGGGGGCAACCAGGTGGGTGTCGGTGATGTGTATGAACTTCATGACTCGTGGTGTATTCATTCTTAAGTTAATGCTCAAGTCATTTCACGCAATTTAAAAATCCCACTTTCCAAGGCCAGTAGCTGGCGCTTTCGTTCGACACCGCCAGCATACCCGGCCAGTGCACCGTTTTTGGCGATTACCCGATGGCAGGGAATGATGATGGCGACGGGGTTGCGACCGTTAGCGCTGCCGACTGCACGAACAGCACGGGGGGCGCATACCCGTGTTGCAAGTTCGCTATAGCTGATGGTTTCTCCATAGGGAATTTCTTTTAACACCTTCCAGACGTTCTGCTGAAAGGCAGTGCCGCCGATGTCCAGATCCAGACCATTGAAAGCTGTGTGTGAGTTTCGAGTCCCGAAATAATCTGCCAGGCGCTCGCGGATACCTTGCGGGTTTTGCCTGTACGCCTGAACAAACGATCCGAATCGGCGTTGCAACAATCGCTCAAAACGGTCACTACAGTCACTGAAATCGAGCAGGCACAGCGCCCCGGTGTCGGTTGCGACGGCGGTCATGTTGCCCAGTGGCGTGGCAAAGGTATCGAAGTAAAGTGTCATTTTTTATTCCTGATTGCTGTTGGCGGTGGCATCGCCATGGCATAAATGCAGTGCGGATCAGGCCCGCCAAGGTTACCAGTGTCGCAGCGCGGCGCACCCATATCCTCAGACCACGTTTCGCTCGCGATACGTCTGGAGGAAAGAGTGCACTCGTGGGTCGGC
>CAZAWX010000420.1:0-2639 GCA_964488985.1 uncultured Ectothiorhodospiraceae bacterium
GGGATGTCACCCCAGACTAGATAACCGAACAGTGTGGCCCAGATAACACCGGAATACTTAAATGGTGCGACCAGTGCTGCTTCGCCGAGACGGAAGGTCTCAATCATCAGGAATTGCGCGCAACCGATCAGCAGACCGCTGAGGGCGAACAAGCCCCAGTCGAAGGCCGATACCGTTACCCAGCCAAATGGCGCCGTCGCCAGTCCGGCCAGGGTCACTCCGACGGAGGTATAAAAGAGCAGTGAGACTGACGTCGCACGGGCGCTCATGCGGCGGGTGAGGATATCGCGGCAAGCACCGGTGAGGCTGGCGCCTAATGGTAGCAACGCGGCCCACTGGATAGCTGATCCACCTGGCCGCATGATGATGACAATCCCGATGAAGCCGGCAAACACGGCCAGCCAGCGGCGCCAACCGACATGTTCGCCAAGCATCGGCTGGGCCATAGCGGTGATAAACAGGGGGCCGGCGAATGCAATCGCGACAGCGTCGGCCAGAGGCAGGTAGCGCAGGCCAGTGACGAACAGGAAAGTGCCGACAATGACCAGTCCGGCGCGTAGAAATTGTCCCTTTGGATGTTGCGGCGTGAGCGCTGCAACGCCACCGAATCGCCAGATCAGAATGGTCAGTGGGATGCCGATGAAGATGCCGCGGCAGAACATAATCTGGCCAACAGAGTAGCCGCCGGTGAGCCATTTCAAAACTGCGTCATTGCCTGTCAACACAGCGGTGCCCAACAACATGCAGATAATTGCTTTGCCTGGCGCTGACGAGGTGCGCCCCATAATATTGGGATCTGACACGGGATATCCTTTCTGGCAGCGCGCTGGCTACAACACATGGCGGCAGTAAAGACAGCGCCGCAAAAATTAAAGCGGTGTTGGCTCGTGGGTAATTTTCTCAGTACTCTTGTCCCATATTACACACAACGACTCAGTAAAGGACTTTGCGTGAAACCCACCAATTCGCTTTTCGCTAAGACGGGCGTGACCGTTTTTGAGACCATGTCAAGGCTCGCCATGGAGACCGGGGCAATAAATCTTGGTCAGGGATTTCCCGATGATCTGGGCCCGGAAAATCTGCGCCGTGCCGCGGCGGACGCCATTATGGCAGGGCCGAATCAGTATCCGCCCATGCTTGGTATCCCTGAATTACGACAGGCAGTTGCTGAACACGGCCAGCGTTTCTATGGCCTTGAGGTAGATTGGCGCACGGAAACCATGGTCACCTCGGGTGCAACGGAGGCCTTGAGTGATTGCATGATGGCCCTCATTGAACCGGGCGATGAAGTTGTAATGATTGAGCCTTTGTACGATTGTTATCTGCCTTTGGTGCGGCGCGCAGGCGGCATCCCCCGACTGGTACGAATCGAACCGCCAGATTGGGACCTGCCCCGGGAAGCGCTGACGACGGCATTTTCGGATAAAACAAAACTAATTTTACTCAACACGCCCCATAACCCGGCCTCGAAGGTGTTTTCCCGGGATGATTTGCAGTTTATTGCCGATCTTGTCATCGCACATGACGCCTATGCGGTTTGTGATGAAGTGTATGAACATATCCTTTTTGACGGCCGCGAACATACCTCACTGATGACGTTGCCGGGGATGCGTGATCGCTGTGTAAAAATAGGGTCGGCCGGGAAGACATTTTCCATGACGTCCTGGAAAGTGGGTTATCTCACTGCCGCCCCCGCATTGTTGACACCCATCAGCAAGGCGCACCAGTTCACGACCTTCACGACCCCGCGCAATTTTCAATCTGCCGTCGCTACTGGACTTCGCCAGGGGGATGATTATTTTCAGACTCTGGCGGGCGATTTGGAACGTAAACGTGATCGCATTACCGTTGGATTGAAGGATATCGGCTTTGCAACCCTGTCGGTCGAGGGCACTTATTTTCTTTGCGTGGATATTCGCTCGATCGGTTTCAGTGGTAATGACGTTGATTTTTGCCAGACCTTGACCAAGGATGCCGGTGTAGCAGCTATTCCCATGAGTGCATTTTATCAGCAGGGCGATGTCAGGCACTTTGCACGTTTTTGTTTTTCAAAACGCGACAGCGTGCTTGATGCAGCGTTACAAAAACTGCGTGACTATTTCGGCTGAAGGTACAATGCGGGAATATCTGCAATGAGTTTGTCGATCATTTTCTGGGATATACTTAGATTTCTCATCAAACTCAATCTATCCAGGAAAATTAAATTGAACGTACTAATCGATATTTGTGTGGTGCCGATGGGGGTGGGCGTCTCGGTCTCCCGGCATGTGGCCGAGTGTGAAAAAATCTTTACCGCAGCAGGGCTGAAACACCAGATGCATGCCTACGGCACGAATGTTGAAGGCGAGTGGGATGCGGTCATGGCGGCTGTTAAAAAGTGTCATGAAGTTGTACATGAAATGGGCGTGCCGCGTATTGGCACCACGATACGTCTCGGCACCCGCACGGATCGCGAACAAAGCATGCAGGACAAGATCGACAGTGTGCAACAAAAATTGGCGGCAACGTAGGCGTCTTAAGAAGTCTCCAGCAAATCAGCAAGCGGGGCGTCAGTGTGTCGCTGATGGTTCCGGTTGTGTGTCCATGCGCAAATAGGGTTTCAAGGCGTTCCAGCCGTAATGCAAAACACCGTCACCACC
>CAZAWX010000421.1:0-2631 GCA_964488985.1 uncultured Ectothiorhodospiraceae bacterium
TCATCTAGGGGTAAATGGCAGGGCTAGGGTCTGCTACCCGGAGGTAGTCTTACAAGCCCGATTTATCGGGAACAAGGCCATTCTCCAGTTCTGATCCGTCCGAATCAAGCCAAATATCGCTTGAATCCTCACACCTGATATGCAATATTGCCAATTGGCAAGCGCAGGAAAGGTAGAGGTCGCTTCTCGTAAGTGGCAGCCCGCATGGGTGGGACCCTCGGTTCCTGGGGCCAAAATCACAAGCCTTCGAGGTTTTCGACCTTGGGGGCTTTTTCTTTGGTGGCCTCCAAATCCTCCGGCCAAACCTTGATGCCGTAACCTATCAGTTCCCCCTTATGGCGGTACAACGTCTTCCTCACGTGCTGCAGGTAGGCGGGTTCCGTCTCACCATAACGGTTTACCTTCACACCAAAATGGATGCCGGACGCGACCGCATCGGCTACCTGCAAGCCTGCCAGTTTGGAATGCTCGACCGAGCGAATCCGGTCCGGGGCGATCACCGAAGGATCGATCTGCACCTGCTGCGGATTTACGTCATGCTGGCGTTGTAGCAACCGCAGATACTCCCGTATCTCTTCGTAGGACATATTGCTACGGTTGGAGAAGATGATCTCCGCGAATCCATCTCCCTCACCCTCCCGGCGAGTATCGCGGCAGAGCCAGGAGACCCGCTCCAGCAGCATCCGCGTGGCATACCGGTATAGCCGATATTTGTCGTTCTGGAATTTCTCCGGCTCGCGGATCAGCGGCTTGTAGATTGCCACGTTCACGGTACGGATGGGCAGGCCGCCGACCCGGCGGATATAGGGCACTCGCTGTTCGTGTTTTAGGTCCACGAAATGCAGCGGCGTCTTGGGCAGTTTGCCCAGCACCTCCCGCACCTCCTTGAGACAGGAAACCATCTGTAGATCGTTCGCCTTGCGGATCACCGCCGCCGAGAGCACCAGCCAACGGGAACTGCCACTACCGTCCTCTTTGAAGACAAAGCCTTCGTCGCCAGATTCGTCGATGTAAACGACAAAACTCGCTTTTGTCTTCTGATCCGCCATCTTTATTTAGCCTTCCCGCGCCACCACGGTGTTGTACAGCCCGTAGTGCGTCAGCCCCTCGTGGCTCTCGATGCCGGTATAGCGCAGCGAGGCGTCCTCATAGCGGCGAAAGGCGAAGACTGCCTGGTTCATCTGCTCTGTGTTGAACACCTTCAGCCGCACCAGCAAATGAAAGTCCTGCACTGTCAGGCCGGTGACGGTAAGAAACAGGTCAGGTTCAAGCTTGGTGATGACATCCTGGAGCGTGTTTTCGCGGAAGTCGGTCAGGTACATGAACGCCGGAATGCGCGTGGCGAATTTGATCATCTTCTCCTGAACCAGCTTGCGCTTGGATTTGTAATCCTTTTCCTTCGCCTTGTTCTTGAGCTCCTTGACCTTCTCGCTCTTGTTGATAATGGTCTCGATGATGTTGTCACCCAGCGAGCGCCAGCCCTCGATGCGCTCCACGGCGGCCATCGCCTCCGGGTTATCCATGATGCGGCGCAGTGTGTCGTTATCCACGTTCACCAGCAGTGCGCTCTCCCATTTGCGCGCCAGCAGCGTGGCCGAGGTGCCTGCCATGGCGATGTCAAGAATGCCGCCCGCGTCGATCTGCGTCATGTTCGCGCCGTCATAGGCGAGCACGGGCAGGAACGACACCAAGTCCTTGACCGCGTTCTCCGGGTTGGGCTCGTTGGGCGATAGCCCGATGCCGTATTAGGAAAGCTGTCGCAGCGCACGGGTGGGCGCGAAGTCGAACACCTCGCCGTGATCGGCGACCCGTTGTTTGGTCTTCACCAGATTAGTTTGTCCAACGCAGAACTTCACAGCACCTTGCACCCATTTTGGCGGCTGTTGCGCTTGCGATACACGAGCCGCGCCTGTTTGCCCCTTGTCCGTTTTCTTACACGCCACGGTCACAGCCCCGCTCCTTGCTGTTTTCATTATTGGCTGCGCTCACTTCTTTCCTGCTCCGGGCTTTGATGTCGGCTCTTCGATAGGGATGCTACTACGCCCGCAATAGTCCTGGATCAGCACCTACACCATATTGGCGATGGAGCGATGCTCTTGGTGCGCGGCGGTGCAACGCCTCTTTCAGTTCCGGTTCGATGCAAAAGTCAGCGTGATGGTCTTGGCGGTGGCCATGGCTCCCCTCGGTTCTGTCATTCTACTGTGAATGTACTGCAACATCCCATATAACCCAAAGGATTCAGAACAATACGGATCAGGAGTGATGTATGGCCAGGCACTACTCCACAAGGAACTTCTTCCTTCAGATGCCCAATGCTGTTGATTTGCACTCAACATTGATCCATTTAATCAAGATATTTGCACCGAATAATGACTCGGCTGTTCTAAGAATAACTGCGTCACAAAAATCAGTTAGCCCAAGTTAGGCAGGTCACCCCTGGATGCAAAACCTGGGTCAGATTCCAGTGCAAATCAACACCGCAATACCCCTACCACGACCGCGCCGTGCGTGTCACCGGCTGCGGCCCGGTCCTAATCCATTCGCCCCGGACAAAGTGTTAACCATGTGACCGGTATGGACCTTTGATTAAATGGTGGCCAGGGGCGGAATCGAACCACCGACACGAGGATT
>CAZAWX010000422.1:0-2624 GCA_964488985.1 uncultured Ectothiorhodospiraceae bacterium
GCCGCCGCAATACCAGGCTAAGGATGCCGGTGTAGGCACTGCCATTGAACTCAAGCTTGTCAATCGCATCCGCGAGCAGGTTAAGGCATGGCGGCAGCAGGGGTATCCCGGGGTAACCCGGACAACACTGGATCTAATCCAGCACTGGCACAGGGAAGGCCGGGAAATGCAGCTTTTCTTCGCACAGCTTGAAGCAGCAGAGACTGTTATATTCATTACAGAGGCCCGGCAGGACTTAAGGCAAGGTATCAATGTTCCTGTAGACGAACCGACACATTTGCAAAAGGCCGATGGCGTGACAGCGTTCAGGCGGTATGCGACGAAGATGGCCACGGGCAGTGGTAAAACAATGGTCATGGCAATGCTGGCTGCCTGGTCGATCCTGAACAAGGTTAACAACCGGAGTGATGGGCGTTTCAGCGATACCGCGCTTGTGGTCTGCCCGAATGTGACAATTAAGAACCGCTTGCGGGAACTGGACCCTGCTGAAGGTGAGGCGAGCGTTTACCGCACCCGGGACCTTGTGCCCACGCATCTCATGCCGACTCTCAATCAGGGCCGTGTGCTGGTGACGAACTGGCACATCTTTGAGCGCCACACAATCCAGGTCGGAGGTGTTGCTGCCAGGGTGAGCAAGATCGGCGTTCCGCTGAGGACTACCGAGACCATTACGATAGGTCCAAAAACAACGACTGCGCGCGGCACCCGCTATCTGACTGAAGCTGATCTCAGACGTCAAATTGACCTAGGGCTTTTAAAGGTGATGGGCGAAGAACGGGATAAGCAAGGAAACCTTAAAAAGGTGAAGGTAGAGTCGTTCCGGTACGTGGAGAGTGATACTAAGTGGATGAAACGTATACTGGACCGGGAGATAGGCGGCAAGCAAAACATCCTGGTAATGAACGATGAGGCCCATCACGCCTACCGGATCAGGCAGGAAGAAACAGAAGAAGAGGGCTATGAGGACCCCGATGATTTGCAGGAAGAAGATGAATTTGTCCGGGAAGCAACCGTATGGGTTGAAGGGCTGGATCGTATTCACCGGTTACGGGGAATCAATTTTTGTGTGGACCTTTCTGCAACGCCTTTTTTCCTTGCTAAGACCGGAAGGGATGCGAATCGCCCATTTCCGTGGGTCGTAAGCGAGTTTGGGCTGACAGATGCCATTGAGTCCGGTCTTACAAAAATACCGCAGCTTGCGGTTCGTGACACGAGCGGGGATGAGATACCGGGTTATTTCAATATATGGCAGTGGATCATCCCTAAGCTCACAGCCGCTGAGCGTGGCGGGCGAAAGGGTAGTCCAAAACCAGAAGCAATTTTGAAGTGGGCGAATCACCCTATTGCCATGCTTGGCGGACTTTGGGAGCTAATCCTGGGAGAATGGGAGAAAAACCTGGATGACCCCAGGCCGCCGGTTTTCATAATTGTGTGCAAGAACACGAAGATTGCCAGGGTTGTGTACGACTGGCTTGCTATTGACGAACGTCCTGCCGGCATTCCGCCTGCCAACCTGCCCGGATTTCGAAATGCAAGCGACAAGATTAATACGATCCGCGTTGATACAAAGGTTATCAAGGAAACGGATACGGGCGAGGCAAAGTCGGACGAGTTACGGTGGATGCGCGTGACTCTTGATACAATCGGCAAAACCGGTTGGCCGACAGATCGGCAGGGAAGACCTATTTTTCCTGAGGGATTTGAAGCTCTTGCCGAAAAGTTGGAAAGGCCATTACATCCGCCGGGACGTGATGTTCGCTGCATTGTAAGCGTAGGAATGTTGACCGAGGGGTGGGATTGCAGCACTGTAACGCACATCATTGGTTTGCGTCCTTTTATGTCACAACTGCTCTGTGAACAGGTGGTTGGACGTGGACTCAGGCGCACAAATTATAAGCCCGATCCAGAGACTGGGAGATTTTCCGAAGAAGTTGCCAAGATATTTGGTGTGCCTTTCGAGGTTATTCCGTTTAAGGCTAATGCCGGGGGTGTTAAAGGCCCGCGTGAGAAACGACACCATGTTCGTGCAATTCCCGGTAAGGACAAGTATCGCATCATTTTTCCTCGTGTTGAGGGTTATACACAGGCAATTCGCAATAGTGTGTCTATTGACTGGGATGCTGAGGCCATTACCCCCTTAGACCCTATGAACATCCCGCCCGAGGTTCAGATGAAGGCAGCCCTTCCAAGCAATTCAGGCAGGCCCTCTCTAATGGGACCGGGCAAACTGGAAGACGTGTCTTTGAATCCATTCCGTTCTCAGCGCCGGCGCCAAGAACTTGTCTTTGAATTGTCCACAACGCTCACGCGTGATTACACTCTACAGGAAAGTTGCAACCTACCTGCCCATGTCCTGTTCCCCCAACTTATGAAAATTGTGGATCGATATTTAGACGAAAAGGTGGAGATCCTGCCTCCCGCTGATTTGATGGACGTTTTTCTATCACCTTACTATGGCTGGGTGATCGAACGTTTGCTGCATGCGATTCGACCGGATACGTCACAGGGCGAAGCGCCGGAAGTGCCTAAATACGAAAGGCACCGTAAACCGGGTTCTACCGACGAAGTTGATTTCTGGACAAGCCGTGATGTGCGGGAGGTGGCGCGGTGCCATCTCAACTATG
>CAZAWX010000423.1:0-2623 GCA_964488985.1 uncultured Ectothiorhodospiraceae bacterium
TGGTGATCGGTGATGACTACCAAAACGAAACGGCCATTGATGTGACAATCCAGAATCCCGATGCTGTTGATTTATCGGACGGTACAATGGCATTCTACATTGACAGCACGGCCAAGGGTAGCGTAACCGTGACTAACACGTCACCAACCGCCGTGGCTACGATTAGCCTTGACACAACGGACACGACAGGATGGAGCGAACGGACGTACAATGGCGGGTTGGTATTCACGAAAACAGGCGGCGACATTATCACGTTCGCAATTATGAACGTCAAGTTCGTCAAAAAGGTTACTGCGTGAAAACGTACGCCGATAAAAATCAAGCATTGTCGGACCATCCAGAAGCGGTGGATTTGAATAATGATGGGTGCCTTTATATCGAAGTTGATGCATCACCGCCGGAAGGGCTGAAAGCGTGGGTACGAATTTATGAGCCTGCCGCCAATGAATGACACGGTGAAAATACACTGGAAATCTGCGCTCCCTGCGCTGGTACTTGGCGCGATGCTGGGCTGGCAGGGTATCAGCCGGGTACCTGGGCTTGAGAGTATCGCCAAAAAACAGGTGGAGGAGATGTGCGCAACGACTGTCAATGCGCTGATCGTTGATGGTATGCACAAAACGGCTTCATTGGAAAAACGGGTTGCAGTGCTTGAAACAGCACTATACATGAACGGCATAACAATACCGGAGTAGGAAATGGGTGAAGACAGCGAAAAAGTAGGATTGACATGGACAGGTTGGGCTGTAATTGTTGCCGCATCAATCGGGCTTGGTTCTTGCGGTCTGGTTATGTTGCAATCGCACGTTGCAAATGCTGAAAAGACATATGCACGGAGGGACAATACGAATATCCAATTTGAGTACATCAAACAAAGCTTGAAAAGGATTGAGCAGGAGGTAAAAAGATAATGCCGAAATTTGGAAAAGAAAGCCTGCAAAAGCTGGCTACCTGCGATGCTCAATTGCAATTGTTGTGCCGGGCGTTGATCCAGCATACCGATTTTTCTGTTGTGTTCGGACACCGCAACGAGGACGAGCAAAACAAAGCATACAGCCAAAAACGGTCAACGAAAAAATGGCCTGACAGCAAGCACAACACATACCCGTCAATTGCTGTTGACATCGTGCCCTATGAAGGCCGCCAATTGTGGGGCAACAATACCAAAGAATTATTGGCAATCGGGCGGCTGATCGGAATGGCAGAGCAGATTGCGCGGGAATTGGGTGTCAGTATCCGGTGCGGCTACGACTGGGACGGTGACGGCCAAATAACAGATACCAATTTTGTTGACGCATTTCACATCGAATTGGAGGCATAATGGAACAGTTTTTTATCGAACACTCAAACGCAATATGGGAACTTATAACCGCGCTGGTCGTCGCCCTTGGTGGCAGTACAGTATGGGTTGTACGCCTGAAAAAACTGTGGGATATGGGATTCCCGCTCTATGTTGAATTGCACAATGGAAGCAACTTGTCTGCTGGTGCTATTGCAACACGCATATTATCAGTCCTCGAATCAGACGGGAAATTGCCGACAACAAATATCAAGGCGGTCAAAGCCGTGGAGAAAGCTGTTCTCGGTGCGGCTATAAAGCGTGCCGCAAGAATCGACAAAAAGATCGGGCGCCACGGTAAAAAGATCAGCGGCCATTTAAACTTGATCGGGAACGCCAAGAAAGCTGGCCTCGAAACTGCGGTGCAAGGGGATCATGTCGTATTCAAATCAGGCGCGGCGGTCAACTATCGGACGGGCAAGGTTGATTGGAACTTTGGGATCGGCGCTAAACTTTGATGTAATAAAAAAGGCGGCGACCCTATGCCACCGCCTCCACCTGCCAAGGTTGGATAGCGTATTTATTTAGGCAGGTTAAAAATCATTCCGGCAGGCTTGTAACCTCCACATAAATCTGTTTCGGTATCAGCAAGACGCTACCGCATTCCTCACAAGTAAAACGCACAGCGGCCTTGGTATCGGCCTGCCTGAGCATATTATGAGCGCATACAGAGCAAGTATAGCGTTCTCGCGCTGTGGTCTTTGTTGTTTCGTAGTGCTGTTTCATTCGCACCTTTCCACATCGCTTGACGGTGGTTGTTTATCTTTAAACTGGTGGTACGCTGTTGCGGCTCTGACTATGTACATAGACTTGTCACCGTTATAAAACCCAAACAAATAATCACGATAGTCGTGCCAGAATGATGTCCCCCACGAATCTACCGCCCGTCCTACTGCATCCCATTTGGCCGCAAGTACGAGAGAATGCACCCCATTCATACGGCGTCCCTGTGATTCTCTTTGCAGGTCTATGCAAGAATCATCGCGCATCACTCCCCCCTCGACCGTAGCAGGGCATCGAAATAGTGGTACATATACCACATCTCAGATGGAGAATTGAAATTAGTATTAACCTGCATACCATCGAACCCGTCGCGCTCTATGATTATACCGCCATATGTGGTTCGCCTCACCGTCCAGCCTTCAGGGATATTCGATGCAGGTTTTGGCGCAGTATCAGGCCACGTTGTGCCTGTGATGCGGTCAAGATCAGCAACTGCCTCATGACTGTATTTTAGTGGGGGGGCTTCACAGGCATTCTGATAAAATATAGCATCATCATTAT
>CAZAWX010000424.1:0-2613 GCA_964488985.1 uncultured Ectothiorhodospiraceae bacterium
ACCGAGCCTACATGGACGTACTTGCGGCGTGTCTTGTGAGTCAGTCCTTACCCTGCGCAATGCGCATACCTGGCCATGCCTTAAGTGAGCCGGACTTTCGCACAGTTATTTAGGAGTCTGAATTTGCGGCCAGGATGACGCCGGCCGCTGTAAGCACCGGAAATTGATGACAGCGCGTAACGTGCTGGACCCACAGGTATTTTCTGGGGCATGTTGCGGCCGGGTTTGATCCAGGGCAGGTGTGGGCATGATTTACATTTCACTGCGCTGAATTATCGGCTATATTTGCGCCCCCCTGTAGGAATCTGGTGGGTAATAGCCCTCAGGTTATTGCGCTATGGGACGATAATGTGAGCAATTGCTGGCCTATTGCCGGGCAACACCGGTGTTCAGAGCCACTCAACTGGTATGAGTCGGGACGTAAACTTGCAACAAACAGCACTGAAAATGGAAATGGAACTGTTCGGAATCGGTGATCTCCTCAGTGTTGAGCGAATTCGCTGTAATGCGGATGCGAGCAGTAAAAAGCGCGTTCTGGAGATGATCAGCGAACTCATTGTGGGCAATTCCACCGAACTGCAATGCCGAAGTGTTTCGGAGTTGCTTCTGGCCAGGGAGAAATTGGGCTCTACGGCCCTGGGCCATGGTGTTGCGCTACCCCATGGGCGATGTGCCGGAATATCAGAGGCCATCGCCGTGTTCCTCAAGCTGCGTACTGGCGTCGATTTCGACGCTCCCGATGGTCAGCCGGTTGATTTGATCGTCGGTTTATTAGTGCCTGAGGCGTGCAACGAGGGGCATTTGCAACTGTTAGCGCAACTGGCTGAGTTATTCAGTCAGGAAGGCGTCCGTGCGGCGCTACGCGAACCGGTTTCAGCCGAGCAGGTGCGGGCCATCTTCAACGGCCTGCCACCAACAACCAGCTAAGTTGATGGCCGCCGCACTCAGTATTCAGCGGCTTTATGAACTTTATCGCCACAAGCTGGGCTTAAGCGGGCTGGATCTTTTCGCTGCATCCAATGCGGATGCCACATTGGGATCCCTGGCCGAGATTAAAATCGGCACCCACAGCAACACCTTGATTGGCCATATCAATCCTATCCGCAAGTGTCTGTTGCAGGTCTTTGGTCATCTAGAGCACGCGTACTACGAAGGCCTGGACGGTCCGTCTCAGGCAAGTTTTATGCGTCAGGTTTTGGGTGGTGAGCCGGTATGCATCATTGTCGCCGATGATTTACCCGTGCCGACGTCGCTGAGTGCGGAATCGGTGCAGATCCCGGTCATACGCGCGCAGGCCTCCAGTCAGCACGTCATAACCGAGTTGCAAAATTACTTATCCCGTATCAATGCACCTTTAAAAAGCGTGCATGGCGTCTTTATTGAAGTCATGGGCGTCGGCGTCCTGCTGACCGGTCAGCCAGGGGTGGGCAAAAGTGAATTGGCCTTGGAACTTATCAGTCGGGGCCATCGCCTTATCGCGGATGACGCGCCTGAGTTTTCCCTGCTCGGTGCTGATGATGTTGTTGGCAGTTGTCCGGATGCCTTACAGGACTTTATGGAAGTGCGCGGCCTGGGCATCATCAATGTACGTGCGTTGTTTGGTGACAGTGCAGTAAAAAGTCATCGTTCGTTGCGTCTTGTTATCAGCCTGGAATTTGCGGATGAGAAAAATTTCAACCCTGATCAACGCCTCGACGGGATCCGCCGGCAACGCGAGATTCACGGTGTGAATATTTCCGAGGTGGCGCTGCCGATTGCCCCGGGCCACAACATGGCTGTGCTTGTTGAAGCCACAGTCCGAAACTTTATTTTGCGCTCCAAGGGTTATGATGCAGCAGAAGATTTCTCTAAACGCCAGAATCAGTTCATGATGTCGCGAAAGGATTCTGAGTAGCATCAGACGAATGTGCATGAAGAGTATGATTCAGCCGGGGCCAAAGCGGTGAAGCGTTTCATTGTTATTAGCGGTTCTTCTGGTGCCGGTAAGACCGTCGCGTTGCATGCGCTGGAGGATCTGGGATTTTACGGGGTTGATAACCTGCCGCTGCGATTGTTGCCCTACCTTGCCGAAGAACTCAGCGTTAAAAATACACAGGGCTTGATGCATGCGGCTGTCGTGATCGATGTGCGCAGTCCCGGCGGTGATCTGGTTGAATTTCCCCGCCTCCTGGAATCGATCCAGGCCAAGGGCTTCAGGGTTCAAGTGTTATTTCTCGAAGCCGATCGAAATGCGTTGCTTATGCGGTTTTCTGAAACTCGTCGCAAGCACCCGTTAAGCGAGGAAAATACCCCGCTATCCGAGGCCCTGGACCGGGAGGCTCACCTCTTGCAACCGGTTCGCACCCGGGCAGACCTGATACTCGATACCAGCCTGACCAATGTCCACCAGTTGGTGGATTTACTCAAGGAAAGGGTGGGCCGTAAAGCTGAAGGCAGGATGTCGGTGACATTGCAATCGTTCGGTTTTAAACACGGCGCGCCGCGGGATGCGGATATGTTGTTCGACGTACGTTGTCTGCCGAATCCTTACTGGCAGGCGGAACTGCGAGGTTTAACGGGACTGGATAAAGAAGTGGGTGTTTACTTGCGTAGCAAGCCCGAAGTTCTGGAGAT
>CAZAWX010000425.1:0-2608 GCA_964488985.1 uncultured Ectothiorhodospiraceae bacterium
GATCCTGCACTGGCTGGAATCCTGGGTCGCCCATGACATGGCTTTTCGACTGCTGACCGAAATGCGTGTCCGTTTGTACCGTAAACTCGATACCTTGGCCCCGGCCTTCGTCGCTATCTTTGTACCCACAGCCGTGCTGATCCCAGCCATGAAGGCCGTGCAATTGCACTTGCCAGCCGGACAAACCACGGCTCTGGTCGGGCCGTCCGGCGCGGGCAAAAGCAGCCTTGCACATCTACTCATACGCTTCTGGGATCCAGACAGCGGTTGTATCCGGATTGCCGGAACAGATTTACGCGATCACCGACTGGTGCAATTGCGTGAACGGATCTCACTGGTCGCCCAGGACACCTACCTGTTCAACGAAAGCCTGCGCACCAATCTGCTCATCGCCAGGCCCGACGCCAACGAGGCACAGATACAAGCCGCTGTGAAAAATTCTGAACTGAAGGCCTTTTGAGACGTTGCCCTGTCCAGCGGACAGCGGCAACGCGTTTCCATCGCCCGGGCATTTTTGCGCGACGCCCCGATATTGATCCTGGATGAAGCCACCTCGCACCTGGATTCTCTCAGTGAACAGGCCGTACATCGTGCGCTCGAAGCCCTCATGGCCCATCGCACCACACTGATCATTGCCCACCGCTTGTCAACTGTGCGCGAAGCCGATCAGATTGTCGTGCTCGATAAATGCCGTATTATTGAACAGGGTCAACACACCCAGTTACTGCACCAGGGTGGACTCTACGCACACTTGATAGCACGGCAAATGACCGCCGGAGACAACGCTCGTACAGCACCCGCTCAGGCACTCTGAAGCAACCACCAGAAATATACTTCGGCCGCGGTAACGATAACCGACGGGCAGAACCCTATACTCCAAATTTGTCGCCTCAAGCAGACACCTGCATTGCCTTCGTTACCCATAATCTGCCCAAATATGTTTAAAAACAACGAGGTATGGACATGGCGCAAATATTGCTTATATCCCTCCAAGCCTCATGGAATTATGCAGGAGTATCTTAAATGGAATTTTTAATAAAAAAATGGAATGTACAATTAGTATCAACACTCGTTTTAGCACTGGGTGTCGCAATGCCGGGGCATGCAACACCTTTAGGATTGGCACCGAGCACCCCGGGAATTTCCGCAGCACATATTTTAAGTCAGAACCCTGCTGCCGCAGATGGTCTCTATTGGGTCGATCCAGACGGTGATGGGGGTGCTGCTGCAGTGGCAGTCGCTGCCGATATGAGCACTGATGGTGGCGGGTGGACGGCCTATTTTGACTCGACTATGACAATTGCCAATCTCAGCGCACAAAGCAGCGTGCAAGCCGCCGCCATGGCTGGCCTGGCAAACGCTGATGTGAACTATCTGTTCAAGAATTCCGCCGGGACAGCCTTGGGCATTCTGCTGTCGGATAACTTGCCCGTCTACGACTCCAATTCCTGGGTCAATGGCCTGAGTGGGGTCATCGATACCCAGCATTCGCTCGCCTATGTTCTTTTTAAAGCACAAAACAGCGCGATAACCTTCAACTCATTTCCGACCATATTGGCAAATGTTTCGACGTATACGTTGAGAGACCTTATCTCCGCGAACTCAATCTCCTCCCGAGCCTTTGCTAACCAATCCGTATGGGCAAGGGAGAATGTCGCTTACGCACCACCACAACAATCGACCTCGCCAGCTTCGACCGGAACCTCTGCGAACTCAGTACCTGTCCCGGAGCCCGGAACCTTGCTGCTGCTTTCCTTGGGAATTGCGGGGTTCAACATGGCGCGGCAAACAAAACAAAAATAGCAGCGAAGGGGGTGAGGTTGTACTGAAGCCAGTTCACCCTGCCCCTAATCTGCAAGGGCTGCGTGATACCACATTCGTCGAGATGCACGACGAATGTATCGGCGTGTTGCTCGTCACTTCGATAGAGCCAGCAGATTGTTGCCCTTGATAATACTGTATTATTGAATAGTTTTGTCAAGCCAACTGCTGAATCAGGAGGGGCTCTGCGACACTTGCTAACACGGCAAAAAACCGCCGGAGGAAACATTCGCCTGAATTATTCCTGAGCGAACCCGAGTACGCCGCCCACTCTGACGCCCCGACTCAGCAAGCCGGATAACATCTCCTCTTCGATAACCATACCCGGCAAGTGGCAGCCCTGGCCAGCAAGGCATCAATTTTATCCAATACCTGTTGTGTCTGCGCGCTGATGTCCGCGCTAAAGTCAACGGCAACTTGGCCTGCCAGGTAAACCGAATTTCCATGCAGTACGGCCTGGCTCATGAGCGGGCCGGTATCGATGCGTTCAATGCTCATTTTTGACTCCTGTCCTGGGTCCTCTACGGGTTCGTCCAGCATCTGCAATGCGGCGGAATTGATACAGTAGCGCAAACCTGTAGGCTGCGACCCATCGGGGAACACATGACCGTCGTGGAAAATTGAAATTGGGGTCAGATGGAAGGAAGGTATGGGGGGTCCAAGGTCTGGGGGTCACAAAGGTCTGGGGGTGTTGAATTGCTTGTTTACATCCAAAACCTTAGACAATAATTCCTGCGATAACGCTATTATTTGCTGGCAATCTACCCCTCCTTTCTGCAGGCATGGC
>CAZAWX010000426.1:0-2599 GCA_964488985.1 uncultured Ectothiorhodospiraceae bacterium
AGTAGCAGGACATTGCTTGTCAATCTCTTTGGCCTGGTCTCCATATCTTCCCCCACGAATTTCAGCACATTATAGCAACCCTAGGAGCCTGTCCGAGAATAGAGAACCTACTGCGGAAAAGCCATTTTGGCCCATTTTTCCGCTCATTCTCGTTAAATATGAGTAAAATTCGCCTAACACATGACAAAAAAATGGACTCAAAATTGCTTCCCCTCGCTACGGCTTCTATTCTCGGACAGGCTCCTAGGTAAATTACCGAAGGTTTTCCTCCGTGTATAGCGACAGTTCAATCATGCGCTCCAGCAGTTGGTCCGGAGAGTAGCCGGGAAAGTTCTTCTGGACCATTTCCTTGGCAAACAAACGACAGATATAGCGCAGCTTCAAAGCTTTGTTTTTTGAAGCATACACGAAATCACGGTGACCATTATTAATAACAATAACATTCTGTTCTGTTTCATATTTTGAGCGCCACAATTTCCCCGGTGCTTTCCGGAAGGTATACCCAGGCAATCCCTGTCGGGTCTGCGTGGGATGCTTCATTTCGGGTAGCAATGAATCAGTCACGGTGATCAGCCCTTCACCTTCACATTGCACTGGGCCCTGAGTAACAGTAACCGTCAGGTGCGTGAGGCCCGGCTGTTCAGGGGCATTAAAGGTGACGATCTCGGAGTCGGCATTCACCAGCGCACCGTCACCTTCAGTAATTTGCCAATGAAAAGACAGGTCGTGTTCCACAATGGTACGTGTCCGGTCGCGCGCCACAGCCCGGTAGGTTTTGGCTTGATTGACCGGCACCACACTGGATTGTGGCGACACCCGCACACTGAACAAGGGGCCGGCATACTCGAAAAACTGTTTTTGTCTGCACGACGAGGTGTCCACTGGTGAGTTCTCGTTGTCTGCATCTGCTCCTGCTTCTACTTCTGCATTTGTGATCGCATTGGCTGCAGCCAGTGGTTGGTGGCCTGGTTTCCTGCCACCTGCCTGAATTTCAAACCAGTCATATTCCTCTGCGGGTAACACCAGCAGCGCTTCCTGGAAGGCCTTACGGATGGTCGTGAGCATTTTGCGGCTGGCCCGCTCGTCCTCGGCGCGGCGTTGCTCCGCGATGATGCGCAGCAGTGCGCCTTCCACCGTTTTCAGGACAGTGCAGGTTTGCCTGAAACGCTCGTCCCGGATGATGCCGCTGCGTGTGCCTGGCGTCAGGTTAAGTGCAGGTGCATCTATCACACCCTGCAGACAGCCAGTCGTCCACGGCTCATGCTGGAATTCATCCAGTTCCGTCAGGTCCGTTAGTACCCGGGTGCCGGATCGATATATACCCACCTGGCCATCAGGGCCTGGCTCGGCCAGGTACAGTTCGAGGTAGATTTGACCATCTGGTGTTTTCAGCTCTGGAAGTTCGTGCAACAAGCGACCGGTAAACTGCCGGGGTTCGACCTTGTACTCTTTGCGCGCCGTACGGTCGATGACCTTGATCCGCACCCCGGAATGGCGAATGCGGTCGCGCAATTCAGAAGCAAGGTACCACTGAATTTTTTCACCATGCAATTGACGCAGACCTGCCAACAAGGGCTTGATCAGCAGCGTGGTTCCAGTTTCCGGGAACAGTGCGCGGGTTTTTGTGAGCGTATAGCGCGGGCTACCTTTTTGCATGTGCATCTGGTAGGTCTTACCATCGGCCCCGGCCGAAGTCAGGCTGAGATTTTCCCCAACAATCCAGAAGCTGAGCAAACCGATACCAAATTCACCCTGAATGCCTGGTGTGCCTTTGATTTTCAGTTGTCGTTTGATCGAGTCACAGATATGCGTGGCTACGTACTTGAAGTTTGGTTGCCCAGCCTTGTCCCGGGGAATACCGTTGCCATCGTCAATGATGCGCAGATAGGGCTCGCCATGTTCGCGACCACGGGTAACCGTAATCATCTGTGCCCCGGCATCGATACTGTTTTCAACAAATTCCGCCACCGCTTTAAGTGGATTGGTTTGTGACAGGGCGATGATATTGATGGCATTCCAGTCATCACCGATGCGTAACTTACCAGTGTTTTGTTTGTGGGTGCGCCTTCTGGCGGTTTTTTTTGGCATAACCTTTGAGTCCGTGCTCATTATGAATTTGAAGCATCATGATACGTAAGGAAAACAGGGCGTCCAGTGCTTTTGGTTCCCTCCCCGAATTCCAGACGGGTCGGCTTCCACATTACCCTTATCGAGGCCTGCTTGACGTTAACGATAATGAGGGAGAAACACATTGAGATTCACTCTGCCATCACCAACACCCGCTTTGGGTACTTCGCGGAATCCATATCAAATGAACTTTCAGACCCGTCTTTGTATGTGCACCAAGCTTATATCGTCGCATAGCGACATCATACAATCTTTGCTTCGCCTAACCCATGGCACTGCGGAACGCAGGGCGGACACTGGCCCTTTTCAGGTACTCTGCAACGGCTTGTGACACCACACCGGAAATGCTTCTTCGTAAATCCCTTCAACTTTGACCACTTCTTCTTCACTCAAAGCACTAAATTCTTTGGTGCGGGAACGTTTCGACAATCGGCCATCATTTTGTTGCAGAAACCGGAATAGCAAATCCATC
>CAZAWX010000427.1:0-2598 GCA_964488985.1 uncultured Ectothiorhodospiraceae bacterium
GGCCAGTGCATTCGAGCACGAAGATTTACAGGCGGCATTGAAATTATAGGGTGACCAGGAATTCAGTTTTTTGAAGGAATTCCTGAGCATGGCATTTATTGCATGTTTCAAGGCAGAAAATGACAATGCCATGAGAGGAAGATTGATACTGGCATGGTATCAGTGAGCTTGAACGGTGTGTGCTCCGGGGCAATCGAGAAACCCGCTATCACAGCGAGCTCTTTCAGCAGAGGTTCGAGCAGACCGAGGTCTTCGAAGGCGACATGGCAAATGGCGGTCACGTTCAATTGTTTACGCCTGCTGATAGCGCTTGTTCTGGAGTGGCAGCCGATCCTGTCTAATTGGGTACGGATTCCATGACAAGCTGAGAAATCTCCGCACCGAGTTGCAGGTCGGGAATATGGCCGAATATTTGCTGACGTAATCGCCCGCTCCGATCGATCAACAACAAAGTCGGCGTACCCTGCATTTGATAGGTTTGCATGGTCTGAGGTATCGGTCCGCCGTCATCCGCGAGCGCGTCGACACCCACGGGGAAACGGACCTGGTTTTCCAGTAGAAAAGCGCGCAGTGAGATGGGAGTCATCGCATCATGATGTTCGAATACTGTGTGCAAACCTACGACCAGCACGCCTTGTTTAGCGAACAGTTCATGGACGGCCTTCATTTGAGGAATGGCGTGGGAAACACACCCGGGGCACAACATCTGGAAGGCGCAGGCGACCACCACACGGCCGCGCTGCGCCTCCAGATCAATGGGTTCCGGCGTGTTCAGCCACTCGGTGATGCGCCATGTGGGCGCCAGTTCCGGCGGAACCATACTTGCCTCAATCCCTCAGCTTGCTGAAGGTGTAGTCCTGAGCCTTCTGCGGCGCATGACAAGCGAAGCAGGCCGAGGCCGCATTCGCGCCTACAACCCGATTGGTCCGGTCGCCTCCACCGAAGCCTTCAAAACCCCAGCCGCCGGTCGCTGCGAACTTCTTTGCATCCTTGTGCATGACGCCCACCACCTTCCGAGCGCCTTCAGTGATTGCGTTGCCATCATGCACGGCTTCGAGCAGGTCGAAGATAATCACGGAGCCATCAGAAAAAGTCCCTTTACGGTAACCTTTCATCGCCTTGTCGTTCGCGTAGAGATGATGAACACCCCCGAAAGAGCCATACAATGGGTGACCTTTCTCGATCACCATGCTCTTCACATGATGCCAGTCGCGGTAACCCTCTGGATATGGTACCTGGTGGTCAGCGGCCAGTGCGGCGATCGATGCTGCCGCGCAAAGTGCGGCCAGGAAAAATTGTTTCATCGTTGTCTTTCCTTATTTCAGATCGGCGATGGCGGCGCCGAAGTTGATGTGAAACGGCTGTCCAGCGATGACCAGCGCGGGCACCGACGTCACTCCGGCCGATTCGGCTTCACCGATGCGTGATTTGCTTTCGCCCAGGTGGACGATCTCGACGTCGAAATGTGCAGAATCGATGGCCTCGACAACCTGCTGCTCAGCGGCAACACAGACGGGACAACCGGCGTGGTAAAAAATAGCGTGTTCTTTCATGGTAGGACTCCTAACTATCAGAGGTAATATAAAACCCGTTACCAGGAACGGGGGGGTAACAACCGCCATCAGGCGGCGGATTGGTGCTCCGGGCAATCGACACGCAGATGTCGCTCAGCCATGGGTGCGCCGACGAACGCACAGAAATGCGGTGTGCTCGTGCCCGGCGCGATATTCTCGCGGAAGTGTCTGCAGCTCACGCAGGTGCGCTGCGGCGCGATCAATTCACGTTGCTGCAAATGCCGAATCATCTTGATGACCAATGAGAGCAGTAATTCCTGCTCGCTCTCTGACAGACCTTCAACAACCGGTGCGAAACTGGCCGGCCATTGTCGTGCGATCCTGCCACCCTTTGCCGTTGCTTTTAACGCAATAGCCCGACCATCAGTAACGTCTGCCAGTTTGCGCAACATTGACTTGTTTTCAAGAGTGGTTACGGCATCACTGGCTGTGGCCTTTCGGATCCCGGCGTGCGCGGCAGCTGCTGTCAGTCGTGTGCCTTCAGGTCTGCTGGCAACGAATCGCAATATGTCGGCCTGGGTGGGTGTCAAACCGGCCGATTCGGCTGCCTGCCAATCCAATTGTCGAGCGACTGCAGCCAACCTGGCCAGGCCATCTGCCAGTCGTTGCTCAAGTGGTTCTAGAATTTTGCCGATATTCATAGTTAGTAATCCTAACTAAATAATTCATTATGTCAAGCACAAACTGGATTTCATACGTCTGAAAGAGACTGCTGCGGTCAAGGTGGCGACGCCAGCCCATCGGATCTACTTTGGCCAGGATGGGGACCGGTTGCTGATATTGCTCGCGGGTGGTACCAGGAAGCGCCAGGACGCAGACATTGCTGGCGCAAAAGGGTACTTGGCGCGACTATAAGCGCCGCAAACGGCAAGAGCCTCATGTGCATGTTCGGGCCGAAAGGGAATCTCCAGGCGAGCAACCTGTTCGCGGTGAGCCACTATCTGCAGGCACAGGCATGCTTGTTGAGCTGTTCATGGTATTTGTGATTATGCCTGTAGCCAGTTTTCCACTTTCAGCCCCGGTA
>CAZAWX010000428.1:0-2593 GCA_964488985.1 uncultured Ectothiorhodospiraceae bacterium
ATTTAGTCGGGATTTAAACGCAAAGCAAGTTGTGCGATACGCTTACCGAGGGCGCGGCACAATTTTGCCTCTACCTCATCGAGATTTCTGTCGGCGCCGGGACCGGCACGATGGCTGGCACCGTAGGGCGTCCCGCCATTGTCAGTTGTGAGTAATTCTCGTTCGGTATAGGGCAGGCCAGTGATCAGCATGCCATGATGCAGCAGTGGCAACATCATCGATAACAGGGTGCTTTCCTGCCCGCCGTGCTGACTGGCCGTTGATGTGAATATCCCCGCAGGTTTACCCGCAAGGGAACCCGAATGCCATAACCCCCCGGTTGAATCAAGGAAATATTTTAATGCTGCAGCCATGTTTCCAAAGCGGGTCGGACTGCCGAGAATAAGCCCGGCACAGTTTTCCAGATCCGCCAGTTCGGCATAAGGTGGTCCTTGTGCAGGGATCGGATCAGCACTGGCTTCGGTGACGGCTGAGACCGCTGCGACAGTTCGTAACACCGCATGTGCGCCGGGTACTTCTTCTACACCCCGTGCCACCTGGTTTGCCATTGCGGCGGTGTTACCGTGGACGCTGTAATACAAGACCAGAATCTCGGTGCTCATTTTAGAGTATTTTCAGCACATTTTGTGGCGGCCGGCCCAAAGCGACACGTTCGCCATTCACTACCACAGGCCGTTCCATCAGGATCGGGTGCTGGCAGATGGCGTCGATCAATTGCGCTTGTGTAATATTCTCGGCATCCAGTGCCAGCTGTTGGTAGATGGGTTCCTTGCGGCGCATAAGATCCCGGGCGGTGATACCCAGAGTGTGCAAAAAATGTGCAATTTGATCTGCATCAGGTGGTGTCTCCAGATACAGGATGATCTCCGGCTCAATCCCTTGTTGCCGTAGCAGTTCCAGTGTTTGCCGTGACTTGCTACAGCGTGGATTATGATAGATATACGGGCGCATGGATGTACTCCGGAGGTTGGCACTGCCAGAATGTTTGATGAATTATTCCAGGATGTTAAAGCTGAACCGATCATAACTTGAGGTCGACTCAAGTAGGGAAGTGGCCTCAATGAGACTGATCGATGTGTCCCCATCAATCCGTAATTGACTGCCCTTCGCAAACATGCCACGTGAGGCTATAACACTCGTCCCGCGTTCCGCATTCAACTCTGGGACAGCCAATGCTGGGCGGGGAATGCGGGTGATGGTGTCGGTCACATTTTCTACTGTCAGGGTTATCGGCATTGCCGCTGCACTGATTACCTGGACGCCAACTTGATGTTGATTATCCGCATCAATATTCACCCAGCGCACCACTCCAATTGTCCAGTCGAACTTGCCATCGCCTCTTTGTGGCATATTGAGTCCGATTAATTCCCCAGCGCCAGCGGGGACTTCGGGAGCGTCCCTGCGGACCAGGCCAAATCCACCCGGGCCTTCATCAGCCACCTCCCAGTTTTCGCTGCGATAATTGTACCGTCGCGGTGCACCGTCCCCTGGGTTAGAGTGAATTTCAATTTCTTCCCCGTCCGCTTTACTTGATGACTGATCTTCGCTGCCGTCGCGTAAAAAATGGTGTACCGTGCTTAAACCAACGGCAACATTGGCTTTGCCCTCTGAGGATTCCCGGGGCGTGTGGCGTTTAGGCGGCAGGCCGAGTGCCCGGATCATGGCGGCCAGCACGTGACTGGGTAATTCACCGGTCGAATCCTGCGCCGGTTGATGGCCTCTGAGATTTTCCAGTATCGGATTGACATCAAGAAGTCTGCAACGATCCGTTAGTGGTGTCTTTAGCTGCGCATAAGGAATGGGGGCTTGATCAAGGCCTGGGTCTATGACAAAAATTCCTGCCGGTCGTTGTATGGGGATGACCTTCGTGATGGCCACCTCAGGTGCATAGGCGCCGAAAGCCTCGTATACGCGCCACAATTCACCATAAGCAAGATGGTAGGGATCGACCAGACTGGTGATACACAAGCGTTTAAAAATATCCGCAGTACTGGCTTCATAGAGTTTGTCCTTGGCACCCTGAACCGGAATGTGGGTCGTATGCAAATTCTTTTTTTCTGAGAATTTATACAGAGCAATAACTTCTTGCCAGAGTTGCTTGTGCGGTGGTCTGTACTCGTCGTAGCTGTGTAAGAGATTTAATGAACAGAACAAACTGGCACGTTGTAACGCAGCACGCAGTTCTCGTTTATTGCCGAAACTGGATTGATCTCCAAGTAAATCTGCCAGGATTTGTTTATAGCCCAGGGCTAACTCAGTCGATAACAGGCGCAGTCCTTTAGAAACATCGCGTTGGCGTTGCAGCACGGTGTTGTTTTGTGCGGCCTCCTGGGTATGTCTGAACTCGAGAGCAAAAGCGTAGGGCTTGATGTGCAGATCGAGTATTTTAAGTCGTTGTGAGGCTTTAATTGGTTGGCCATTAAGTTCACTGATACTGGCGCGGGTCTGTTCCAATAATCGGGTGGGCGTGGCGTAGGGTAATGCTTCGAGTCGCTCTTCAATATACACCGGTCTGATCTCAATCTCAGGATTGAGTTGATCTGCAACGCGGGGTAGTCTGAGTTTTATTGCCATAGGAATTTTATTCGTGATA
>CAZAWX010000429.1:0-2575 GCA_964488985.1 uncultured Ectothiorhodospiraceae bacterium
TGGCGGGCAACCCACTGCGATTTTCTGAAGTGGATTTATGCGCAGCTATTTAGAGCCCTAATGGTTCAGGATCCTGGCTCGCAACGTACCATCGATTTTCTTCAAGGCCTCGAGTTTTTCAACATCAAAGTCTTTGCTGATATCAAAATCCACCACCACATAGCCGATGTATTCTGTGGTTTGCAGATATTGTCCGGAAATATTGACCCCGGTGTTCGACAACACTTCATTGACTTGAGACAGCACCCCAGGCTGGTTACGGTGAATATGCAACAAACGGTAGCTGTCAGTGTGTGGTGGCAAAGACACTTCAGGAAAATTCTGAGCCGACACAGTGGAGCCGTTACCATTGAATTTGATCAATTTTTCAGCAACCTCAACACCAATACTTTGTTGGGCTTCCACAGTAGAGCCGCCCACATGAGGCGTCAGGATGACATTGTCGAAACGCCGCAGGGGGGACTCGAAAGTATCCCGGTTTGTTTTGGGCTCCCGGGGAAACACATCGACGGCGGCGCCACTCAGGTGTTCCGCATCGAGCGCCGCAACCAACGCCTCAATATCCACCACAGTTCCTCTGGAAGCATTGATAAGTGCCGCACCCTGACGCATCTGAGCGAGTTGTTCGGCACCTATCATATTGCGGGTCAGATCGGTGTCGGGGACATGCAGGGTGACGACGTCGCAGTCCTGTAGCAATGCTGCCAATGACGGGACCTGGGTGACATTACCCAATGCCAGGCGGGACAGTACATCATAGAAAAAGACCCGCATTCCCATTGCTTCCGCGAGGAGGCCAACCTGGGTACCAATATGACCATAACCAATGATTCCCAGTGATTTGCCCCGAACTTCGAAAGCGCCTTGTGCTGATTTCAGCCATTGTCCCTGGTGCGCATGGGCATTTTTGCGCGGGATCCCGCGCATCAGCATGACGGCTTCGGCCACCACCAGTTCAGCAACACTGCGGGTATTGGAAAACGGCGCGTTGAACACCGGGATCCCCCGTTCACGGGCCGCCACCATATCGACCTGATTCGTCCCGATGCAAAAACAGTTGATGGCTCTAAGTTCGGGCGCAGCATCAAGAACTTCGGCACTCACCCGGGTTCGCGAACGAATACCCAGGTACTGACTGCCGCGTATGCGGTCCAGCAGCGCCTCGCCTTCCAGTGCTCCCGGATGACACTCAATGTTGGTGAAACCACCCTGGCGAAGCGCCGCGACCGCGCTTTCATGGATACCTTCCAGGAGCAGTATCCGTAACTCGCCGGGCGGCCTTGAAAACTGCACAGGAAGGTGTCTGGCGGACGTTGTTGTCATAGTCGTTCCATTATCAAGTGTTATTCAGTTTGCCGGGATGATGTTATTTTCCGGACCGAAAGCGAAGCCGGTGAGATCTTCGTTCCCGGTTTGCGTCACCAGCAAGATATCATGCTCCCGGTAACCGCCCGCACCCGGGCTGCCGTGCGGCAAAGTGACCATCGGTTCCATGGAGATCACCATGTTCGGCTCCAAAACCGTATCGATATCTTCACGCAACTCAAGCCCTGCCTCACGTCCGTAGTAATGGCACAAGCTGCCGA
Organism: uncultured Ectothiorhodospiraceae bacterium; assembly: GCA_964488985.1. Taxonomy (GTDB): domain Bacteria; phylum Pseudomonadota; class Gammaproteobacteria; order HK1; family HK1; genus CAZAWX01. The sequence goes on from CAZAWX010000429.1 coordinate 1,587, forward strand.
ACGAATGCCCATAACCAAAGGTCCGGTGTTGCAGCAAATCATGCTCGCGGAACATCTCATTAAGCTCCGCAGCAATGTCCATACATCGCACCCCGGGCTTGATCAATTCCATACCCCGGCGATGAACCTGGCAATTAATTTCCCAGATTTCACGTTCCCGGTCTGTCGCCGAATCAAGAAACAGGGTGCGCTCCAGGGCGATGTAATAACCAGAAATCATGGCAAAGCAGTTGAGGCTGAGGATGTCGCCCTTTTTCAGACAACGCGTGGTGACAGGGTTATGCGCACCATCGGTATTCAGGCCGGATTGAAACCAGGTCCAGGTATCCATCAATTCGGTGTGCGGGTAACGCCGGGCGATTTCGCGCACCATGGCCTGTGTCGAATGCAGGGCCACTTCGTATTCCGGGACACCTTCGGCCATCGCCTCCACCACTGCGGCACCACCAATGTCACAGACCTGCGCGCCATTGCGGATCAGATCAATTTCCTCGGCGGACTTGATCATGCGCATCTTCATGCAGGCCGGGGCAATATCCACAAACTGCAACTGTGGAAAAGTAGCGGCAAGCTTGTCCCGATTGAGGACTGTTATATGATCAAACTCAATCCCCACGGTCCCGGATTGCGGCAACAATTCGCGCAGGGCCACAAAGTAGTTGTCCCGCTGCCAGTCGGTAAAAGTCAGATTATCACCAAAACTCTGGCGCCAGGGCTGACCATAATCAATGTTGGCACTGACCGTGGTGTGATCCTTGTCGGTTATCACCAGGCCATAGCTGCGGCCAAAAGAACAATAAACAAAATCAGCGTAGTAATTGATATTGTGGATGGAACTGAACAATACCGCGTCAATCCCCTGAGCCAGCATATGCGCCCGGAGTTTGTCGACCCGTGCCTGCATCTCGGCTGCGGTAAATGTCGGCTGAACTTTATCGCCATTATGTAATGTAAGCAGCCGTGGACGGTCTGCGCTGTTGTCTGTCATT
>CAZAWX010000430.1:0-2572 GCA_964488985.1 uncultured Ectothiorhodospiraceae bacterium
TGCGCAGCAGGGAGCTGCGCCCGAGCCCCCAGGGATGGGTTCACGGCGTGTCTTGTAAGGCTACCCCCACCCTCTGGTCTGCCTGTGACAAATTAGTGATGGAAGTCGCGGGTGTTGTTGCCGTTATTCAGGTAACGGTTCGGTAGCATCTGCCGGACTATAGCCAGGCCAGGCTTTGAGGACAGCCTGGCCCAGAAACCTCACAACCCAACAGGAGCGATTACTCGAGTAGAGGATTTTTGGTTGGAAGTTTTGGAAAGCGGCTGAAATCGCGATCCGCCGACCAGAACTCGTTGACACCATGACCGATGCAAATGGAAGCGACTCTGGCGTCATGCACCATGGGGCCGCGTATCTGTCCATCATTTAGCTGCACTTTCAGAATTTCCCAATGGGCGTCGCTCTCGGTTAACAACTCGGCCACCGGTGACTCAAGCCATGCATCGACCTGATCTATCGCTGCATCAACATCCGAAGGTGGATCATAAATTCGTGGGTGGGTCACGATGGCAAGGAACTCGTGCACACACGGCCAAGGGATGCCCCACGAGATCCGGCCTTCGGCAAGTGATTTTATGCAAGTGTACGCCGCCTCGTGCCATGAAGAATCGCCCCTATGAGCGTAGACGAGGATATTCGTGTCTACGGCGATCAACTCCCCCTCCCTTTGTATGCGTCTTCACGGATTTTTGCCCAGCCTGCGTCTTCGTATTCCTTGTGGAGTCCTTTACCACGCACGCTGACGTCACGGATCACAAACTTTCCGGCGGTGCGATCTTCTCGGAGCACCTGCCTGATACCGTGTTCAATAATTGCGCGCAGCGTGGTGTTTTTCCGAGCAGCAAATGTTTTTGCTTTCCTGGCAAGATCATCGGATAGGTTGATGGTTGTTTTCATAATATGGTTACCCATATGCTCAAGTATGGCTAGCCATATTATAGCGCTATCGCGGGTTTCACAACGTCGCGTCCATCCAAATCACGGCGCTTCGTCACTGGCGCAAAACTCCGGTATTGGAGTGGGTTCGACGAGATGAATCGACGTCCAGAATGGCGAATTAGTTTTGACCAGAGCCCTAAGGAATGTTGAAGTAGGGTGGTCATGCGAAGCGCCAGGGGCAATGTCATGCCTGCAGTCAGCTCTGAACATGATGCGTTTTCAATTTCAACATAAGCGACATGTACTGGTTGATCGCATTCATAACCGGCCTCGCCTTGGACCTGTTCTTCAAGCGGGTTCACGTCGAGGGGAAGGTCCCCACAAAGGGGCCGGTGATTCTTGTCGCTAATCATTTTAACGCCCTGCTCGACCCAGTGATGGTCACCCGCCTTGCGGGACGTAAGGTGCGCTTCCTCGGAAAAGAGCCGCTGTTTCGTACACCGATGCTTAAGTATCTGGTCAAGGGCATGGGCACGTTGCCCGTGTATCGGGCGATGGACGGGGCCGACACCGCCAAAAACAAAGAGATGTTCGCTGCGGTCTACGCCGCCCTTGCCGAGGGTGAGGCGGTCTGCCTGTTTCCTGAGGGTATCAGTCACAATGAACCGCAACTGCAACCGCTCAAAACCGGCGCTGCGCGCATGGCCCTGGGCGCCGAGGATGAAAACGGCTTCACGCTCGGCTTGCAAATAGTGCCGGTCGGGTTGGTGTATCGTGACAAAAGAAAGCTCCGCAGCCTCGTTGCCACCTTTGTTGGGCAGCCAATCGACGTTGTCCAGTACCGGCAGGCATATGTTGATGACGAGCGGGAGGCAGCCCAGACACTGACGGCCCATATCAACGACAGCATGCGCAGCATCACCCTCAACATGGAGCGCTGGGACGACATGCCACTGCTCGAGTTGGCGGAAAGGATCTGGACCGACCACACGGGTCACCGTGTCCGGCGTATAAACCGCCTGGCCACCGCCATGCATGAACTTCGAGAGATAGAACCGGATCGTCTCGATGCCCTGCGTGCCCGTGTGGCTGAGTTAAAGAACCGGATGGATGCATTGGGCATGCGACCGGGCCACCTTGAGGTGCGATTCTCGGCCGATCGCGTGTGCGGTTTCCTGGTGAGGAACCTTTTCGCCATCGTCGTTGGACTGCCCGTTGCCGGCATCGGTGCGGTGTGCTTTGTTGTACCGTATCTGCTTGCGCGTGAAGTGCCGCGGCGGATGTCGATTGACACTGATGAGATCTCTTCGTTCGGTGTGCTGGCTGGGCTTTTCCTGTTCCCCCTGTGGATTCTGGGCATTGCTGTCGGCGTCAACTGGCTGATGGACTGGCCCGAGGCGTTCGCCTCTTTCGTCCTGCTACCTCTGGCCGGGTGTTACACGCTTCACTTTATCCGTCGCGGCAAGGCCTCATGGCGTGATATCAAAGTCTTCATGTCGTTTGGCCGCAGCCGCAGTATCCGTCGCAGCATTCGCGCCGAGACTGCGCAGGTGAGTGAAGAAATTGATTCCCTGCAACAGATCGTATTTGCACATCGGGATGCAATCGCGGCGGCTAAGGACGCATCATAGGTTGGACGCATAGATCAACAGGCCCTAACTTGACCAAGGTCTTTGCAAGTGAAATTCCTGTG
>CAZAWX010000431.1:0-2568 GCA_964488985.1 uncultured Ectothiorhodospiraceae bacterium
GCGGATGCCGATGATTCAGGCCGTGGGCGCAGGGGCAATGTCAAGACGAACAAGGCGCCCATCCATAGCCCCTGGGCCAGTGAAAATCGCAGCAATAATTCGCTGCCGGTGGCCAGGTGTGAGCGATCAACGCTGAGGAGAAATTGCAGTGCCGAGAAGGTATTGCCATATTTAACGACATGGGCTTCGAGGCCAAGATTCAGTATTCCATAACCTAAGGGGAGAGAAATCAGCATCAACACGCCGGACAGCAGCAGATGTCCGCCACGTTTGTGTAATCCTGAAATCAAGCTGTTGACACTGATGGAGATAAGCAAAATCCATCCCCCCAAGAGGGTGGTGGAAAACCAACTGCCACCGCCACGCATTAATTCCGTAAGGTTGTCGGTCGAGGCGTTTATCACCGTGATCCAGTGACACAGGGGCAAAATCAGCAAGGCACACAGCAACCATCTGAGAGCGTAATGATGGCGCCGTCGATAGCGTCGTGTGGCAATTTGCGGTCGCAGGACGCCCACAGTCGAGATCAAGCTATAAAAAACAAACAAAGATAAAAATCGCCCCAGAAGTTCAAAATTCCCGGGCCAGTCCAGGATCGGGCTGCCGAGAATGTCGTACAGACTTTCGGCAGGGACTGCGGTCGACAACAGGAGCCAGGCCAGTATTCCGGCGCCAATGAGAGTGGTGAGGTAGTTGAACATGGAGACCAGTGGGTTGACATTCAACAACCGTGAGGTGCTGATGACTGGCGTGGCGGCGATCACAATCATGACGCCCGCAAGCAGACCACCGGTCAGGCCAGCACGCCCGGGTGGGAAGAGTTCTCGAACGTTATAGGGCAAGACGCCCGACTTGGCGATTAGCGTGGCCAGGATGGCTGCCGCCGCAATGAAGGGCAGGTAGGTGAACGCGATGTTTCTAATATATAGGTGAGAGGATGGTTTGTTCGAAACTCCGGTGATCCGTTCGGCTCCAGGAACGTTGGACTCCTGGGTGCTGGTTGCCGTTGTACTACTGGGGTTATCGGCGTGTGGCGTGGCCAGGGCCGGAAAAAATACCTGAACTAATTTATAGCCCAAGACAGCGCCGATCATTGCAAAAATCAAGTCGCCGGGATCAACTACTTCACCGGGCATAAATACTTTTCCAACTGTAATTGTTATGGCGCCACACAGGGCGAGCAATAGTGCCGGGGTAAAGGGCAGGCGCATGGCGCCAAACAGCGCTCCCAGGGGGATGAAGAACACCATTTTGTGCAGTAATTCTGTGGCGGCACTGAATTCGGTGCCGAGGTAATAAGACAAAAATGGCATCAGGCTGACGTGATTTAGGCGCTTGGAAATCAGTGCGGGATCAAAGCTGACGTTATAGGGATACCAGAAGACCGCCAACATGATGAGGAACCAGACGAAGGTGGCGGGTATGGGCCATAGGGGCCGTTGTTGTGCAGGCGCCGTGTCCATGTAATCCGGCTGCGTGTTATTACTGTAGCGGCTCAACGGGGTGTAACGCGCCAGAGCAAGACCGGCGATGGCGCCGGCAAAACCGCTGAGAATATCCCGTGCATCACTGATACGGCTGTAGACGATTAACTGCAGCAATTCCAGCCCGACGATTGCGGCCAGCATCAGGGCCAATATCTTCAAGGTGCGATACTTGAATTCCAGCGCCAGTGCGATGCTGGGTGGTATCCAGATCATTGCATCGGTTGCGATGGCATAGAGATTTTTGATGAGGCCACCGCTATCGAGATGGAACGGGTTTAACAGGATCCGCCCCTGATTCCATTTGTGGTAGATCTCGGCAAGACTGATCGTCAGGTCAAGGGGCAACAGGTTATAGGCCGCGAGGGCGAGCAGATATGCGATCAGAACGATTCTGACGGTGGTGGCTTTGTCGCTGCGATCAAAAAACAGCGAATGCAGATCCATCAGCAATTTTTGACTTGGTCGCCAGGTTGCGATGCCAATACCGGTGCCCAGGCTTTGCGCGATCACGTCATTGATCGAAACAGTGCGGGGTGGGAAATACAGTTGCACGAATTCAATGGCGACACCAAGCACAATGCCTGCAATTAATACCAGCAACATGGCCAGAAACCGCTGTCCCCGGCGTTGGCTGCCGGTGGTCAAGGTGCCGTACCAGAGCAGGGTCAGGGGGATATAGAGCAGGAGGTTGGCAACCCAGTCAGCCCGATGCAGGACACCCAGGTTCAGAAAACGGATGTGGGCAAACTGGTTCCATGCCTCGTTCAGGGGCATGGGCACATAATTCAAAGGCACCAAAGAGCCGTAAATGACAAATACGGTGTACAGAACGGCCGCAATCAGCAGCATCCGCCGAAATCGTTGTTGTTGTTCGATCTCTGTGCTCATGGGGATTACATCACGGGGCACTCGTCACAATGGATTATCAAAGCAATGGCCACATGGCAATCATGCGGCTATTGCACTGTGAATGTACGGTTTTACAACGCCCTTTGTAAAATATGGGCTTGATCTGAGTAGAACTTAATCGTTTCTATTTCTACAGTAATGAAAAGGGTGAACCAGCGCATATTCATGTGCA
>CAZAWX010000432.1:0-2551 GCA_964488985.1 uncultured Ectothiorhodospiraceae bacterium
ATCAGGTTCGACTGGCCAAGCCAGACGTAGTCTTTCAACGGCGTGGCCGTTCGCCAGACGCAGGCGACGAAGCGATCCCCGATGCCGTATCTCGAGATCCGCCTGCCAGAATTGATCCTGTTTCGTGAAGCTTCCAGCCAGCAGCACCAGATCAGAGAAATAGTTTTTGCCATCAAATTCGACCCTTCTCACAGTTCCCTCGTGAACGTGCCGACCCCGTAAGCTGAAGGCAGCTTGAAGTTTAAGATCGGATATCTTGTTACCACACTCAATCTGTAACTGGCTGACGTCAGTGGCTGAACCCCGGCGTAAAATTTTGCAATCGGCATACAGACGATAGCGCGGAGTCCGAGGACTGACCTGACCACGTGCAAACAGTGTTTGATCCAACCGCAACATATCCGCCGCTGGCAGATCTTCGGCCAGACCTCGGATCAGTTGCTCGAGATCCTTATGATTTTCCGCCTTGAGAACCGCCAGCGGCGGGCGTAACCGTAGTGGATCAAGTTCCGCTGGAATTGAGGCAGGAGATTCATTGAGGAGCGGTTCACGATTGGGAATATTCGGATTGGGCGCCAGCAATCCTGCTGGCCACAGGCGCAGCCAATTGCGTCGTACTGTGGCCAGGAAATCCTCTCGATAGCGTCGCGTCTGGCGATCAAATCCCGTCGATGCACTCAGGCGTTGCTGCAGCATCGCAATCAGCGCCGCTGCCTTGCACCGACGTTGCTTATCCCCCGCCTTGCCACACGCCAGGCGCCACAACAACTGATGCACGGAAAACAGATTTGCCCGGTCAGTGGCATTGTCCACTGCCGCCGGGCCTGCGGTTCCGGAACGGAAGCCGATGCCATAAAATGAATCACTTATTTCCCCAAGTCGATCGGCAATTAATGGATTGCCGTTTGTTTCGTCCCAACTGGCCTTGGAAAAGATCGGCGAGCCATTTTGATGGCAACTTCGGCATACGGAGCGATTGGCATAATAGACTTTCGGCTCCAGGCCCTGGGCATAATTGTCAACGACCTGAAATTCAAAACGCCCAGCCTGCTCGTTGTAACTGATGACTTCCAACACCTTAGCCTGCTCCTGATACCCCAGGAACAAACGGTCATTGAGACGCAAGGGGTGTTGACCCGGTGCAATTTCACTTGGCTCGCCATCAACAGCAATCACCACTCTGGGGGATGCAAAAAAATCCGGTGCGGCCGCGAAGCGTTGTAATGAACGCCCCAGAGGGATCAGGGTTATCTGAATACCCGAAGCATTCCCCGGGCCATAGCCACTGCCGATGGCCACAGGACGATTCCCGAGTTGCGTGCGAATTCTGTCCAGCACGCGATTCAGTGGAAAGGGCACATCATAGTACGGCCCAGTATCTGCCTGACGGGTAAATAACCGATCAAACAGCGAGCGTCCATGAGGAGGAAGATCCGGTCCGACCCGGTAAGGGTCAACAGCCCAGGTCCCTTCAACCATGACAGAACCTGTATCGCCCGGGGTGTCAGGCCGTAGATGCTGTTGGAAAAAAGCTTGAATACGAACAACCGAACGCTCATGGGCCTTACGGTCATAACCCAAGGTTGCGCCTAGTGCAGGCGTCCGGTTTGGATTGTAAACGGATTTGAGGATAAGGCCGTCGCGTAGCAATGGATCATCAAAGCCGTGCCCGACCCCGGGATAAATCTGCTGATCAACAGGCCATTTCTGCGCCAGGCTAGCCTTTACCATTCGCGCACAGGTTGGCGTCGATGACCAGTCATCATTCTCGGCGGACAAGATTAATAATGGTGTATAGAATCGAGCCCTTGGACTGTGCCGACAACTGGGGGTAACGGCCACAGCCGCGGCAAATCGATAGTTGGACAAAACATGAAAACCAGCTTCGTGAACGGCACTCAATGCATTGTCCCGATCCCAGCTAAGCAGGCCCATGCGCCTGGTATCAACGTACTCAAGTCCCGCCAGGTATTCCAACGCGCCGTAGACATCGGCCACGCGTCCGGCTGCCAGTTCATGACCCGTCCAGGCGGTTGGATACGCACAAGCTTCAGCGGTATTACGGGTATAAAAGCTACCAACCAATAGGGCAACGTACCCCCAGTTCGCCAGTTTGCGTACCCATTCGCGCTGAAACTGCCGCAATCCCCTGCAATCGTGCGTCAACACGACCGCCGGGAACGGACCTTTGCCCTGTGGGATTTCCAGCAGGCCACGCAGCGGTGTGGGTTGAACTTCACGTGCGGTGTGTGCCGCAGTTGCTTCGCGCAAGGCTGAGGTATTTATACTGGCTGAATGAAAACTGACCCAAAGTGCCTCTGCACCTGCCCACTGGGGGTAGGCCAGAACGATAGTCAACAGGCCGATCATCGTCATGTTCAGCCCTAACCTGTTGGAGAGCTTACCCATGTCTGAAATTGTCCGACGTTCAAGTTGGCAAATTTATTTTGACCAGAGCCCTAAGTATAACTCACAAGATTCAGTAGTACCTGGGCTGTGGTCCCGTCACCAGCCGTTAACACGAGGCCAGCAAGCCGTTAACTCACCCCGC
>CAZAWX010000433.1:0-2548 GCA_964488985.1 uncultured Ectothiorhodospiraceae bacterium
TTTCAATTCACAAGAGATCATTATGTTCAACTTGAGTCAGGATCAACAAATCTTGCAGACCACAGCCCGCGAACTCGCTGCGCGTGTTATTGCCCCAAAGGCCGCCCAGGTGGATATCTCCCAGGAATATCCCTGGGAAAATGTTGAAGCATTAACGGCCGCCGGTTTCATGGGCATGACGATTCCTCGAGCATACGGTGGCCTGGGCTTGAGCTTTTTTGACGCCGTACTGGTGGTTGAGGAATTTTCAAAAGTTTGCGGCGTCACCGGTCGTATCGTTGTTGAAGGCAATATGGGAGCAATCTCGACGATCATGAAATACGGTTCGGAGTCCCATAAAAAACTCGCTGCTGAACTTGTCCTGGCCGGAGACAAACCGGCCATCTGCATCACCGAACCCGATGCCGGCAGCGCGGCATCATTAATGACAACCCGGGCCGACAAAAAATCCGGGCATTATCTGATCAATGGCGCCAAACACTGGATCACCGGCGGCGGAGTCTCAAAACTGCATCTGATTTTTGCCCGGGTGTTCGATGAACAGGGCGCGGAGCAGGGCATCGGTGGTTTCATCGCCCAACGCGGCGAACCGGGTCTGGTCATCGGACATCGTGAACCGACCATGGGGTTGCGGGGGATCCCCGAAACTGAAATATTATTTGACAATCTGAAAGTCTCCGAGGACATGTTAATAACGCCGCCAAAGGGCCTTGCCCGAGGGTTTTCAGGGCTGATGAATGCCTACAACTCACAGCGCGTTGGCGCCGGCACTGTCGCTCTCGGCATTGCCCAGGGGGCGTATGAAAAAGCCCTGGAGTATGTCCAGCAACGCGAACAGTTCGGAAGACCAATTTGTGAATTTCAGGGTCTGCAGTGGATGCTGGTGGACATGAATATTCAACTCGAAGCCGCCCGGGCCTTGTTACACAAGGCGGCGGCCAACGCCGGTACTGGATTTCCTGATATTGCCGAGGCGGCACGGGCAAAAATTCTCGCCTCCGAAACAGCCATCAAGGTTAGCAACGACGCCTTACAGATGTTTGGCGCCGCAGGTTACTCACGTAATCTGCCAATGGAACGCATGGTCCGAGATGCGCGAATGTTTACCATTGGTGGCGGTACCGCGCAGATCCTGCGTACCGTCGTCGCCACGCAGATCCTGGGGCGCAAACTTCCCCAGACCCGCGATGGTTATGTCGTATGAATTCACCCACACCGTTGACTGCTGCCGATGTGATTGCGCAGCGTTTGTATGCGGCAGGTGTGCGCAATGCGTTCGGCATTCCCGGTGGCGAAGTGCTGGCGATGATGGCGGCGTTGGAAAAAGCCGGGATCAGGTTCACGCTGACAAAACATGAGAACGCAGCCGGCTTTATGGCGGAAGGCACTTGGCATGCAGGGCAGGGCCCCGGCGTGTTGCTCGCCACATTGGGGCCAGGAGTGGCTAATGCGATCAATGTTGTCGCCAATGCATTACAGGATCGGGTGCCCCTGATCATCATCTCCGGATGTGTTGATGCACAAACCAGCCACCACTTCACCCATCAGGTTTTTGATCAAAGCGCTTTACTCAAACCCATCACCAAAGCCAGTTTTACCGTCGCTGATGGCGCTGTGGATATCATCATCGACAAAGCCCTGTCCATCGCCCAGGATGATCCCCCCGGACCGGTGCACATCGATATCCCCATCAGCGTTGCCGACAGTCCACAAGCACCGCTGCGCCGAGCCTTGCGTGCCCCGGTGAACCGAGGGGTGGCTCACGGCAGTGAACTAGCGATGGCTCAAGAGTGGATGCGTGAGGCGAAAAATCCATTGTTGATCGCTGGGGTTGAGGTGCTTACTCAGAATGCCGAAACCGCAGTCGCCCGATTTATCCTGGATTTTCAAATCCCTCTGATCACGACCTATAAAGCCAAGGGAATTGTTGCAGAAAACAATACTTTATGCCTGGGCGCTGCGGGTCTGTCGCCCAAAGCAGATCAGCTCCTGTTGCCATTGCTGGGCAAATCCGATCTGATCATTCTCGCCGGCTACGATCCGATTGAAATGCGCATCGGCTGGTTCAATCCCTGGCCCGTCGGGCTCCGTGTTATCGACTTCAGTTCCCAGCCCAATACCCACTACATGCATCAGGGGAGTTGTAATTTTATTGGCGATATCGGTGCTGGTATCGAAGCACTCGGGATCGAAACGCAACCACGGCCCTTATGGCAAGACGATGAACCGGGCCAGGTACGCGCCGCGTTGAAATCGGCATTTGCTGCACCTGCCAATTGGGGCCCCGGCCAGGTAATTGAGATTGCCCGGCGCTGCATGCCGGATGAAACAGTCGCCACCGTTGATACAGGGGCACACCGAATTTTGCTCAGCCAGATGTGGGAATGCCAACGTCCTCGATCATTGCTGCAATCGACCGGACTTTGCACCATGGGTTGCGCGGTGCCACTGGCCGCCGGATATAAGCGGGTTGCAACCGACCGGCCCGTCATCGCTTTTGTCGGCGACGCCGGTCTGGAGATGATGCTCGGTGATCTGGCGACGCTCA
>CAZAWX010000434.1:0-2497 GCA_964488985.1 uncultured Ectothiorhodospiraceae bacterium
AGCAGCTGACTCTTAATCAGCGGGTCGCAGGTTCGAGCCCTGCTGCGCCCACCACCCCATCATTTCTACGCTTGGGACGAGACTTATCGTGTTGGTGGAATATTTTGGTTGCGGTGGAATACGTTGGACGGGTCATACTGGCGTTTATTTTTTTGCAGGCGCGGGAAATTTTCGCCAAACGCCTGCCTGACGCGCATCATATCTTCATCGTCGTCCATATAGTTGCTGTATGCCCCTTCCTGAGTGTAGGGCGCTAACCGGTCATAGGTTTCTCTGGCCCAGGCAATGTTTTGTGCGTTGCGGTCTTTATCCTGCCATTGGGAGATGATAAGGATGCTGTAGCCTGGGTTACGATGCGGGAAGGCGATGTCTGCCGGGTCAGGCCTGAGTGCGGCCCCGTGGAAATGCTCGACAAAAAGTTGGCTCTTGTGGGATGGACAACGGGCAAACTGTTCGTCCAGCACCCTGATTACATTATCGTCCAGTGCATCGATAAAACAGGACTTCCAATAATGCAGATCAAGCTTTGGGACTCCAGGATCGAGAAGCTGATTGAGCGCTGTATAGGGCAGGGGTCCGAGGTTGTCAGCAACGGGTGAGCCAAAATCTTTGATTGGTTTTAGCGCCGAAATTGCTTGTTCCGGAGAGCCGCAATGCCCGGCCATCATGACGGCGTGTTTTGTCCCGCTACCATCGCGTGCGTGCGTGAAGCCTGCAATAACAGTGAGTTCATCGGCAAGATTGGCTGTCAGATCACGATAGAAGCCCAACATTTCCCTGGCGGTGTTGACTGGATAGGCAATGAGTCCTCCGTGTACTGTGGGACCAACCGGATGCAAGGCAAACTCGAAACTGGTTGCAATCCCAAAATTGCCGCCGCCGCCACGGACTGCAATCTCCAGATCATGTTCGATGGCAAAGCCCAATGCATCAACAACATCAGCGCTGCCGATGCAGCGGGCACAATGACTGCCGGGTAGCGATCAATCATGCCGTTATGCACGCGGCGCGATGTGTCAAAGCCCTCGTCGCCGGGCAACAGAATAACGCCCGAAAACGTTTCTACAAGTGTTGAAACGGCCAATTGGTCGATGGGTATTTTGCGCCCCATGGTGACTTCCCTATGCACAGCTTGGCGCTGCTCAGCAAATCTAACATCAAATGATTTTGTAGTGTTATAGAAGGTTTTGCATAAACGTTATACAATTTTGAATGAGTGCGAATTGGGACGATCATCGATATTTCCTCGCCATAGCTCGCGAGCACTCTCTGACTGCTGCCGGAAAAGCACTCGGAGTTAGTCAGCCAACTGTGTCCAGGCGCCTGGGAGCGCTGGAAGCCAAGATGAAAGTGCGGCTTTTCGACCGCACACACAAAGGCTACGAGTTAACGGCGGTCGGCATGGATTTGCTCAATACTGTGCAACAGATTGAGGAGGAGCTGGCTGAAGCTGGCCGCAGGATTTACGGCAAGGATCAGGAGTTGACGGGCGGATTACGCATCACCTGTACCGAAATCCTTCTCAATGGCTACCTGTCACCTTTTGTCTGGCAATTTCTCAAGCAACACCCCGGCATCGATTTCAGTGTCATTTGCACTGACTCCCAGTTGAGCCTCAGTCGTGGGGAGGCGGATTTAGCCATTCGTTTTACACAGAGTCCGCCCGCAACACTTGCACGCCGTCGTCTCGCATCGGTGGCCTATGGTGTTTATACCGCCAGTAGTGCTGCAGGAGACAGTTTTACGCGATCGAATCGGGGAAATTGGCACTGGATTGGCCTGATAAATGAGGCGCATAACCGGCTGCTCTTCGGCACCGCATTTCCTCAAGTCCAGTTCAAGCACCGGGTCGACAGCATGGCGGCGATGCAATCGATGGCGCGCAATGGCATCGGTGTAACGGTGTTGCCATGTTACATTGGTGACCGCGATGAGGGCCTTCGCCGTGCCGTGGCGGAGGTTTTTATGGACAGCAAGCTCGATCTGACGATCCTGAGCCATCCTGATATTCGGAGTGTTTATCGCATTCGACTTTTCGCCGACTATATCAGCGACATCATTATGTCGGATGCAGATCTCTTCGAGGGTCGCCGCAGCCGAGCAGATCCTTGACGTTGGTCCGGATGTGTTACCTGATTATGCTGACAAGGCAAAACTCGCGATGACAAAAATCGCCACTAACCATGCGATGATTACATCCAGGCCGCTTAGTGCGGAGATGAGACTTTGTGCGTATAAGTTTTTATCGATCCCCTGAGATAAATGCATTATTCCCTCCCCCCGTTAACTGTCTTGATTGCAGTGGTGAAGATTGTCTTGGTTCAAGCAAGGAATTAATGTGATAACTCGCACAATTTTTGTTCTTGACGCGATCGGATGTTCGGTTTTGTGATAGCCGGCACAAAAGTCAGCCTAAATGTTTAGTCAGTGGCTGGAAATTGTGATGAGTATCACAAAATCTGATCCCTGTAATCTCTTACACCGGCAACCCGTCGGC
>CAZAWX010000435.1:0-2476 GCA_964488985.1 uncultured Ectothiorhodospiraceae bacterium
GCTGGCTGACAAACCTTTCGCCTGGCTACCCAAAAGCACCTCGAGCGCCGGCTGCTGCATATTCCGGCCCAAAGTGAACACCCATTCCGGTTCAAAGTGAACACCTGTTCTGGACGAACGTGAACACTCATTCTGGTTTTATGTGAACACTTTTCCGTTATTTCCGGAATAGCTGTTCACGATCCCGGAATGGGTGTTCACGATAAACCAGAATCCTTTTCAACGCATTGTTTTTCAATCTATTTGATACCCTCTTCCGCTTTTTGGGAAGGGCAATGTCAGGCAAGAGGATCACAATGCGAAAAATCCGGGAAATTCTTCGATTACGGCACGAAGGCGGTCTGTCCATACGGCAGATCAAAGCCAGTACCAAGGTCAGTGTTGGCGGCATCCAGCAACTGCTGTCCAAGGCCGATGCATTTGAGCTCGGCTGGCCGCTGGACCCGGCGCTGACGGATAATCAGCTGGCTGGGCTGTTTTATCCGCGCGCAGACACGCGTGTCTCAAGGCGTTTCCAGGTGCCCGATTGGCCGGTCGTGCATCAGGAGTTGAAACGCAAGGGCATGACCAAGCAACTGCTGTGGGAGGAGTACACCGAGCAGTATCCGAACCGCTGTTACAGCTACTCGCAGTTTTGTGATCGCTACCGTCACTGGCGGGGCCTGCAGAAGCGTTCCATGCGCCAGAGCCACAAGGCCGGTGAGAAATGCTTTGTTGATTATTGCGGGCAAACGGTACCGATTGTCTGTGCCGACACCGGCGAGATCCGGCCGGCGCAGATTTTTGTGGCGGTGCTGGGTGCCTCCAACCATACTTACGCCGAGGGAACGCTGACGCAGTCATTGCCGGACTGGCTGGGCAGCCACGTGCGGGCGTTCGAGTATTTTGGTGGATCTACGGCGATTGTCGTGCCGGATAATTTACGCAGCGGCGTCAGCCGCGCCTGCCGTTACGACCCGGATCTCAACCCCAGCTACCAGCAATGGGCCGAGCATTACCAGGTAGCCGTGGTGCCGGCACGGCCGTACAAGCCGAAAGATAAATCCAAGGTCGAAGTCGGGGTGCAAATTGTCGAGCGCTGGATCCTGGCGCGGCTGCGCCATCACACCTTTTTCTCACTGGCCGAGTTGAACCAGTGCATCCGCGCTTTGCTTGAGGATCTGAACCACAAGCCGTTCAAGCAGTTGCCCGGCAACCGCACCGAGGCGTTCGAGATGCTCGACAAACCCGCACTCAAACCGTTGCCGCGCCACCCCTACCGCTATGTCGATATCAAACCGGTCAAGGTGAATATCGATTACCACGTGCAATACGAGCAGCACCATTACTCGGTACCGCACCAATACGTTGGCGAGACATTGGAACTGCATGCCAGCAATACCCTGATCACGCTTTACTTCCATCAGCAATCGGTAGCCACGCATGTCCGGTCCCACCGTACCGGGATGACCACGGAACCTGCCCACATGCCGACGCGCCATCGCAAACAGCAGCAATGGACACCGGGACGACTAAAGAACTGGGCCCGTGATATCGGCCCGGCCGCCTTGGTCTGGGTGAGCGCGCAGCTTTCCACCAAACGCCATCCCGAGCAGGCCTACCGGGTCTGTCTGGGTCTTCTCAATCTCTCCAGGGCCTATCCGCCGGAACGGCTTGAAGCCGCCTGCCGGATCGCCAATAAGTCAGGCCTGATCCGCCTGAAGCAGGTTAAGTCGATCCTGCAAAGCAACCGCGATCAACTGCCCGAACAACTTGAACTGCAATCCGAGCTGCCTCAGGACCACGAGAACGTTCGTGGCCCGAAAACCTTCCACTAACGGAGAATATCTCATGAGCACACAAACCCTGACCGCGTTGCGGCAACTCAAACTTGGCGGTATGGCGAACGCCCTGCAGAGCCAGCTGGAACAGGTCGGCACTTATGAAGGTCTGGCCTTTAGCGAACGACTGGCGTTGCTGGTCGAGCAGGAAACGCTGACCCGTGAACAGCGCAAGCAGGAACGCCTGATCCGCCAGGCGCGCTTCAAGCTTGCGGCCTGCGTGGCCGACATTGACTATCAGCACCGGCGTAACCTGAAGAAAGCAACAATCGCGCGTCTTGCCCAGCCCGACTGGATCGAGCGCGGCCAGAACCTGTTGATTACTGGCCCCTGTGGCAGCGGCAAAACCTATCTGGCCTGTGCCTTGGGCCACAATGCCTGTCTGCACGGTGACAGTGTCCGTTATTACCGCCTGTCACGACTGTTACTCGAACTGACTCAGAGCAAGGCCGATGGCACTTACCACAAAGAGCTCAAAAAACTAGCCAGGACCCAAGTACTGATCATCGATGACTGGGGTCTGGAAAAACTGGCGCCCGCTCACCGAAACGACTTGCTGGAAATTATGGACGACCGGCACGCTCATGCATCAACGATCATTATCAGTCAGTTACCGACCGATCAATGGTATGCCAGCATCGGCGATAACACGCTCG
>CAZAWX010000436.1:0-2471 GCA_964488985.1 uncultured Ectothiorhodospiraceae bacterium
TCCGAGTGCCGAAGCCGTGAGAATTCCTGCCACCCATTTGCTCGTGTGTTTCATTGTGTACTCCTTGATTGACTGTTGTGTTTGCCTTTCGGCTTGGGTGATATTTCAGCACCTCAATGTAACCGCTGAATAACAAATTCGGGTATTTTTGTAACAGTATGTAACAAGTGTCGTAAAACCCCGGCTGGCTTGGTTAACATCACGACAACTTAAAGGGCAGCAACTTAAGATGACTCAACCCGGCGATCACATACTGGTAGTGGACGACGACCCCGAGATCCGCAATTTGCTCAAGGAATATCTTGAGCGCAACGGTTGTCGGGTCAGTTGCGCCGGCGATGGCGATGGCATGTGGAACGTGCTGGCTCATGAGCAGATCGATCTGTTGGTACTCGACATCATGTTGCCGGGGCGCGATGGACTGGATCTGTGCCGGGAACTGCGCAACCGTTCGTCAATTCCTGTCATCATGCTGACCGCCCGGGGCGATGAGATGGACAGAATCCTCGGTTTGGAAATAGGGGCCGACGACTATTTACCGAAACCTTTCAGTGCCCGGGAACTACTGGCCCGAATCAAGGTAATTTTCCGCCGTACCAGGGAATTGGACGCAAACACGTCACAGGTGCGTACGGATCAAATTAATTTCGCCGGTTGGAGTCTCGACACACAACGTCAATTGCTGACTTCGCCTGCGGGGATTGCCGTTTCCCTAAGCCAATCCGAATATGAATTGCTATATATTCTCCTCAGCCATGCCGGACGGGTGCTGAGTCGCGATCAGTTACTGGACCTGACCCGGGGGCGCGAGGCCGGGCCCTATGATCGCAGCATTGATGTGCTCATCGGACGGCTGCGCAGGCGCCTGGGTGATGACGCTAAAAATCCACTGATAATTAACACAGTTCGTGGGCGCGGCTATATGCTTAACGCCACAGTGCATCCACGCCCACGAGGTGTCTGAGTATGCGAGTGCTGCCTGCAACCCTGCCTGGCCGCGTGATCCTGGTGCTAAGTCTGATTTTGATCAGTGCCCAGTTTCTCAGTAGTTTGTTGTTGCTACGCGACCGGGGACAAATTCTGTTTCATTCAGTTCAGGAAAGTTTCCTGCTTCGCAGTGCAGGCATGGTGCGTATTCTCGATTCGGTTTCTGTGCAAGACCGTAATGTCCTGTTACCGGTGTTCAACACTCAGGAAAGCCGTATCCGAGTGCTACCAAAGCCTTTACCCACCACTGCAATGGAACCAGAGCAACAGAAAATAAGTCGGCGGGTCGAAGAACGGTTGACGCAATTGCTACCGCGCTACCGGGACATCCGCGTCGAATTGGAGCGCTTTGAACGCCCTCTGGCAAGACCGCCGATGAAACCCGGGTCAGGCGCTATGTGGCGTCAGCACCAAGAGATGATGGGCCGTCCCGGCCGCGGCCCGCCACCCTGGGGTTTCATGCATGGAGCAGCATCAAGTATCCGCATGATCCGGATCCAACTGCCGCTCAAAAACGGTCCCTGGCTACTGATCGAGCGGCGTCTTCCAGAGCAGATTTATAATTGGCCTGATCAACTGCTGTTGACCTTGGCTATCGTTCTCCTGGCGGCCATCGCCGTGACCTATATTCTGGTACGCTGGGTGGTGCGGCCCCTTAGAAATCTGCGCCTGGCCAGTGAACGCCTGGGCAAGGACATCAACAGCGATCCGGTGCCCATCGACGGCCCTCTGGAGGTGGCGCAAACCGCGCAGGCTTTCAACACCATGCAGCAACGCCTGCAACGTTACATCGAGGATCGCAGCCGCATACTGGCTGCCGTCTCCCATGACCTCAAGACTCCGCTGACACGCCTGCGACTACGTACAGACTTGCTGGAAGATTCGCAAATCAGGGACAAACTGCAACGCGACCTCGACGACATGGAGGCCATGGTGCTGGCGACTCTGGATTTCATGCGTGGAACTGATAGCCAGGAAATGACTCAGGAAATCGATCTTGGCGCGATGCTGGAAAGCCTGCAGAGCGATGCCGAAGAGCAAGGCGCGCAGATCACACTGGACAATCACATCAACAAACCCTTCAAAGGCCGCCCGGTCGCCCTGCGACGCTGCCTCGGAAATCTCATCGATAACGCCATCAAGTATGGCCACGTGGTGGATCTGTACGCCGCACAAGGCGATGATGAGGTGGTCATCAACATCGACGATCAGGGGCCGGGGATCCCTGACACTGAACTGGAACGGGTATTTGACCCATTCTATCGAATAGAAAGTTCTCGCAGCCGTGATACCGGAGGCGCCGGCCTGGGCCTTGGCATAGCCCGTAACATCGCTCGGGCACATGGCGGCGAAATCCAGCTCTATAATCGCCAGGACGGAGGATTAAGGGCGACGCTGAGGTTGCCCCGCTAATGTCAACTCAGCGGTTAGTTCTAAAGCGCAACCCAATGGAATAGATGGGTGTTGGTGAAGGAAGTGTATGT
>CAZAWX010000437.1:0-2468 GCA_964488985.1 uncultured Ectothiorhodospiraceae bacterium
CCACATGAATGTAGGCCTTGGCATCCTTAACAAATGCCATGATCAGGTTGTGGTTAAGATAAACATAAAGACCGGGTTGTCGAAACGTATGTACGGCGGCAGCCGACCCGCCGGGCATGACCGGCCATGTTTCAAGACCTTCATCCGGCTGGTTGTTGAACTTGCCATAAGGCCAGACCCAGTCACCCACTCCACCAATCAGATGCGGCCACGACGGATAGTTGGCCTGTGAATGAAGCAGCAACACAGTCTCGCCGACTTTTGCATTCAGACGAATGTCAGTTGTCAGCGCACCGGTCTTGCCATTAAACACCACGTGGGTCGGAACAAGCCCATCCATGACTTTCAGCATTGGCGCCATTTGCTCCATATAATCTTTCGAACGCCGCCACGTTCCATCTGCATTTTTCGGTACGTAGTAATCCTGTTCCCCAAAGTAAAAAGCACGATCATAGTGAATCGGCTTGCCGTAACCGTCTCTCAAGCCCTCGCGGGGAAGTACCAGCAACGCTCCATTCCCGCCGGTCACGACATGATAGGGAATTATGGCACCGCCCATCGCTGCGCAATGATAAACAAACAGACCCGCATTCATGGCCCTCCAGGTCAGCACGACCTCCTCCCCCGGCTTAACCTTGGTCAACCCGCCCCCTCCCAGAGCCCCCGTAGAGGCATGGAAGTCCACATTGTGAACCATCAGGTTCGGATGAGTGCCGTCATTGACGGTATAACCTGCCTCTTGGGAAGCACCGTTATACAAGGTTAGCTCCACCCAGTCATATTGATGGACCACTGGTACCGGGCCGGGTACCGAGTTATTAAAAGCCATCTGCCAGACAAATACACCGGGTGCAATCTCTGCCTCGCGTTCCACAATATTCATGTGAATCTTGACTAGTTTTGGCGGCCCATCGACGACTTGCTGATGCTCTGGAAGAAAGGGCGGCGCAACGAGCGTCTGCGTGACAACCTCGGCATCCCCCCGCCTGAATTGGATAATTTTGGAATCAGGAGGGATTTTCCAGCCGGGTGCTTGTGCGGCGCCACTGGCTGCATTGGTGATTGTCCCCAAGATACCGAGAAGCATGACCGGCGCACACAGCAAGTGCCAGTTAAAAAGATTCTTCAACTACTCCTCCTTTACGCGCATCGAATAACCGCAACGGTGTCAAGTCCCGCTCACTACCACCCAGACCTGAAAAGCGGGCCTGCAGACCCGAAAACCTTCAACGTACATGTTCCCCACATTTGGACACCGAAGATCAATCTGGTAATTGCACAATTATTCTAAGTAATACCACGGGGGTGTTGCGTCATCCATATGACGGATAAACTGATGAGTTACCCAGGCAAAATTAGCGGATTTCACCCTGCTCCACCCAGCAGGACCACGCCGGTAACGAACAGGAATGCTGCTCGTTTCAGTCCTGCCTGTCGAAAACCATAATCCTGGGCGGGTTGTCACCACGCGCGGTAGAAAGTGTCATTGTCTGAGCATCCGCAGAAAGTGACCGTATTTCAGTACGGACTACCTCACTGCCGGCAATTGCTCCTATACTGGTCCATACCGCAACCAGCGTGCTGTCGACCCAGGATGACACAGTCTCACTTTTCTCACCCATCGCCGTTTCATTGGTGGTCGTGCCGCCGGTGAGATCGTAATTCAGTTGTCGTACGTTCTCTGTAAACATGAACGAAGAAGTAACATCAACGACCAGCCTGTCTGCAGTTTGAGAGATAACAACAGTCTGCTTGACGGCCTTTACCATGCCGAGATTTTCGCCTCTTGACGTATCCAACACCCAGGTGCCGGAAAAGTCAGGTATTTCCTGTGCCTGAATATCGGTGACAATCGTCAGGAAAAGATAAAGTGAAATAGTCAGTAATTTTCTCATTGGTTATATCTGCCTCTACATACCAAGACTGTAATTTCAGTAATTACCACGCAAGTCCCAAAGCATTATCCGCTGAACCTCGATGATATATACATCACATTCTGGACGGGTAGCGTTTTCTCATGAACGATTGCCTGGTGAAGTGATTGTTCTTTTGTCAACGCCACGGTCCCCCGGCTTCCCACCTGGCCTTGAAGCTTCGGGTCTGTTTCAAGGCCTGGGTCGGCGGAACAAGGAAGGTTTCCATTAGACCACATACATCCGCAAGGGGTGGTGGTGCAATTCCGAACTTGCCTGTTCGATGAAAGGCATTCCACTGTTTGTTCTTTTGCGCATCGTCATGGAACGCAGGACTGAGCCCGGCTGGTGTGTGCCCTGGCAGCAGCGTGCGTCTGCGAGAAAACGTATTGTGTGTTGATTTGCATTGAAATCTGACCCGGGATTTGCATCGAAAAATCACCCACCAGAATGATCAGAAACTCAGTGGATGCCGCCATCCTATGGCAAGAGGATGGGGCAATCATCGCTGCAAATAAGCACCGGAATTGGATCAAATTTCAGTGCAAATCAACA
>CAZAWX010000438.1:0-2462 GCA_964488985.1 uncultured Ectothiorhodospiraceae bacterium
ACTGGGTACGGGAGATGGGCGAGAAGGCCCTGATCCTTGAGGCGCACCACACCACGCATATCGAAGGTACACAGCTGACGCTGGACCAGGCCGAGCGGCTATGGAAAGGCGAGGCGGTACCGGAGGCCGACCCGGACGATACGCGGGAGCTGTTGAACTACCGTACCGCCTTCGAGTTCGTCTCCGAGTGCTTAGACAGTGGTGATCCGATCTCCGAGGGGATGGTACGCGAAATCCATCGCAAGCTGGTGGACGGGGTGCGCGGCGGTAGCGCCGCTCCCGGAGACTACCGGCGTATTCAAAACTACGTCGTCAACTCATCCACTGGCCAGGTGATCTACACCCCGCCCACGGCAGTGGAGGTGCCGATAATGATGGCTGACCTGGTAAAGTGGCTGAACGGCAATCACGATACCCACCCGGTGCTGATGAGTGGCATCGCGCAGTTTCAGCTGGTGCATATCCACCCGTTTCTGGACGGTAACGGACGTGCCTCGCGCCTTCTCTCAACACTGTGTCTCTACAAGGCCGGGTACGACTTCAAACGGCTGTTCACCATCAGCGAGTACTACGACCGTGACCGTCCTACCTTCTACAAGTCGATCCAGAGCGTGCGCGACCACAATATGGATATGAGCGGTTGGCTCGACTACTTCGTCACCGGCCTGGAAACCCAGATGATCGAGGTGCGCGATCACGGGGAACAAGTCATCCGCCGCGATGTACTGGTACAACAACACGGCCTGAATGGGCGCCAGGCCAGGGCTCTCGGCCACATTCTTCAGTATGGCAAAATGACCATCCAGGATTTTGAGGCGCTGTGCCCAACCGTTAACCGCCGCAGTCTGCAGCGGGATCTGAAGGGGATGGTTGAAAAAGGCTTAATTGCCGAAGCCGGCGCCGGCACCACCGATCCCACCCGCCATTATGTCCTGGGTAAGCTATGACAAGCTGTGACAGCGAGCTGTGACACAGCTATGACAATGGCCCGGAACCGCGCAATCAGTTGAACGATACGTGCAGCCGCAAAACGCTCTTACTTGCCCCAGGGCCCAGGTGCTCTCCATCTATAAACCATAGTGTGCCCATCCTTCACGGCTGACAATAGTGGTGCCAGGAATATCCCAATCTGCCCCAGAATATCGACAAACGAGGCTGGCCCTTCAACTTGGGATTTCAGTACGAATGCGCGCCATTGATTTTCAATATTCAGATTCTCCGTTATTTCAGCCTGCAACTCGTCGAACGCAATGATCTCTGTTCCTCTTGTTGCGAACGTGCGGCGTATCGACTCGCATAGTGTTGCGCTGTCAAATTTAAATAGCTGCGCCATTTGCCAGACGTCAAAGAAATCGCTCCATGGCGAAGTACTGCAGCACTTCATTAAATGTCCGGCCGGTTTCCCGCGCCACATTTTTCAGACGCTGGTGGACCGACGCAGCTACATTTCGCGAGGACGTTTTCGTCACAGTCGCGCCTCAATGTAAGGATGCATAATTTTTTCTACCCGGCAGATTCGGGCAAAATGGCTCAGTTCTCTCAGCCGCAGTTTTTTTTGATCACAATAAAGTGTCAGAGCCTCCAGGACGGTATCCATGCCAATCTTGTTTCTGTACTTGAAGCAGTCGGCCAGGGTTTTCTCGGCACTGTAGACACGCACCGTCGTACCATCAACATTGTGCTGTTCTATACCGGCGGTAAACGCCTCCCCTGAGAACCAGAATTTTCGAGCTGGGGGATAGGCAAGCCTTGGGGGTTGCGCCCCTCGTTTCAGTGCAACATAGACAGCATGGGGGATCTGTGTGGTGATGTCATGAAAATTGAGTGCCGATATCAGACAGATCACACCTTCAGGCACTTTGAGCGCAACGGCTACCAGATCCGGATCCGAAAGTGCCGGAAGATCAGCCAGCCGGTAGAGGCCCCGGTCAAGACACTCAAGGACGCCGGAATCGCGCATCGCATAGAGTGTCCGCCGATGTATACCCTGCTTCAGCGCTTCACCGGTCTTAAGAATGCCACCAAACTGCTGAAAAACCTGTTTGGCCGATTCAATCGGATAATTTATCGTGGAATTCATTGTTGGACAAATATATCAGCAAATGTAAATAAATGCTGGTAATTATGTCCAGTGACTAAGATCCGCTCCACCAACGTTTTAGCCACGAGAACAGGCTTTTCCCAGGCTTTACGTCCGCAGGTTTACCGCCAGTGGCTGCGCCCTTGCCCGCTATCGGTACTTTGACAGTACCAAAGTACCTGTCCTTCGTGCGGCGGTCACGCATCCGTCCCTCGGCGATCTGCTCTTCGGACCACTGTTCCACCCACTTGACCGTGTTGCGGTCTACCCGGTGGAGGGACTTGCACGCGAAACCCCAGTTGCCAACCGAGGGGGACCGATGAGTGTTTGGTGGCCAGGGGCGGAATCGAACCACCGACACGAGGATTTTCAGTCCACTGCT
>CAZAWX010000439.1:0-2450 GCA_964488985.1 uncultured Ectothiorhodospiraceae bacterium
CCTAGGAGCCTGTCCGGCGGCAATCTGCACCCGAACACCGTAGCGCAGCAGTTGATAAGTTCGCAGATTGGCCTGGTACAGTGTGATGCCTGCCTATGCACCTGTTTATGCTTGAAATCTGTTATAATTCATTTATTCTACAGACCCCGGTTTATATGTAATGAAGGTCAAAAAATCCACTGAATCCATGCGTCGCCAGCGCATTAAACGGGCAGTAGCCAGTTCGACAGCGATTGAAACCGGCACACCAGTAAAAAACCTTGAGGCCGTATTAAAAGCGCGCGCCAGCAAGTTTAAGCACTTGAAACTGGCCAACTGATCAGTCGTTACCCATCGCCTGCGTAACCCTTTCCATCATTGGCTGGTAGTGCATGTCCAAGCCCTGCCTGATGGCCGCAAAATAGCCCGTCTTGTTCTGATCCCAGCAACTGTAATCCAGTGGCGGATACCCGGCCTGCCCCATCATAACATCCGCCAACAGGCGCGAAATACGGCCATTCCCGTCACGAAAGGGATGGGTCAGAATTAATTCCACATGCACGATAGCGACCGCCTCGACTAACTGCTCGTCAGCATAACTGTGACAAGGTGTATAGCAGCACAGATATTCCCGCTCAAATTTAGCCAGCAGTTGAGGAATCTGCGCGGCTGCCGCAAAATGAAAATCGCCTTTGCTCATATTTACCGAACGCTCATCACCCGCCCATGCATACAGGTTACCCAACCAGCGGTAATGCCATGCTTTCAGATCTGCAACCTCAATCTGACCACTCGGCAGATTGTGCAGGAGCACATCTTCATAAAGCTTTTCCAGCAAAACCAATTCGGCTTCATCCCGCTCAGACGGCTCGGTAATGCCGAGCTTGTTTTCCAGTACCTGGTCATTTGACCCCGGCTGAAAACGTCCCTGAATGCCACCGATTTCATATTTGCTCATACCCACCGTGTCCTGCCACTGAGCAGTTCCTGTCCTCCCAATGGATAATGATTATTACACAATGCTACGCGTTGAATTCAAGAACTCAAAAATGTATCCGGCCCCATTTTTTCGGCCCCATTTTTTAGAATTTACATTTATTGAGGCAATAATTTTTGCGGTTTTTCACTTGACTTGTACAGTAACTCAGCATAATTAAAATCTTTGACGGATTTTTGTCCGGCCCATATCCAGACCGTGACTCATCCACCACCATTCCCGACCGCTCATACGTTATTATATGGAAATCTTTTCGACAGACCGATCCGATTCTTACTTGGCAGGAAAGACTACGTGAACAACTTCATCAGGGCATTCATTTTCACCCTGGTATTCGTTTTCCCAACCACGTGCATTTCGCTTACGCCCCAAGACACCAACGCGCCGCGTAACGTTATCTTCATGCTCGGCGATGGCATGGGGTACGCACACATCAAGGCTTACCGCATGTTCGCGGACGACCTGTCTACCGATATCGTCGAACCACTGCCGGTTGATGCCCTGCTGGTCGGCGCGGTATCGACCGATTCGATTATCATGGAATGCGACGTGTTGAAGCTCAACTGCAAACGCAATCCGTACGCTTTTACAGAGTCTGCCTCCTCGGCCACCGCTTATGCGACTGGCCATGACACCATCATCGGGCGTCTGGGCGTGGATACCGAAGGCGCCGCCATGGAAACGGTGCTGGAAGCCGCCCGCAAGCAGGGCAAGTCCACCGGGCTGGTCGTAACCTCCCAGGTCAACCATGCCACACCCGCCGCCTTTGCCGCGCACGTCATGAGCCGGAGCTCGTACAACGACATCACCGACCAGTTCTTCGACAACCAGTGGCAAGGCAAGCCGATGGTCAGCGTCATACTCGGCGGCGGGATGCAGTATTTCCAGCGCGACGACCGGGACCTCGTAAGCGAATTCAAGCAAGCGGGATACCAGTTCGCGACCGACCGCGAGGCCATGCTCGGCATGCAAAGCGAACGCCTGCTGGGCCTGTTCGCCCCGGTCGGATTACCCCAGGCCTGGGAACGTGACGAGACGATTCCCTTGCTGTCGGACATGACGCAGACCGCGCTACGGTCACTGGCGCAAGACGAACAGGGTTTTTTCCTGATGGTGGAAGGCAGCCAGATTGACTGGGCCAGCCACGACAACGACATCGTTGACGTCATCAGCGAGATGGAAGACTTCATGGGCGCCTCCATGGCGTGATGCAAAACGAGGACGTGGGCAAAATGATGCGCAAGGTGTTCCTGCCCGAACAACAAACCCAAGAGATGCAAACTGCTCATCGCCACAATCGGCTAAGGTTTGTAAGGTGAATACCTTGCGCCCTTGCTGTGGGCCGATGGCAATACGGTCAGTAATGGAACTCCCCCACAGGTGATTGAGCGGTGATTCTTTATCGGCATCCGCACCCGCCGGGGTCGTAGGGTGCACCTTCAAGGAGGGCGGCGGGCCTTCTTTGGTCCACAAG
>CAZAWX010000440.1:0-2445 GCA_964488985.1 uncultured Ectothiorhodospiraceae bacterium
CGGATTATTGAATTTGACATGCCTTCTCATAAGAGACTGTAAATCAAACTGTCCGTTTTTCTTTTCTAACCTCATGCCGCCAACTCCTGAACGAACCGTTCTTCCGCGGTTTCAAAACCCAATATCTTCCGCGGGTAGTTATTGATCCAGTCCTCGATAGATTGGATCTGCTTACGGGTATACTTCGATATGTCGCATCCCTTCGGAATGAAACGCCGGATGATTCGATTGGCGTTCTCGTTGCTCCCACGCTCCCAGGATGAATAGGGATGAGCATAGTAGATATGGGTGCGCGACCCGCTGGAAACCGAGTGCTCCAGAGCTTCGTAGTCGAGGAACTCGCTGCCGTTGTCCGCCGTGATGCTTTTGAAGACCGTCCGGAAGGCCTCTGCTCCCATCTGCCGCTCGATCCCATTAATGGCCCGGACAACGGCCGCCTGCGTCTTGTTCTTAAGCTTGCAGATGATCAGTTTACGGGTCTTGCGTTCGATGAGGGTAAGCAGAGCTGCTGATCCCTTGCCTCTTCCTCCGACTACAAGGTCGATTTCCCAGTGACCGGCCTCTTGCCGCAGCTCAACGTGCTGCGGACGGTTTTCGATGCTGGATCCCAGTGGAATCGCCTGCTTACGCCGCCGACAGAGTGTCTTGCGGGTGTTCCTGCGCTTACGCTTCTCCCAAAGCGATTCATTGCTCACCCCAGCGACCTGACCCCGGTCGATGAGGTTGTAGATGGTCTTGGCGCAGACGGCGTACTCCAGGAGCTCCTTCCTCATTCGGGAGGCAACCGTTTCGGGAGATTCCCGGTGCTTAACAATGCGCTCCCGGAGGTATTCGGCCAGCTGTTCATCCACGGGTCTGACCTGAATGGCACTAAGTTAAGGGAGGTTTGGACCGAATAAACGCTCGCTGAAATACTGTTTTTCTGATGCATTTATCTATTCAAGACTGGTTATTTATGCCATTGTCTTGCATGAAAAATGCTACTCCATTCTTTGCCGGATTCCACATTCAAACCCTGGGGCGAAAACAACTCTCCACCGAGCGCAAAATGATGCGTGAACTGGTCTTGCTCCGGCAAAAGAACTTTTCGCAATTGGCTGAATGCTTCGAGCGCTTTATTCCTGAGAAGCTGTTGCGGCCTTCGGAGGGTAAAGCACATTCGCGTCGCCGGGTTTTCAGCAAGGAGAATACCTTTTGGGCCTTCTTTTCGCAGGTGCTCGATGCCGACGGAGGCTGCATGGAAGTGGTTCGCAAGATACAGGCCTATGCCTCGATAAATGGTTTGAAGTTGCCTGCCTCATCCACCTCGGCCTACTGTCAAGCTCGTAAAAAACTGGAGAAATCTGAACTGATGAAGATCCTGAAACATACGGCAAAACGACTCGATGGCATGTCGGACCGCGGGTTCCTGAAAGGACGACGTGTTGTGGTGGTTGATGGCACCGGAGTTAGCATGCCCGATACGCCCGCCAATCAAACAGAGTGGCCGCAGCAACGCCAGCAAAAAGAAGGATGCGGATTTCCGACCGCGCGCATTTGCGCCTGCTTCTCTCTTGCAACCGGCGGACTGCTAAGTTTCAAGGTAGGGAACAAAAAAAGCGCGGAACTACCGTTGTTTCGCAAGCAATGGGATGTGTTTGAGGACGGGGATATTTTTCTTGGGGACAAAGGCTTCTGTAGCTATTACGACTTGGTGAACTTAAAGAAGTTCGGTGTGGATTCCGTGATTACTCTGGCGCGCCGCCTGCCAGTTAATGCGACGGATGCTCTCAAGGTATTTGGTAAAAACGACCTGTTAGTGTCATGGAAAAAGCCTTATTGGAACAGGAAGAGTGCTTACTCCCGGGAACAATGGGAAGCCCTTCCGTCCATCCTGCGCATACGACAGATCCATGTCAGTGTTACCGTCCCAGGTTATAGAACCGAATCGTTTTATATCATCACCACGCTCACCGATGCACAGAACTATACTGCCGATGAGCTTGCGGATCTCTATCTGCAGCGATGGAATGTGGAACTGTTCTTTCGGGATATTAAAACCACGATGGGGATGGATATACTCAAATGCAAAACTCCAGAGATGGTTCACAAGGAAATCATCATGCACTTCATCGCCTACAATAGTGTGCGCATGCTGATGTACGAGGCAGCTGAAGAACGAGGCGTAGATGTCAGCCGCCTGAGTTTCAAAGGATCTCTACAAGCCCTACGCCAATGGGAACCGCACCTTAATCATGCCAAGATCAGCAAACGAGAACGGTTCCGAATCCTCTCCGCGCTCTATGATGCAATCGCCGAAAATGAAGTGCCTTTACGTCCGGGGCGAAGCGAGCCTCGTTGCGTCAAGCGAAGACCCAAGCCCTACCAGCTTTTAACCGCCGCAAGGCACAAGATGAAAGAGACTATCCATCGGAGCAAATATCGTGCAAAAGAGGCTTAACTTAG
>CAZAWX010000441.1:0-2436 GCA_964488985.1 uncultured Ectothiorhodospiraceae bacterium
GGGCCGCATTACGCCCGGAAATACAGGCACCATGGACACTTGCATAGGCATCACTTGAGCTCGCCTCACCCGCAAAATAAATACGCCCGTCAAGCGGGCGAGCGAGTACCGATCGCTGATCTGCCGCACCGGGTCGCGCACAACTGTAAGCACCTTTGACCCAGGCATCCCGGTCCCACGCGGACACAAGGTGACGCACAGGACCCGACACTGCCTTATTCCCTGCTGCTTCGCGAAGCTTCGTCAGTACAAAATCGATGGTTGCAGCCTCACCCGACTTTTCCATCCATTCGGATATACGGCCACCCGTCACGATTTCGACATAATCGTTACCAAATGGCTGGTTCCTGAAGTGGATTGGCCCGTCTCCCGAGGTATTGACGGTGAAGTGTGCCGGAAGATCGCGCAAAACTGGTTGATCAAACATCATTGCTATCCTGGTATGGCTACCCAATGGAAGGCCCTCGATGGCATTGAGTTTCCAATCGGGCAGCCTTGGCGTAAACTCGATATCGCGGCCCGACAGTATGCCATTGGAAACCGTCAGGATTACCTTGTCAGCATCAATACGGCCCTTGAGTGTATCCAGCTTGATCCTCAGACCGGAAGAATCAATCTTACGGACGGCGCAATTGAGTGTGACCGGCACTTCCCTGCCGTAACGGCTCATCAGGTTGCCTAATCCACCGGCAACGGCCAGGTCTGCTTCATCCTGTACAAAGGCCAGAGCATCTCTGGCAGAAGCCTGATCGACATCACGGGTCACATCTTTTGCGTACAAGGCATGAAAGTACGTCGCCCAGCGATCGTCGTTATCAATGCTATCGAACACGCTGGGGTCTTGATGATCTCTGGTCGCATATTCCATCGCTTCGAATTGTCTGTCCCAGTATGCGACCAGTTTCCGGTCGCTACCTTCCGGCAGCCATTCACCTTCCTCAAAATAACGGGCAGACGCATAGTGTTTGGTATCTTTATCGAGCCGCCATTGATCACGCTCAGCAAGACGCGTCAGTGGATTAGCAGATGGTTGCATTAACCAATGAGCACCAAGATCAAATGGCATGTCGGGCGCGAGTACTTCAGTGTAAGCACGACCACCTATTCGGTGTGAGGCCTCGAGCAGCAGGAAGTCCTGCCCAAGCCGTTGCAATTGTCTTGCGGCAGCCAGACCCGCTGCGCCAGCTCCGACGATGACTGTTTTTGTACTGGTCATGAGGTGAAATTTCGATGCCGTTTTTTCCAGGCCAACATTGAACCCATAGTGCCAGAAATGGACATATACAGATAGCACTGTCATCACCATTATGAGTACCACCGCTGTGTCTCATTGCCCGAGGTTCGCCCCAGTGCGTATACTCGATGCCACACCCACCCCAAGGTAAGCACTCAATGGCCGCGCCTGACAGTCAAAACACCTCACCCCGTCTGTTGAAGGGTATCGGTCTGCTGGCAGCGGTTTCGCTGATGCTTACCAATGCGATTGGTACCGGTGTGTTCCTTAAAGCCCGGGTCATGATTTGTAATGTCGGCACACCTGGCATGGTGTTGCTGGCCTATGTCGTTGCCGGTTTATTTACCCTGGCGGGTGCATTGGTTTACGCAGAACTGGGCACACTGATGCCACGATCCGGGGGAGCCTATAACTATATCGGAACGGCCTGGGGCAGAGTCTGGGGGTTTCTTTATGGATGGATGGAGACCTTTCTGGACGGTGCCGCTGGAATCGCTGCGCTGGCGATCGTTTTTGTGATATTTTTCAATGATTTATTGGGAGGAACCCTGTCTCCTGGTATGTCTGCATTGCTCACGGTGGCAACCCTGGTGTTGGTTACCGTGCTCAATCTGTTTTCCATACATACCAACGGCACCCTGGCTACGCTCATCACCGGCCTGAAGGTGGCGATGTTGATTGGCATCGCGGCTTGCGCCTTTTTGTTGGGTGATGGCTCCTGGGCTCATTTTGATTCAAGCGCTGCAAATATCAGTTGTGAGGGCGTGCCTGAGTCGGCAAGATCGGGTTTAGTGGGCTTCGGTGCGGCCCTGATTGCCGCGATCTGGAGTTACAGTGGTGCCGCGACCATCATCATGGTCGCAGAAGAAGTGCGCAACCCCGGTCGCACACTACCACGTTCAATGATCACCTCCGTCACGCTGGTTATTGGCCTCTATATATTGATCAATGCGGCCTATTTTTATGCCTTGTCACCTGCAATGGTTGCAGGCTTGCCGGAGTCATCTTCTGTGGCCGGCGCGGTGGTCGCACGCGTGCTGGGTGCGGGTGTGGCAAGCCTGATGGCGGCCGGATTGATGCTCTCTTCATTCGGCTCGTTACATTCCTCGGTTCTGACCATGGCCCGCGTGCCATTTGCCATGGCGCGTGACGGTTTGTTGCCAGACTTTTTTGCCAAAGTATGACGGTAACCCCATCTTCAC
>CAZAWX010000442.1:0-2434 GCA_964488985.1 uncultured Ectothiorhodospiraceae bacterium
AGTGCGCACATGAATACGCGATCTATACCTTCGACCCACGCTTGGTGGCGCCGCAACTAAACAGGGCGGCCATTAGTCGAGATCACGAATTTATGGCTGCCGGAGTAAGGCGGCCCTTGTCACTGCGCAATATCTCCCGCTTTCTCCACAGCCTGTCACCCCAATATCCATAGCGAGAGAACGATCATGAACATGCCACAATGCCGCACCTACTCCAGCCGGGGAGGGATCCAGATCACCCATCGCGAACGCGAGGAGGTCTATGCTGATGCGGTCGAACCACTGCTTAGCGCACTGAATCACCATCGCGGCGTCCTGCTGACCTCATCGTTTGAATATCCAGGGCGCTATACGCGCTGGGATATCGGCTTTATCAATCCACCGCTTGAAATAGCCAGTCGTGGTAAAAAGGTAACACTAAGCGCGCTGAATAGTCGCGGTGAAGTCCTGCTGCGTTTGCTTTGTGCGCCGTTACTGGAGGCTAAGGATCTCGAAACGCTGGAACATACCGCTACCAGGCTTAGCTTACAGGTGCTCGACAGCGATCGGGTTTTTGCCGAAGAACAGCGCAGTCGCCAGCCTACTGTCTTTACCGCCCTGCGCCTGATCATCGACACCCTGTTCGATTCCGCTGAACAACACCTGGGCTTGTATGGTGCATTCGGCTATGAACTGGCATTCCAGTTCGAGCCCACGAAACTTAAACTGAAGCGCAATCCTGATGACCGGGATCTGCTGTTGTATCTGCCAGATGAAATTCTAGTTGTAGATCATCGCCAACTGCGGGCTGTCAGCCATCTATATGATTTTTCCGCCAAGGTCGAAGATCAGATACTGACAACGACCGGCCTGGACCGCAACGGCCAGACATTGCCCTTGTCACCGCCAGCAGATATAGAAGGTTATTGTGATCATGCCCCCGGCGAGTACGCCACAACCGTACGCAGAGCCATTGAAGCCTTCCGCCGGGGTGATTTGTTTGAGGTTGTCCCGGGGCAAACATTTTTTGAACCCTGCCCGAGTTCCCCATCGGAACTGTTCGCTCGCCTTAAACAACGCAACCCGTCTCCCTATGGCGCCCTGATGAATCTTGGCGAGGGTGAATATCTGGTCGCCGCTTCGCCAGAGATGTACGTACGCGTCGAGGGCCGGCGCGTAGAAACTTGCCCGATATCAGGCACCATTAAACGTGGTGCGAACGCCATTGGCGATGCTAAAAATATTTTGGAGTTGTTGAATTCGGAAAAAGAAACGTCTGAACTTACCATGTGTACAGATGTTGATCGCAACGATAAATCGCGGGTCTGTGAGGCGGGCAGTATTGAAGTCATCGGCAGGCGTCAGATTGAGATGTATTCGCGATTAATTCATACCGTTGACCACGTTCATGGGACCTTGCGCGAAGGCTTTGATGCCCTCGACGGTTTTCTTGCCCATACCTGGGCCGTAACCGTGA
Organism: uncultured Ectothiorhodospiraceae bacterium; assembly: GCA_964488985.1. Taxonomy (GTDB): domain Bacteria; phylum Pseudomonadota; class Gammaproteobacteria; order HK1; family HK1; genus CAZAWX01. Next base: position 1,457 of record CAZAWX010000442.1, read on the forward strand.
CTGGCGCCCCCAAACAACATGCCATCCAGTTCCTCGAAGATCATGAACACAGTCCGCGGCGCTGGTATGGCGGCGCCCTCGGTTATCTGGGCTTTGATGGCAATATGAATACCGGTCTGACGTTGCGCACCGTGCGCATCAAAGACGGCGTTGCCGAAGTCAGAGCAGGCGCTACATTATTATTTGAATCCGATCCGGAGGCCGAAGAACGCGAAACCCGACTCAAGGCATCCGCCTTGCTGGACGCAATTCGTCATCCCGATGTTCAGCCGGTTATTTCTAACTCTGCCAGTTCTGATCAGCCAGGTCGTGGCAAACGCGTATTGATGGTTGATCATGAAGATTCTTTCGTCCACACCCTGGCCGGTTATTTTCGCGAAACCGGCGCTGAAGTTATGACTTACCGCCCGGCAATGGCGCGGCAATTAATGTCCAGCCTTACTCCGGATCTGGTATTGCTGTCACCTGGACCGGGACGCCCGGATGATTTCGCGATCGCTGAAACCCTGACGATGGCATTGCAGTTGGGTCTACCGGTATTCGGGGTATGTCTGGGATTGCAGGGCATTGTTGAACACTTTGGTGGAACCCTGGGGGTGCTGCCCGAACCCATGCACGGCAAGCCTTCCACAATATGGCCAAAGGGCGGCCGTTTATTTCGCGAACTCCCCCCCAGCTTTGCAGCAGGCCGTTACCATTCGTTGTTTGCCCGCGCTGAGGATATACACCTACCGTTGCAGATTTCAGCACTTAGCGAAGATGGGCTGGTCATGGCAGTGGAACATAAGCAGTTACCGATAGCAGCCGTGCAGTTTCATCCGGAATCTATTCTCAGCCTGGAAGATGATTTTGGCATCCGTTTGATCCGCAATGTCATGCGAGTGCTGGCAATGCAGGCTAAATAGCTGCGCATAAATCCACTGCAGAAAATCGCAGTGGGTTGCCCGCCAGCAAGAGGGGAGAAGTCCCTCACAAGAC
>CAZAWX010000443.1:0-2408 GCA_964488985.1 uncultured Ectothiorhodospiraceae bacterium
CTGTGAACCGGCATGCAAAAATGACCCACTTTACGGGTTAATCGGCATCGAAAATTGACCCACCCTCAACCATACTTCTCGGCCTACTTACGAGGCAGAGAGGTTGAAATAACAGGAGATGTTGACGGTGGAAACTATAAGAAAAATCCGACTGGCATCGCGTGATGGGAAATCCATCCGGCAGATCGCCAAACACATGCACCTCTCACGCAATACCGTACGCAAGGTACTGCGTAGCAACAAAACGGCGTTCGAGTATGAACGCAAACAGACCTATCGTCCCAAACTGGGTGCCTATATAGCGGTCCTCGATCAATGGCTGGAGATTGAGCAGGACCAGCCTCGAAGGCGCAGCGCACAATTACTGTATGAAGCGTTGCAGGGCGAAGGCTATCGGGGCGGCTATGATCAGGTGCGTCGCTATGTCAAAGACTGGCGTGAGGCCCACCGCAGCATCATCAAAGATGCCTATGTGCCGCTGAGCTTTGAGCCAGGCGAAGCCTATCAGTTTGACTGGTCGCATGAACGCGTCATGCTGGGTGGCATTCCCACTGCTATCAAAGTGGCTCACATCCGCCTGGGTTACAGTCGCATGTTTATGGTCATTGCCTATTTGCGGGAAAGCCAGGAGATGGTCTTTGATGCCCATCAACGGGCATTTCATATTTTTGGCGGCAGTTGCCGTCGTGGGTTGTACGACAATATGAAAACGGCCGTGACCCGTATCTTAAGAGGCAAGGAGCGGGACTTTAACCGGCGCTTCGAACAGATGTGCTCACATTACCTGGTTGAACCGGTCGCCTGTAATCCGGCGTCCGGTTGGGAGAAGGGTCAAGTTGAGAATCAGGTAGGTGTCATCCGCCGGCGTTTCTTTACCCCGATGCGCAAGGCGAAGAACCTGGCAACCTTGAACGAGGAACTGCAGCGCGAATGCGAAGCCTGGGTGAAGCGCCACCGCCACCCGCAGGTGAAGGAGAATACTATCTGGGAAGTCTTTGAAGCAGAGCGCTCCTCCCTCATACCCTTTAGCCAATCCTTTGATGGTTATGCCGAACGCAGTGTTCGGGTCAGTTCTACCTCCCTGGTCAGTTATGACTACAATCGTTACTCGGTACACTGTCATGCAGTGGGACAGGTGGTACAACTACGGTGCTACGCTGACCGGCTGCTGATCTGGTATGAGGGACAATGTATCGGTGAACACCCGCGTCACTTTGGACGTAACCAGATGGTCTTTGACCCTTGGCATTATCTGCCGGTGTTACAGCGCAAACCCGGTGCGTTGCGTAATGGTGCACCCTTTAAACACTGGCAGTTGCCGCACGCCCTGCAACGAATGGGAGAGCGGCTAAAAAAGCATGCTGACTGGGACCGGCAGTTTGTCGCCATCCTTAGCAGTGTTGAACAATATGGTCTGGAAGGTGTCAATCAGGCCTGTGACCAGGCCATGGTCAGCGGTGCGAGCAGTGCCGATGTGGTACTCAATATCCTCTCCCGCCAGGCTTCACCACCGACGCCCGAGCCCATGGATGTGGCAGCACACCTGCAGTTGAAACAGCTCCCACAGGCCGATTGTGCCCGCTACGATAGCTTCCGCCCAGGGGTGCAGTATGCCACGTGATGAGACCCTCGACCTGATGAAGCAGCTCAAGCTGGTCAGTATGCCCAAAATCTATGACGAGGTGCTGACCACTGCCAGTAAACGTCGGCACACTGCCGCCACCGTCATTGAGACACTGTTGCAAGCAGAAGTCGCTGAACGTAAGGCCCGCTCTATCCGTTACCGCATGACGCAGGCGAAGTTCCCGGTCCCCAAAGACCTGGACCATTTTGAGTTTGATACGACACCCATTGATGAGTTACAAGTCAAATCGCTGTATACGGGTGAGTTCATCGCCCAGCAACGCAACATCATCTTTGTCGGTGGCACCGGTACCGGGAAATCCCACCTGGCAATCGCTATTGCTGCCCAGGCTATCCGTAACGGCACGCGTGCTCGTTACTTCAATCTGGTGGACCTGGCCAATCAGTTGGAACAGGAAAAGCTCAACGGCAAGGGGGGACGACTGGCTGAGCGACTGACTCGATATACCGAATTGATCGTGTTGGATGAGCTGGGCTATCTACCGTTCTCAAAGAACGGCGGGCAACTTATCTTCCATTTGTTATCTAGTTTGTATCAAAGGACTTCTGTCATTATCACGACGAATCTGGCTTTTGGTGAATGGCCGACGGTCTTTGGAGACAAGAAAATGACAACAGCACTGCTGGACCGAGTGACACATCATTGTGACATTATCGAAACCGGCAATGAGAGTTGGAGAATCAAACACAGAAACTGATTTTACCCTTTTAGGTGGGTCAATATTCAGTGCCGATAGTGGGTCTAATTTGGATGCTGGTTTACA
>CAZAWX010000444.1:0-2398 GCA_964488985.1 uncultured Ectothiorhodospiraceae bacterium
CAAAGGCGTTTCCTCCAGTGACGCCTTCCCATCATGCTGGAAATTCTACTTTCGATTTCCCCAATTTTTGTTCTGATCATCCTTGGCCATGGGTTACGCCGGGGAGGGATCCCCAGCATCGAGTTCTGGAATCAAAATGACCGACTCGTTTACTGGGTGCTGTTTCCAGCCCTGCTGTTTGTGAAAATGTCATCGCTTAAAATCTCAACCGATCTCATCGGTTCTTATGCACTGGTCATCATTGGTGGGTTCTTTGGCGCTGTGTTGTTCTCATTATTGTGCGGCCGGATTTTAAGACTGCAAGCACCCGCCGCAAGTTCGTTACTCCAAGGATCAACGCGGCACAATACATTTATTGCTCTGGCAGTAGCAGAGCGCCTTTACGGTACCGAGGGCCTGGCACTCGCAGCCTTGTCAACGGCCTTGTTGATTCCTGTTACCAACGTCACAGTGGTCACGCTTATGACTACGATGCTGCAAAAGCCCGGTGCCCAGAGTGTTACAAAGGCCGTCTTTCGGGACCTGGCACGTAATCCTTTATTGCTGGCGGTCACACTCGGGATCGGTGTTAACAGCGCGGGCATTGGACGCATACCGGTTGTTCACGATATTGCTGAAATTCTGGGTGGTGCGGCTTTACCCGTCATGCTGTTGTGCGTCGGCGCCAACCTGCGGGTTCGTGCAATGGCTGCGGCGGCCGTTCCAACGCTCGCCTCGATGCTGGGTAAAATGCTGGTACTGCCCGTGCTGCTGCTAATCCTTGCACAAGCACTGGAACTCAGCCCGGAGACAACTCTGGTGGCACTGCTGTTTGGCGCTGTGCCTACCGCCGCATCGGGCTACACCCTGGCCCGACAGATGGGCGGAGATGCCCCGCTGATGGCCGCCATGATCACATTACAAACTGCCCTGAGCCTAATTACCTTGCCACTGACTGTTTTGTTGGCAACCGCTTATTTGCATGCCTGACTGTAGGCTTACCGCCAATCTTCTCATCGCGATATCCATTTAAGCCAAGGTCAAAACAAAACTCAACCCGAGGCCATTGGCGATATATGCCGCAGTTTCAGCGTCATCTTCCACTACGAGTATTTTCATTACCCAAGGTCTCCAGAGTACTATGAAATTGACACCCCTGACGTTAAAGCAAAGTTTGAACAACATCTGATTGGGCAGTTTTGTGCAAAAGTATACCGATCAGTAATGTTGCTTTGCAGGCTCGATTACGGAACGATTCTATTGTCCCCTGACTCTACAATACATACCCTGGTCATCATAAAACTGAGGAACACTACAATGGCGGAAATCAGAAGTTTACATGGCACAACGCCGGCGGAAATTTTCGACAAAGGCATTGAAAATATCGCAGACATTAACGCCGTGGCACTCAGTGTGTCGTGGTCAGACGGCAGAATTACCACGGGATGGTCCGATATCGACCCCGGAACTCTTGCGCGGATGATATTGTTGCTTGATGAAGCACAGCGCAAACGAACCATTCCAGATGATGAGATATGACGTGGCCTACCAAAACAGGACAGGTCAGTAAAGAATACTCAACTTAACCGCCACCATCTCTCGCCGGTGGCAAGACAACCTACTGTAAATTAGCGCATCTGCGAAAAATTAATTAAACCAACTGAGTACATTGAAGTATGAGCAAAAACAGCAAACTCTCGATACTGGCGCTGGTACTGGCCCTGGGTGCAGGAGCGGTCTTATATTTTGGTAACGACAAGGGCACAACTAACAGTGCAACGGCAACGACGGTCAACGTTAAAATACCCAAGCTCAGTTTTCAGGCAGTTACCGGTAAAAAGGCCTTTGACGCCAACTGTGCTGCCTGCCACGGCCAAAACGGCGCCGGTACAAAAGCCGGACCGCCTTTAATCCACACTATCTACAACCCCGGCCACCACAGTGATGCGGCCTTTTACCGGGCCGCCAAACAAGGCGTCCCAAGCCATCACTGGAATTTCGGCAATATGCCGCCATTGCCCAACGTGACGGAGGCTCAGGTTCGTTTCATTGTGCGTTATATTCGTGAACTGCAGGCGGCCAATGGCATCACCTATAAAAAGCACACCATGTGAACATGCCGCGGCTAACGCCAACAGCTACATTTGCAATGACTGTTTTCGCCGTGGTGATCCTGGGATCGATGTTCTTGAGCAATCCGGGCGGCTAAGATCATTGATAAGCGCTGCGGCAATACAATCTCAGATTAGAGATCTCGGCCCCAGCGGGCTTCTGATCATTATCGGACTCATGGCGAGCACAATCTTTACAGAATCCAGGACTGTAGAAACTTGCGCTGATTACCGGAGTTATCAAGACTCATATTCGCCAAATTACTTTACTCACTCTTGATGTGTATCAAAATATATAGTTGCGTCTA
>CAZAWX010000445.1:0-2389 GCA_964488985.1 uncultured Ectothiorhodospiraceae bacterium
GATTGCGCAGTTATTTTGCGGCGGACCCTTAGTTCAGCAGCAAAATTGGCCTGAGCGTCCACCGGCAGGTTCAGTTTATTGCGTCAACGGCCGATAACCCGGCCATGGACACAAAACTTGCACGATCGAGCTTATTTTCAGCCGCAGGCGATGGTGGTGAAAGCTTCTGGCAGCAATTAACGGACCATAACAAGCATTCCAGACGCAGCTACCCTCGGGTCCATGCCGATATTCCGGTACTGGCACTGGGCGTTGAAGCGCAACCCATCGAGTTGCGATCACGGGATATCTCCTACGGTGGTTTGCAGGTTCGCAGCAATATTCATACCTGCCGACGGGTATTACGTCTGCATCCGCAGGCCGAAATTACCCAGGCCAGACATCACGCAAATCCCGTGGAGGGTCTTGCCCATATCAAATTGCAAATCAGTCTTCTGGTGGGTGACTCCATCCACCAAATCCAATGCCTGACTCAGGTCATTCACTACGTGCAGATAGTTGGAGCAGAACCCGGAGAGGAAATTGCCATTGGCTTTAAATTCCTCGGTTTCAAGGCACAGGGTAAGCGGGAACTGCACAAATTTGTTGAGGAAAACATGATCCCGGCTGGATACTGAGCCAGGAGTCAGCCCGACCGGCAGGTTCTTGCGCCTGTCCAGGAGCATCGTCAGCAGGCAGGCTGACCAGGGTATGGATACCCCGATGCAACCTGGACAGGCACTAGGACTTGGCTAGCTGATTACTGTTTTTTCAGCACTTCCAGCAACTCAATATCAAATTCCAGCGTCATGTTCGGGCCGATCTTGCCACCTGCACCCCGATCACCGTAAGCCAGTTCGGGTGGGATCCATACCAACCAGCGAGATCCTGTGGGCATTTGCGTCAGGGTTTGGGTCCAGCCTTTTATCACCCCGCCAAGATTAAATTCCGCAGCCTTGCCCCGCTGCCGTGAACTATCGAAAATCTGCCCATCCAGCAGTCGGCCCACATAATGCACTTTGACCGTATCATCGGCTTTAGGCATCGGTCCTTTACCTTGATTCTGAACACGATACTGGATGCCATTATCCAGTACCTTAACGCCCTCTTTAGCCTTATTGGCCTGCATAAAGGCATCACCATCGAGCTTATTCTGTCCAGCTTGTTTGGCCTTTTTCTCCGTCACCATTTTCTGATAGGCCGCGACCACCTCAGGCATTTCCTTGGCAGACAAGCCGAAGGCTTTGCCTTTAAGCGCATCATCGATCCCCGCAGCCAATGAAGGGGGATCAATCACGGTCATATTCTGGCGCAGGAGATCCTGTGCCATGCGATAACCCATGGCATAACTGAATTTTTCAAGGGCGGTTTCTGGCTTGGTGGCCTGTTGTGCCGAAGCAACAGTCATGAAACTTAGGCCGAATACTACTAAAGCAAATCTGCGAAGCATGGAAGGTTCCGTATGGTTAATGAAGACAAGGGGCGGAAAAACCTGCCATGGTGAATCACAGGTTCCAGGGCCAATGCCGCGCCGTTATACTAAATTCATGTTTCGATTACCATCCCAAACGGCCACAAAATTCTGATGCGGGTAACACGGATATATGTCGACGGGCCAATTCCTGAAGCAGGTCAGATGCAGCTGGCGACCCCCGCCAGTCGCCATATCAGTACCGTACTGCGACTTAAAAGCGGTGCCTCACTTACCCTGTTTAACGGCTTGGGGGGCGAATACAGCGCCAGTTTAATCAGCGCCACAAAACATCAGGCCATAGTACAGATAATCAATCACCAGGCCATCGAACGCGAATCCCCCTGGCCACTGTGCCTGGCGCTGTGTACCAGTAAAGGCGCAAAGATGGATCTGAGCATACAAAAAGCCACCGAGCTTGGCGCAACCCGGATCCAACCCCTGATGAGCTCCCGCAGCGTTGTGCGCCTGGATCCGGATCGCGCCCGGCAGCGACAGCATCACTGGCAAAGCATCGTTATCCATGCAAGCGAGCAATGCGGACGTAACCGTCTTGCCGAAATCAGCCCGGTGCACTGTCTCGATGATTGGCTCGATGCTGCAAGCCAGACAGGACTGAAGTTGTTGTTTTCACCTACCGCCTCACACCCTTTGTCCCTTTGCCCTGGGCCTGATGGCAACGGTATCTGGCTGCTGATTGGCCCTGAAGGCGGGCTCGCCAGTGATGAAATAAAGAGGGCTGTAAAACAGGGCTTTATCCCTGTGTCTTTCGGCTCACGGATCCTGCGGGCAGAGACTGCCGCCATCGCCGCTGTTGCAGCAGTCACGGCCCTGTGGGGTGGATAACCCGCTGTTGCTGCCCCTCATAGGTTCTTAAGCGCAAGCAAGTGGAATAGACGGGTGTTGGTGAAGGAAGTGTATGTGGCACGGATGCCACAT
>CAZAWX010000446.1:0-2362 GCA_964488985.1 uncultured Ectothiorhodospiraceae bacterium
CTGGAACCAATATCCATCGATTCCACTGGATTGCGCTTAAGAACTAACCTATGAACATGCACAATGCATCTGTAGGAGAATCTTAAACGTGAATGGTGGAAATGGCTATGTCAGCAGCGGTGGTCAAGGGCGTGACAGAATGACTGTCATTGGCCATGACGTTGTGGCAGGGCCTACACCGAACGCTTTTGTAAGCTGATAAGGAGTTAGCAAGCATGGTCCAAGAATGCCTGATTGAACCGCCAATTTGTGGTCCGCGAAGTTTTTTGAATTTTCCGATTTGTGACGATTTGGATGCCTTGCAGGCCGACATCGCGATTCTTGGGATCCCTTATGGACAACCTTATGCCATGGGAGGCGGTGCGAATCCGCAATCACAGGGTCCAATGGCCATACGCGCTGCTTCGGATCGCGTCTCCATGGGTCTGCAACAATGGGACTTCGATCTTGGCGGTACGTTGCTCAATGGCACAGCAACACGGGTAGTCGATTGCGGTAATGTTCCCGGTGATCCATTTGATCCAGTCGAACATTACCGTCGCGCCGAAGCTGCGGTGCGGAAAATCCTCGCCGCTGGTGCTCTGCCGTTGGTGATGGGCGGTGATCATGGTATTCCCATTCCAGTCTTCAGAGCGTTTGATGGTTATGAGCCAGGTGCTGTCACATTGATTCACATCGATGCGCACATCGATTGGCGTGATGAGGTAAATTGCGTGCGGGAAGGTTATTCGAGTCCTATCAGACGTGCCTCGGAGATGGCCCATATCGGGGAAATATTCCAACTTGGAATTCGTGGTACCGGCAGCGCCCGTGAAGAGGAATTTCGTGCTGCTGAGGCTTATGGTGCACACATCGTCACCGCCTATGAGATCCATGATCACGGCATGGCTAAAGTTCTGGAGAGTATTCCTGACGCCGGGCAGTACTACATCACCCTGGATGTGGATGGAATCGATCCTGCCTTGATGCCCGGGGTCTTGGCACCCGTCGCCGGTGGCCTGATGTTCCATCAGATCCACAAACTTATCCATGGACTGGCAACTAAAGGACGTATTGTCGGCATGGATATCAACGAGTTTGCTCCCAGCAATGATATTGGCGGCATCGGTGCGGTGGTTTGTGGACAAATCATGTCTAATCTGATTGGTGCGTGTATTCATGCCGGGTATTTCTCATAAGCGGGCCATCGTGATGGTCCCGCACTTACAATGAGATTTGGAACAGCACATGACAGCGGAAATTAAAGTCGTACGCACCGATCGGGAGTTGGAGTGCCCACGAGTTGACCGGATTTTGCGAGACAAGGGCGTGCAGTTGGTTTTGTTACCTGAAGGGGTCAGTCAACGCCAACTGTTGACTCAGACTCGTGACGCAGATTTGATTCTAATGTGTTATACGCCCATTGATAAACGGGTGATTGACAATGCAGTGAATCTCAAGGGCATCGTTAAATATGGGGTTGGTATCGATGCGATAGATATCGGCGCAGCGATGGCACGGAATATTCCGGTGGTCAATGTACCGCAGTACGCCGAGGAAACCGTCGCCGAGGGTGCGTTCGCACTCATGATAGCTCTGGCGAAAAAACTTTTGCCTATTCACGCGCAGATGAATCAGTGTGGTTGGGTGTGGCCTGGTAATCACTGGTTAGGGTGTGATCTGGCAGGGAAAACCATTGGCCTGGTAGGTACCGGGCGCATTGGCCGCAGCATGGCTCGTATGGCCGGTGCGGGTTTTAGAATGCGAGTTCTTGGCTTCGATCCCTATGTCGATGAGACCATAATGCAACGTCACGGGATAGAAAAAATAGCCGATCTGGATGCCATGTTAGGGCAGTGTGATGTGGTGACAATCCATTGCGTGCTGAATAAAAAAACAGAAAAACTGCTGGGGCGAAAAGAGCTTGCCGGCATGAAATCCTCTGCGACCCTCATTAATGTCTCCCGGGGTGCGATTGTCGATGAACAGGCGCTATTGGAGGCATTGAAATCCGGGAAGATTGCTGCCGCTGGCCTTGATGTGTTCAGTCAGGAACCCCTCAACAGGCATCATCATCGGTTATGTGAACTCTATACGATGGACAACGTACTATTATTTCCGCATCTGACCTTCTACACAGAGGAGGCGATGCAACGGCTGGAAGATGAAACCTTAAATCGCTGTTTTGAAATCCTTGAGGGGCGTGAGGTGCAAATTACTTCAACGGACCCGCGCCTTCGTGCACAAGTACACGGGGTGCAATTTTCTGCCTGATGGAATCGTTTATGATGAGCCTCTGGAGTATCGGCTAAGCACTGTTCATAGGTGAGTCCTTAAGCGAAAACGGTGCGAGACAGGCCGGTGTGGGTACCAGAAGCCGCCG
>CAZAWX010000447.1:0-2359 GCA_964488985.1 uncultured Ectothiorhodospiraceae bacterium
CCACCTGCCCATTAACGAACGTCCCCTGGCGCGCCTGGCACCGCAGGAATCCTGAAGCCCGCTGAACTTACGCCTTCAGTCCTCGCCAAGGGGAAAAATTGATCTCCACATGATTGCCGTCTGGATCGCGCAGATGTAACTGGCGGATCCCGGCATCCTCAATGGTGTTGTCATGAGCATCTGGTGGCTTTCAGCCGGCCACTCTGGCGCATCCATTTTTATGTGGTCACTATATAGCAAACCTGATGCTGGCCGGGGATGGGTGGAAAGCCGGGGAGGGTCAGATTCTTCTTGAAGCTTATTGTTGCCGCTGCTGCTCGATATATGCTCTGGCATCGGTGGTGCTCAGACCAAGATGTGTCTTTATCAACTTGACAGCCTCGATGGTTTCGTTGCGCTTGAGCAAGATGGCCAGTGATGTTTGAAATTCTTTCTCGGTCAGCTTCCGGGTAGTGTCGATGCGTTGAGTCTGGTCATCCGTGACAGTGGTGTATTGCGCCAGTAGTTGACGGAGTTTTTTCTTGCCTGGCGTAATGTGGGTCCATTCCATGCGTAGCTGATCAGGATTGATGAACACGATCGGGCGGTCGCGAAACTGTGTTTTGTTGTGTTTGCCGGGGTGGCGTTTTTTTTCGCTGGCAATCTGTTGTTTGATGCGGGCAATTTCCGATGCGGTCGCCCTGTTTTTGCGTGCCTGGAAAAGTTCATGTTTCAGGTCATCCACCTTGATGTGCGCCGGTTTGCGTTGCTGCTCGTATGCGATTGCCGATTTGATTCGTTCGAGGTCGTGGCTTGGCGTATTCAGTTTCATGGCGAGAAACCAGCGATTTGTGTCGCGCTTTTCGTCGATGTCGAATGTGGTGTGGATTTCCTTTTGTAATTGGGCATCGGCGATTTCCGCCCATGACAGTCGTACGGCAATGGGGTCTTCCCCGGGTGAGTCATCGTGCAGGTATGAACGGTATTTGAGCACGATGCCGCCCGGTCCGATGCGGGCCAGCCAGTTGGCCGGGGAGAGGGTGGCCATAAAGGCACGCCACAAGAGCGAGCACAGCCACCACATGAACAGTACATACAGGCCCGACAGCACCATCCCCCATGTGACGGATACCCGATAGCTATGGATAAACAGAGCCACGCCGATAAGCAAGCCGAACAGGAATATCAGGAAGGTGATTAATGGACCCCAGATGGCGATGCGAAACTCGGTTTCACCGCTGGTGGGGGACGGGATGGCGGGTTTGGGAAGGAAGTCCATGTGCCTTGTACGATATCACCTTCATTGCTTATGTTGAGAATATCGACTCGATGCCTTGAGAACTTTGGGGTGAAAGATGTCACGTGGTTTATTTGCGTTACCAGGGGATCCGCGAACCGTCATAGCAATAAAAAATGCCCCGTCTTGTTTAAATCAAACGCTTCGGTTAGCCGTACCGCGCCCAGGGTGTTTACTCTGTACGTCTCTTCCCGGTTGGGGTAATGAATATGCCCCAGAGTCCTGGGTGTGGTTCTTTCCAGATAAACGCCGGCGTTGTTCAACAGGATGTCAATCGAGTGGTTTTGTAACGCACTGGCGAGAGTGTCGATTTCGTCTGCACGGGGAAGCGGCAAGTGACGTGTATCTGACAGCCCGATTCCACGATGCGCAGCCGCTCATAACCGGCTCCCCTGAACAATCTTGACAAATCAAGATACGTCAAGCTATTGTCTTGATATGGCAACTATCAAGATCAGTTCGAAGATAGAAGAACCGGCCTGGGAGGCCCTCAAGGCACTCGCCGAAGAGTCGCATCAAAGCATTTCAGGCCTGCTTACCGAAGCGGTCCAGGACTATGTAAGAAAACGGCGAATTCGGCCCACTGTCCTCAGGCATCTTAAGGATTCAATTCAAGACAATGAAGCGTTAGGGCAACGCCTTGCCGAGTAACCCGGTCGTCGAATTTCTTTCCCTCGACGAAGTTATCAGCATCCATGAGCGGGTCATCGAGCGTTTCGGCGGCACCGGCGGGATCCGGGATTTGGGGCTGCTTGAAAGTGCCTTGTTCCGGCCACAAACAGGTTACTACCTTGATCTTGCGGAGATGGCCGCCGCATTATTCGAATCGCTGCTCATTAATCACCCATTTGTCGATGGCAACAAACCTGTTGCCTTTTTCAGCGTTGACGTCTTCTTGCGACTCAATCAGTGGAAATTAGAAGTCGAGCCGGAGCCCACGCATACGTTTCTCGTTGGTTTACTGGAGCGCGGCGAAGCCGATTTCGATCACTTGCTGGTTTGGTTGCGGGAGTCGATGACTCGGCACTGAGCTCTGGAGGAATCACCGCGCCCAATGGATGCGCACGTCGTAAGCCGCGAACT
>CAZAWX010000448.1:0-2350 GCA_964488985.1 uncultured Ectothiorhodospiraceae bacterium
GAATTGCGAGTCCAGCGACCGCGAAGTCAAACGCGCTTATCACAAGGTGATCAGCCAGTACCACCCAGATAGAAATTATGGATGATCATTGAGGTTTTGAACGTGAATACACCGTTAGCCAATACACATCCGGTAGAAGTTCTGCTGGAAGAATTTTTGGTTGAGGGCGATGCGGCCGGTATATTCTGCCATATGCTCGGCCACCAGATGCGCATAACGCCGGACCATTTCAATACTCTCTCATCCGCCCATCTCCTGAATCACATGTAACAGTGTTCCCGCCAGCACATGCAAGCTCGCCTGAGTATGGTCCTGGCCCCTTTAACCCTGATCCATTTAACCATTACTTGATAATCGACGGCTTTCCGTCCGTGCTGATCAGCAAGCCGTGTTGCTCGCCCCACATGCTGCCCGTTGGTTTCGTGTTCGGCCCCATTTGCCACAGGACGTTGCCACCGGTGTCATAAACGACGAAATGATCATGATCGGTCATCCGTGCGCTCGTCGCCTTGCGGTAGTCGACACCGGGCTGTTCATTCAGCCCCCAGGTGAACCCGTCGTCCGAAATGCGGCGGATGACGATGTTGTTATCGTTCTGGAAAATGATGTAGTGGTCACCAAAGGTATATTTCTCACCCTGTACCAGCGGTTGCCCCCCAAGGAGGGGAAGGGTGAAGCTCCCCGGGCTACCCTCTACCCGTACATGCGGGGTACCAATCGGCGTAAGGTCGAAAACGTTACCGGGCGTACCTTGATCGGGGATCGACCAAAGCGTGCCGCCGGAAGCGTCGTAGACCTCGAACTTGCCCGCCGCCGTCATCCGCGCGCCCGTTGTTTTCGTATAGTCCACGCCTTGATCAACGAGTGCCCAGACGAAGCCGTCGTCGGCCGTGCGGCGCACCACGAGATTTCGATCTGCCTGGATTGAAATGTAGAACTTTCCATCAGCTGAGGTATAGCGTGTTCCAGGCACCATCTCCGTACCCGCCGGAAAGGGCAGCGTTGTCACCGTCTGGGCACCGACTCCTTGGGCAGGTGCTTTCGCAGATGAACCACTTGATGTCTTGGTCTTGGGTTCAGATTGGCTTGTTGAAGGCCTGCTGACTCCGCCGATGCCGAAGGCGTAGAGGACGTCATCCTTGCCCAACGCGGCGCCGAACCCGACGAACCGGACATCGTTGCCAATATTGAACCAAGGCCGGTAGTGCGTCTCGCTCATCATCCAGTCTTCGGGAGAACCGATACCACCACCCGCTTCCCCTGCTGTTACATAGTCCTTGGCGAAATACTCAAGACGCGCACTGAGATCGACGAGGTTGGTGCCCTGATAGTCGGGAGGCCCGTCGTGGCTCAGCTTGCCAACATGGGCTATCCATTCCGCCTGCAACTGGGCTGCCTCACTCAGCGGACCATCAAGGCTAAGGTCTTCGAAATACGGCGGGATCGATTGATGGTGATAGATCTTTTCCTGTCCAATGTCAGTGGTCGCCTGTTCGGCACCGAGGTCAGAGGCATACTTGTTGTTCCGCCGATAGTCAGGGTCACGTCGGCCCAGATTTGTGATCTCCAGCATGGCCTGCCGATAGGCCTGAAGGTCGACCGGTACCTGAACATCCGGGTAAAACTTGCCCGGGCGCAGGCTGCCTATCAATTGGCGCATACGCGCTTTGGCCTGGGCCAGTGGCGGGACGGGCTCGCTATACGATAAGCCGGGAGCCCCCGTCTCGGAGCGGAGCACCATCAGGTCGACCTCACGCCACGTGCTCTTGATATTGGAGCCGGCGGGCACACTCGCGCTGTCCAGCGCAGCGATGACATCTGCCGCGGATTTCAGCTGATCGTTGCTCACCCACCGGTTACTTTGGTAACGAACCTGTTTGTTGTCAATGCGAATCTGGCCGGTTCTGGCAGGAGATGAGCCATGAGCAACCGTATCCCAGGAAAAGTACTGCTGAACGAAGTTGTAGGATTGACCATTGATAGTCTTTGAGACTATTTCACCGCCTCCACGATCTGTTTTTTGCAGAAGCCACTTGACAAAATATTCCGGAACCTTCACGTCATGGGTGTATTTTGTTTCCGTCGTCAAATGCTGCACGTGCGGCAGCCAATAAGTCGTCTCTGCGAAGCCGGGGGTCACCCAAACTAACGATACGAGGATGGGGGCGAAAAGTCTTGCTGTCATTGTGACCTCCTTATTACGTAGTTTGAGCGAAACAAAACCGAATCTCGGTAATATGCTGCAAAAATAAGATTTTAGTATATCCTATAATGTTGTTATTCAAATAGCTAATAGTAAATGAGACATTTACGCTGTAACAATATTCTCAGCCAACTCGCCCACAATGAC
>CAZAWX010000449.1:0-2316 GCA_964488985.1 uncultured Ectothiorhodospiraceae bacterium
CACATACACTTCCTTCACCAACACCCGTCTATTCCACTGGGTTGCGCTTAAGAACCTGATATGCAGACTAGGAGCCTGTCGGTTAAATCCTGAGTCACCTGGCTTTCCAGGGCAACCGATGGCAGGCTGCGACTGCGCTTTGATCCTGTATAATCTGCGTGGTACAACCTCTCACCATTCGCAGCAACACGCAAGGAAATCACCATGGCGGTCGTAGGCATTGATATCGGTTTTGGCTTCACCAAGGCGACCAATGGCCGCGATAATCTGATTTTTAAATCCATCTTTGGTGAAGCCTCAGATATTCAATACCGCGAACAATTATTGGGCCAGACAAACCAGGAGGAGCACTTACACCTGGAAATCGATGGCAATAGTTATTTTGTCGGTGAACTTGCAGAACGGCAAAGCAATGTGCGTTCGTTCACCTTGGATCAGAACCAGTTTATTGCGAGTTTTTCACGCATCATGGCCCTCAGCGCCCTGAGTCGGATGGTTCAGAGTAATGATCCGACCCGTGTCGTAACAGGATTGCCCATCAGTTATTACCGGCGCCACCGTGAAGAAGTCATTCAATTACTGACCGGCAAACATGAGATCGCCATGCTTGACGCAGCCGGGCAACGCACAACGAAGGTCATCAATATCACCCATGTGCGAGTTATCCCGCAACCGTTCGGCACCCTGTTCAGCCATATGCTCAATGATATGGCGGAAGTCAGTAACAAGCGTTTTGTGCAGGAAAAAATCGGCATCATCGATATCGGCTTTTGCACCTGCGATTGCACCATTGCCGATAAAACCCGTTACTCTGAACGTGGCAGCCATACCTGGGATGCGGGAATTGCCAAGGCGTTTAGTGCCATCGCGGCTCAACTTCAGGAACAAACCGGTGTCAGCGTCGAGCTCTATCGTCTGTATGACGCGGTGGCCCGGGGGCAAATAAAAATTCGCGGCAAAACCATTGATTTGCAAGCATTGACTGAGGCTGCTTTCAAAAAACTCGCATCAAGCATTGCTGGAGAAATAGAACGGCGCTGGGTTGATGATTGGGATATCGACGTTATGGTCATTACCGGCGGTGGCGGCGCCGTTCTGACCAAGTATCTGCAACCCTTGCTGGATGGCGAGGTGATGGCGCTAAGCGAGGATACCGATGTCCGCTTACTGAATGTTCGTGGTTACTGGAAATACGGCATGAATACCTGGGGCCGTGAACTTCGAGCCACGGCCAAGACCTAAGTGGCATTGAGTCTACAGGAGTCCAGTATGAAAACCCGTTCCGCAACCCGCAGACCGAATCAGGCCCTGGATCCGCTCTGGGCGACCATTCGCGAGGAAGTCATTGAAGAAATTAAAGAGGAACCCTTGCTTGCGAGCTTTTTGCACGCCACGGTGCTGAATCACAAATCCCTTGAGTCCTCCCTGGCATTTCTGCTTGCGGCAAAGCTGGAAAGCCCGGTACTGCCTTCCATGCTGATACGCGAACTGATTATGGATGCGATTGAGGGTGACAACGGCATCACCCGGGCCATTCGCGCCGATTTGCAGGCAGTACGGGATCGGGATCCGGCAGCACACCACTTTTCCAGACCTTTTTTATTTTTTAAAGGCTTTCATGCCGTGCAACTGCAACGTGTCGGGCATTGGTTATGGCAACAACAGCGACAGGTTCTGGCCCTGTACCTGCAAAGCCGCACATCGGAAGTATTCGGGGTTGATATCCACCCGGCGGCCTCGATTGGCAATGGCATCATGATTGATCACGCCACCGGCGTGGTCGTGGGTGAAACCGCCGTTATAGAGGATAACGTCTCCATGCTCCACGGCGTCACCCTGGGTGGGACTGGTAAAGCCAGCGGTGACCGGCATCCGAAAGTGCGCAAAGGGGTGCTGATTGGTGCCGGAGCGGAAATACTTGGCAATGTGGAAATCGGCACGGGTTCCAAGGTCGGCGCCGGCAGCGTGGTACTGGAAGATGTACCGCCTCATGTTACCGTCGTCGGGGTTCCGGCAAAGATCGTTGGCGCCGCCGACACAGACATGCCAGCCCTGGCGATGAACCACTCCCTGAATTGCCCAGATGGCGATTGTGACGATTGACGTCCTTACACACAACACTGCCTGACCGATAACCATACGGATTTGCTGATAGAGGTGATCGGTACAGATTCGGGATCTGACGACATTGCATGATCCTGTCTGTAAGCACTTGGTTATTGCTCCGTTCGTGGCGATCATCGCTTGGTGGAATTGTGGCTATCGAACCTGTGCATCCGCCTGGGACGGCTATGACATGGATTACAGTGATGCCAT
>CAZAWX010000450.1:0-2315 GCA_964488985.1 uncultured Ectothiorhodospiraceae bacterium
GGATGCCACATCCAAGCCTCCAGGGACGGATTCACGGCGTCTTCTGGAACCAATACCCCTCGATTCCACTTGGTTGCGCTTAAGATGTCTAACCTATGTACTGGTTCTATCAAGGACGCGAATTTGAACACATCTGCGGCTGCAATGCTCTACACTTAAGCACGCTATGAAGTGCGTTTACAGTTCCTACGACTCAATACTCTGCGGCCAGTTAAAAATTCTGCTTGAGACCAATCATATTCCCTGTGTGTTACGTAACGAATTCCTGGCCGGGGCGGCAGGTGAGTTACCGCCAACTGAATGTTGGCCTGAACTGTGGGTCATTGAAGATGAACTCAAGGATCGGGCCAGCGCAATGATCAATGCCTTTATCAATGTACCAACAGGATCACAACAGGCCTGGTGCTGCCCAGGTTGTGAGGAAGTCCTGGAGGCACAATTCAGCGAGTGCTGGCAGTGCGGTACGCAGCGGCCCTCGGAACCCGCAGAATAAAACTGGCGGGAATTATTCAGTCCACCGCAACACACTGCTACCATACAAGTCTGCCTTAAGCTTTCAGGATTTACCGACATGTCACAAGCCGCAAACGAGCACACCCCCATAGCCAAACCATTTGACTGGACCGATCCACTGTCCATGGAAGATCAACTCAGTGACGAACACCGGATGATTCGCGATGCCAGCCGGGAGTATGCTCAGGAACGTTTGCAGCCACGCACGATCAGCGCTTATCGTGAGGAACGCTGGGATCCGGACGTCATGCGCGAGATGGGGGAACTTGGTCTTTTGGGTGCGAGCCTGGACGGCTATGGCTGCGCCGGTGCGGGATACCTTGCCTATGGGCTGATCGCACGTGAAATTGAGCGTGTCGACAGCGGCTACCGCTCCATGATGAGCGTGCAATCAAGCTTGGTCATGTACCCGATCCATGCCTACGGTAGCGAAGCGCAAAAACAACAATTTCTGCCGGACCTTGCCAGCGGTGCCAAGGTCGGCAGCTTTGGCCTGACCGAACCCGATGCCGGATCCGATCCGGGTGGTATGCGCACTCGTGCCCGCAAGGTCGATGGTGGTTACCGTCTGAGCGGCACCAAAACCTGGATCAGCAACAGTCCCAAAGCTGATGTCTTCGTGGTCTGGGCCAAGGATGAGGAAGATGTGATTCGCGGCTTTATTCTGGAGCGCGATATGACCGGACTCAGCACACCAAAAATCGAAGGTAAGTTGAGCCTGCGCTGCTCCATCACCGGACAGATTGCGATGGATGATGTTTTCGTCCCCGACGATCACCTGCTGCCGGGGGTGCGTGGACTGAAAGGCCCGTTTGGCTGCCTGACCCGGGCTCGTTACGGTATTGCCTGGGGGGTCATCGGCGCCGCTGAATTCTGCTGGCACGCAGCACGCAACTATACCCTGGAACGCAAACAGTTCGGCCGGCCGCTGGCCGCCACACAACTGGTGCAGAAAAAACTCGCGGACATGCAAACTGAAATAGCCCTGGGCCTGCAGGCCTGCCTGCGTCTCGGCCAGTTATTCGATGCCGGCTCCGTCCCCCACGAAACAGTCTCTATGCTCAAACGCAACAACTGCGGCAAAGCTCTGGACATTGCCCGCATGGCCCGGGACATGCACGGTGGCAACGGCATAGCCGATGAGTATCAGGTCATGCGCCATATGCTGAACCTCGAAACGGTGAACACTTATGAAGGTACCCATGATATTCATGCCTTGATTCTTGGCCGCGCCCAGACCGGCCTGCAGGCTTTTTCCTGAACGGGTGAAATTTCTACGCACGGTGCGCTTTGATGGATCAGACCTTCAGGTTTTCGAACGTGCCGCTGAGCCTGGCGAATGGGCAGTGCCTGGATCCTTTGAATTTTTACACACCGATCCGGAACAACTTACAGGTAAACCTCTGCAAGCTTTCAACAGTGGCTTTCTCGGTGTAAGCAGTTTCGGCTGGAGTTCCCTGGTGGAAATTGCTGAAATCAGCGAGGATGATTTCCAACAGGTTATCGATGCACTGGCTCACTACCTCATCAGCCAGCATGGTGCGCCACACATTGCTGCCGCACTCCCCATGGCGACAGATGAGGCACACTACGCCAATGACATCTGCCAGCATCCATTGCATACCCTGCTCGCCATTGAGCGGGAATTTGGCGACAACGGTATTGTCGAGAGTCTGAAAGTGATTCGGCGTCAACCGGGCGATAATCACGCCCGGATTAAACTCTGGGGCACCTCCTGAATAGCGGTGCGATTTAGTAAGGTTGCAGATGACCAAAAGCTTTACCGACTCGAATCATGCGCT
>CAZAWX010000451.1:0-2313 GCA_964488985.1 uncultured Ectothiorhodospiraceae bacterium
GTGATCGGCATAATGGAGCCACCTGATGTTCACCGTAATAGAGCCAGGTCATGTTCACCATAATGGATCCACTTAAGGGCTGAAATCCCCCTCAAACTCCCGTTAATTTCGGGTATCTTGCGTCCTTTTTTTGGAAGAGATACCCCATGGCAAACCGGAGATTTGAAATGCATGAAATCAGACAAGTACTCGTTCGTATGCGAATGGGGGAGTCCAACCGAACCATCGCCAAGACCGGGCTGATCGGTCGGCACAAGGCCGCGGCCCTTCGTGATCTGGCGATTGAGCACGGATGGCTTGAAGTAGATCAACCATTACCCAATGAAGCGGTGCTGGCAACACACTTTGCGGATAAAGCCAGGACCGCAGCCACGACATCGCTGATCGTTCCCTACCATGAGAAGGTAAAGACCTGGCTCGAAGCCGGGGTACAGGGCACCACAATCCACCAGACCCTGGTCAATCGATATGGCTTTGGTGGCAGCTATTCCTCCCTGCGCCGTTACCTGAATAAGCTCGCAGAGGCCAACCCCAGGGTCACCACCGTGATCGAGTTCCCACCGGGTGATGCCGCACAGCTCGATTTCGGTGCCGGCCCAAGAATAGTGGATACCGATACCGGTGAGATCCGGAAAACCTGGATCTTCGTGATGACGCTCGCCTGGAGTCGGCATATGTATGCGGAATTTATCCGGGATCAAAGCGTGGCCACCTGGCTCGCCTGCCATCGACGCGGCTTTGAATGGTTTAATGGTTTATCGACCCGGGTCATCATCGATAATCCCAAGTGCGCCATCACCAAAGCCTGCTACCACGATCCCGAAGTACAGCGCGCCTATGCTGACTGTGCAGAAGGCTATGGTTTTCTGATTGCCCCCTGCCCGGTGCGTGATCCGCAAAAGAAAGGCCGCGTGGAATCCAGCGTTAAATATATCAAGAACGCCTTCGTACCATTGCGGGAGTTCCGAAGTCTTGTCGATGCCAACGCACAATTGAAGCAATGGCTGATGGAGGTTGCCGGTAACCGCATCCATGGCACCACACGGGAGCAACCGCTGAAGCGCTTCGTCGAGACCGAACAGCACTTGCTCAAGCCCTTGCCGGATGTGCCGCCTGAGCTGGCGGTCTGGGCTACCGTCAAGGTACATGGTGATTGCCATGTACAGTTTGAACAATGCCGTTACTCGGTGCCCTATACCCTGGTGCATCAATCGCTGTGGCTGCGGGCCAGCGATACCTCGGTGCGGGTTTACCAGGCGCATGAACTCAAAGCCATCCATCCCCGCCTGACGCATCCGGGCGATCGTTCCACCCTGGATGATCATCTGCCACCCCATGCACTGGCTTATAAAATGCGCGACCCGCAATGGTGCCTGAAGCAGGCGACTCAAATCGGCGAACATTGCCAGCGCCTGATCGAATGCCTGTTTCATGACAAGGTGCTCGATAACCTGCGCGCGGCCCAGGGCGTCGTCGGCTTTCGAAAACGCTACGGGGATGTCCGCGTCAACGCCGCCTGCCTGCGGGCACTGAGTTTTGGCAATGTGCGCTATCGAGCGGTCAAGCAGATCCTGGAAAAAGGGCTGGATCAACAGGCCTTTACCGAAACCAGTTTCGATACCCTGGCGGACAGTTATACCGGCGCTGGCCGCTTCTCGCGTGACCCCGGCACGTTACTGAAACACTAACTTCAATATCCAACCTAAACCACAAAGAGGAAATCATCATGTTAAACCCCATACCCGAACTCACCCCCTTGCTGAAACAGCTACGCTTGTCCGGCATGACCGAAAGTCTGGCGACCCGTAACCGCGAAGCCATCGAGCATCAACTCTCCCACCCCGAGTTCCTGGCACTGCTGGTGCAGGATGAAGTGGCCCGTCGTGAGCAAAAGAAATATGCCATGCGGGTCCGGCGTGCCGGATTCAGAAGCAATAAAACATTGGAGAGCTTCGATCAGGATTTTAATCCCAATCTCAATCGGGCACTGTTGAAGGAGTTAGCTAGCTGCAGCTTCATTGAGGAAAAAGTCGCCATACTCATCGTGGGTCCCTGCGGCACCGGTAAAAGCCATCTGGCGCAGGCGCTGGGTCATTGTGCTGTGCAAAAAAGCTATGATGTGTTGTGTTATACCCAGGCCAAGTTGCTCAGCCACCTGCATGCCGCCCGTGCCACCAATACCTATGAACGACGCTTCCAGACTCTCGTCAAAGTGCCACTGCTCATCATCGATGACTTCGGGCTCAAACCCCTTCAATCACCCCATGACGAATACCTGCATGATCTGATTGATGAACGCTACGAACGCAGCGC
>CAZAWX010000452.1:0-2313 GCA_964488985.1 uncultured Ectothiorhodospiraceae bacterium
GACATGAATGTCCATCCTACGTCTTGTCCATTTTTGCGACCGCTTCACGTTGAATGGCGATACGGCGCGCGCGCTCGGCCACGGCTGCCTGGAAGCGCGGCTCAAAGCGGATCTGTTCGTACATGGGCAGCGCGTGTGCAATGTCCCAGAAGGCGAGATGGTTATGCGCGAGTTGTGTTTCGATCGATGCCAGGGCTTTTTCCTTGTCACCGGCAACCAGGTAGCAGACATCCGGTGCCTGATTATCGACGTGCTCATCGATGGCGGCCAGTTCGTCATCGAGGTAGTGCGTGGCCTGCTGCAGTAATTGCGTGCCCAGTTCGGGTTCCCCGGTGTTGCGCATAATCCAGGCCACGACACAGGCGCTGCTGGTGTATTGGTTGATCAACGCCTGCCACTGCCCGGTGTCCAGCCAGCCCGGATTGGCGTTCAGGTAGATTTCTCGTGCCTTTTCAGTATCACCTATTGCTAAAGCGGTTTGTGCCGCGAACTGGGCGCCTCCGGGCAACAATCGCAATTTGGGCAGCAGCCAGTTGATCGATTCACGCATGGCGGCAGGATTGTTTTTTGCATTGGCGATCAGCAGGTCGGCAAGGCCCAGGAGCACATGCTGGTTGCTGATGTCCTCGATTTGGGTCCGCACCGCTTCGGCCTTTTCGATGTCTTCCAAATTCAGGTAACCGAAGAGTTGTGATAGGAGTGGATTAAAACTGCCCGGGTCCAGTGCGTGGGCCTTGCGGCTCATGGCAATGGCCTTGTCAAACCGGCCCATGGAAAATCCGTACAGCGCGGCGAGCGAGTTTAAGGGCTGGGCTGAATCCGGGTAGAGCGCTATCACTTTTTGATACTGACGCTCCGCCAGTGAATAAAGACCTCGAGCCTGGTAGGCGCTGCCCAGCATGGAGCCGATGATCATCGAGCGGGGGTCCAGTTCCACCGCTTTGCGTGCCAGTTCAAGGGTCTGTTGCGAGCGTAACGGGTAGTTAAGCAGGAAATTGGCATACCAGTGATAGGCCGTGGCGTAATTGGGACTCAGCTCAATCGCTTTCTGAAAGGCGGCCTCGGCCTGCCCGGGGTGCTGCAGGGTCGCCTGGACCTGGCCCAGCGAGGCATAAGCCTCACCACTTTGATCATCGATAGTCAGGGCATGTCTGACCGCCTCTTCCTGTATTGGTATGGATACCTCAGTGCTGAGCGATCCATAGCCGGTCAAAAGATTGTTGCTGTCCGCCAGACCAATCCAGGCGAGCGCAAAACCGGGGTCCAGTTCGGTGGCCTTGCGAAACGCCCCGATGGCCTGTTCCAGCTTGTCCGACTGGCGGGTGGCCATCAACAGGCGGCCACGAAGGTAGGCGTTATAGGCCTCGAGGTTGTCCGTAGGCATCCTGTTGATACGCCCCTTTTCTTCGGGGGACAGCGTTGCTTTCAGCGCGGTGGCGATAGCCTGCGAGATTTCGCTCTGGATGGCAAACAGGTTCCGGGCGGTAAGCTCACGGTCGTAAATCTCGGCCCACAGGTGTTCATCGGTTTGTGCATCGATCAACTGCACATTGATCCGCACCTGGTCACCGGCGCGCTGGATACCGCCTTCGAGCACCGTGGCCACGCCCAGTTCGGCGGCAATTTCGGGGATTTTCTTGGTGGTGTCCTTGTATTCCATCACCGAGGTGCGCGAGATAACCTTCATCGATCCTATCTTGGCGATGGTAGTCAGAAGGTCGTCGTGGATGCCATCGGTAAAGAACTGGTCTTCCTCGCGGTTGGAGCGGTTTTCAAAGGGCAGCACGGCGATTGACTGGCGATCGACAACGGGTTCGGCCCCGGTGGCCTGTTGAGTCGTTCCGGTGGTTGAGGTCAGTGCGCTTTGGCCAGCAGGCGCTTCGACGGCCGGTCCCGCATTGGGTGCCCCGGGCTCCGGTCCGCGTTCTGAAAACTTGTCGAACAGTAAATAGGCGATCGCCAGGGCCATCATAATGAGAATGGCGTTATTCAGTTTCTTGCCGGTTTGTGGTGTGATCGACTGGCTGCGGTCGACATCCTTTTCCCGTTTGACCCCTTCGGGTGTCATCTCAAAAGCCCAGGCGAAGAACAGTGTGATGAACAGGCCGATGACCAGCACCAGCATGATGGCCTGTAATATCCACGCGGGCGCGTCCATGTTGTCCAGCAGGATGTCGGAGAACTGGATCAACAGCCAGGCCCCGACCACGTAGGCAACGCCGACCTTGAACACGTTGCGGCGTTTTAATTCGTCAAAAAAGCTCATTTATTACTCCGTAGGGCGGACATTGATGTCCGCCGGACAAGAACGTC
>CAZAWX010000453.1:0-2301 GCA_964488985.1 uncultured Ectothiorhodospiraceae bacterium
CGGCGTGTCTTGTGAGTCAGTCCTTACCCTGCGCAATGCGCAAACTTGGCCTTAGTCTTAAGTGAACAGGATTTTCGCACGACACTGGTCGCATTATCCCTTTCCTTTCACTTATCTGGCTGCACTCATGCCGGCAATGTCCAGGTAGGATTTGACGGCGTTGGTCATGCCCATTTCCAGGGCTTCGGCGGTGATGGCGTGGCCGATGGAGACTTCCAGGACTGTGGGAACTGCGGCAAGGAAAGCACCGAGGTTATCGAGACTGAGATCGTGGCCGGCGTTGACGCCGAGGCCTAGTTCTGCGGCGGTCTGTGCCGCTGTGGTGAAGTCTTGCAGGGCTGTTTCGGGATGGCCCGCAGCGTAGGCTGCCGCATAAGGTTCGGTGTATAACTCCACGCGTTGGGTGCCGGTTGCGGCGGCGTCGGTGACAGCTTGAGGGTGGCCGTCAACGAACAGGGAGACCCGCGGCCCGGAGGCATTGATGCGTTTGATCAATGGCACCAGAAAATCGCAGTGGCGGGCAAAATCCCAGCCATGATCAGAGGTGCGTTGATCTGGAGAATCGGGGACCAGGGTGACTTGGTCGGGTTGCAGCGATTCCACCAGTTGCAGGAAGTCTTCCGAGGGATAGCCTTCAATGTTGAATTCAGCTCCGGGAAATTCTTTCGTTGCCAGCAACTGTGCAAGATCATGGACGTCGGTGCGGCGAATATGCCGTTCATCGGGACGCGGATGCACGGTAATGCCGCTGGCTCCAGCATCGAGTACCCGTCTCGCAAATCCGGTCACACTCGGATAGGGTAAATCCCGCTGGTTACGCAGCAGGGCGACTTTGTTCAGGTTGACACTGAGTGTGGTGGTCATGGTGCGGCCTTTTAGGTGAGAAATCACGGTAACCGGTGTAGCGGCCGGGTTACCGTCCAGGGTAATTTCCGACGGGTATAATTTACGCCAAATCCCGGCTGCGTTTAAGGCCCTTTATGGTCCCGGGTCGCACCCGCATTACACCTATAAATTTAAGGGAAGCTGTTAAATGTTAGACGCTTATATCTACGCTGGCCTGCGTACTCCTTTTGGCCGCCATGCCGGTGCGCTGGCCAGGCTACGGCCCGATGACATGCTTGGCGCCGTTTTGAAAGCTGTCATAGAACAACAGGGCATCGACGGCGAACTGATCGACGATGTCCTTGTCGGCTGCGCCAATCAGGCTGGAGAAGACAGCCGCTGCATTGCCCGTCATGCCATCTTAAGTGCCGGTCTGCCCATTGAAGTTCCGGGTGCCGTCATGCAGCGTAACTGCGGCAGTGGTCTGGACGCCATAATTGCCGCGGCCCGGGCCATCAGTTGTGGGGAGGGTGAAATGATGCTGGCAGGTGGGGTGGAAAGTATGTCCCGGGCACCCTTTGTTATGGCCAAGGCCCACCAGGCGTTCAGCAAAGAGATACAGGTGTTTGATTCTGCGCTTGGGGCTCGTTTTGCAAATCCTGCCATTGAACGCGAATTTGGTGCCGACAACATGTCCC
The DNA here is from genome assembly GCA_964488985.1 of uncultured Ectothiorhodospiraceae bacterium. Taxonomy (GTDB): domain Bacteria; phylum Pseudomonadota; class Gammaproteobacteria; order HK1; family HK1; genus CAZAWX01. Next base: position 1,524 of record CAZAWX010000453.1, read on the forward strand.
AGACCGCTGATAATCTGGCCCGGGATTATCAACTCGATCGTGAATCCTGTGATCGATATGCGCTGCGCTCGCAACAAAAATATGCAGCGGCGCTGGCAGATGGTTTTTATACCGATGAGATCCTGGCCTTAACGGTGCCGGGGGAACGCAGACAACCGGCAAATATCGTCAGTGACGATGAATTTCCCCGCCCGGGCAGTCGTTATGAAGCGCTTGCAACGTTACCGCCCCTGAACCCCCAGGGGGTCGTTACGGCTGGTAATGCCTCGGGGATCAACGACGGTGCTGTGGCGTTACTGGTGGCCAGTGCTGATTTCGGCGAGCGTCACTCGTTGACACCAATGGCGCGAATACTGGCCAGTGGCGTGGCCGGAGTGGCACCGCGGGTCATGGGGATCGGCCCGGTACCGGCAGCGCAACTGGCGTTGCAACGCAGCGGTTTGGATATTGCGGATATGGATGTCATTGAAATAAACGAAGCCTTTGCCGCCCAGACCTTGGCTTGTCTCAAAGCTTTGGAGTTGGATCCGATGGATAATCGGGTCAACCCAAATGGCGGTGCCATCAGTATCGGCCATCCCCTTGGTGCTTCAGGTCCGCGTATCGCCCTGACTGCGGCACGGCAGTTACAACGCAGCGGCGGACGTTACGCGCTGGTCAGCATGTGTATCGGTATGGGCCAGGGGATCGCCATGGTCATGGAGCGATTTTGATTCGGTCGACCTAAATAGCTGCGCATAAATCCACTTCAGAAAATCGTAGTGGGGTGCCCGCCAGC
>CAZAWX010000454.1:0-2293 GCA_964488985.1 uncultured Ectothiorhodospiraceae bacterium
CGATACGCTAAACGTTAAGGCAATGTCAGATGAACAAATTATCGCAACCGTTAAGCAATTGACCGGAGGTTTCGGGGTCGACTGCGTGCTGGAAGTTGCTGGAATACCTAAGCTTATCCCTTTAGGCTTGAAATGTCTTCGAACCGGTGGACGTTATATCGAAATAGGGAACTCCTTTCCGAATGCAACGTTTAACTACGATGCCTGTGATATTGTGTGGCGCCGGCTGACACTGAAAGGAATTCACAATTACGATGTCAAACATTTGCAAATGGGAATGCACCTCCTTGAAACAACTCATCAAAAGTTCCCTTTCAGAGACATGGTGACTCATAGAGTCAATCTGGAAAACATTAATGCAGGCATGCGCTTGGCAGAATCTGGCAAGGCTATCCGTGTCGCCGTTATACCTTAACTCTATCACTATAGTCGATGGCACCCGGAGCATCAATTCGAACTCTGCGTGGCATAACAGTTCAATAAGGCAGATCAACCTAACAATAAATTACTCAAGTTTCAAACCGTCTTTGTACCCACATGTCGGACAGGCCTTAAACTCCTCTTCCAGCGTATCTGCCAGGTACCGATCGAGCTTGTGACCGGCATTCCAACACAACTTGTATCCGAGTAGACAACTGCTGATCCCAATTTTTGCTTTTTCTTCCATGCCAATTTTTAATATTGTTCACCGATAGGATTTGCGTAATTCAACTTTACGGGTTCCAAAACGCTTGGATATGGATTAAGCCTATTGAAATATTTCCTAAAGCAAAACAGGTGTTGAATTCTTATCATGTCTTTGAATATATCCTTGCAGTAGCGAACGTTCAATACGATAAAGGCACGAAACTGGTTGGTTGCTTACTCTTCTGCTTCCAGCGGAGGAGCTTTCATTTCATCCAATTCTATCTCAGATAGGGCCGTTTTGAAATCTTGATTATGCTGGTAATCTAACCCCATCGTTTCGGGCTGGCTGTATTCAAGCGGATGCAGGTAGGTGCCTTGCTCTTCCGGCGGTTTCGTTTCTTCCACCGGGACACGATGTGCAACGGCGTATGGATCGTGGCGAATGCCGGTCACCTGCCACGAGACCACCATATTCGGCTGACCGCCGGCGATTTTGAAACTATTGCTCTCGATTTGTTCCGCAATATAAAGATTTGGACCCGGTGAGCCGATAGGGGTCAATTGATAGCGGAACTCCTGGTTCAACGCCTCGAACCAATCGGGCATATCTACCCAGGCTTCTCCGTTTGCATCCAGTGTGATATTACCGTTGTATATGTTCATCATGTCCGGCGATTCTACAAAGGAGTGAGACAGGTATTGGTTTTCAGGATTTAGCGGATGGTCAATTTTAAACGATCCACTGCTTTTGCTCAGATGGCCTGATACCCTTACATTTCCCTGAAAGTATCCCGCATACGCATAGCCGCTACTTGAGTTAGTAGACCATCCATGCACGGCATGCCCCCCGCTCGATTGGGTGTAGCCATATACACCGTAGGTCTGCCCGGTTTTTTGGTAGTTGGCGCCCAACACACCGACGCCGCTCCTCGATGCGGATACGCCCTGTACACCCCAGTTCGTGCTGTATTTTTCACTGGCATAACCATAGGCACCACGACCGTTTTTTTGCGAGGATTTGCCATACACGCCATAGCCTCCCTTGGAGTCATAGAAGACGTCGGCATAGCCATATACGCCTTTACCGCTGCTGCGGTCGTTATAACCATACACACCACTGGTGCTACTATTGAAGCCACGGCCATACACACCCGCACGGTTCTTGCCGCTGCTCGAGGTACCATATACACCGTAGCCTAAGTTCGACCGTCCGTGCACACCGTAGCCGCCGGAATTGTTGTTACCGAACAGAGCGGAATTACTTGAGCCTGATTTGTTTTGGGTTACGCTCAAGCCATCACCAGCCGATGATCCCGCCCAGTTTTGCCCATAATGGTTGTGATTGTTGTCATGACTCCATGAAGTTCTCGCATCACCCAACAACATCAGAAGCGTCACCATCAAGAACAGTGAAAACACCTGCACCGCCCACACCAACCGACCTTTTCTCTTCATCAGTTTACTGATCATTTTAAATCTCCTTTCGTTCTGCGTAATTGTTTTTTCTAAACATATAAGAATTCGCACCTGCCTTTCGTTAAATAACAATTTACCTGTTTGCATAAAAGCATCTCTTTTTACAGTAATAAATTTTTATCCTCTATCCGGCGCTAATGATACCAAAAATTAATCAGTGCTTTAAACTTTTTATTGGGAGTCACATATA
>CAZAWX010000455.1:0-2282 GCA_964488985.1 uncultured Ectothiorhodospiraceae bacterium
GATCTTTTACCTCAAGCAGTAAGATGTTCAAGCTGAGCAAGCACTTCAGAAGCCTTCGATACAGGCCCACATCCAGACTCCCGACCACCTGGTTAAGCTGATTTGTTGAGTCCTCAAATAAACTAGGGGTCAGATCGCCTACGCGGCAGCCTTCAGACGAAATCCCGGATAGTTGAATGCAGTGGATATTTTCTCGCAGTCCTTTTCCGTTACTTCTTCACTGCGTACTACTGCGTACCAGTTATCTCTGACGATCGCTTCCATTTTGTCGATAGTGTTTCGTGCGTCGTCGGCGGCAAGATAGAAGCGTTCGGATTGCGTTAGCAAATTTTCTGCGTTTGCAAAGCGGCCCATGTCACCGCATTCAAGGGCGAGGTCTCTATGATCGGTACTGATCGGAGTTGATGGCGTCAGATCATAGGCAGGTGAAAGTTTCCAGTCTGTGTCCATGGCGACAACAGCATGGTTACGCGGATGATCATCTATATTAGAGATCAGGGCATTGAAGACCATACGCCGGAATAGCTCAGGAGCATCTTCTTTGGGTTGCGAAGATATGCGGCGCAGTTCTTCTACCAATGAAATATAAGACCAGTTGTCCCGGCGTATCGGATCATCATCTGCTCTCAGGAGCGTCAGCGCACTGAGCATCCGGCCGCGACGATAACCTGCCTTTGTGTGTTCCCGATCGAATCTCTTGACCATGAGCACATCGCGGTCGCCGATTGTTATTACTTTGCTATCCGCTGTGTGTATGCCGCAGTCACGGGCGAGCATCATCATTGCATGTTCAACACGCGCGTCATTCCACTTATCATCCGGGCGATTGAATTTTGCAATCCAAAGCGCGTTGTCATCTTCGACAACGGCTTTCGGTCGCGCGCCGCCCATTGATGTGCCACCGAACATCAAATCCTGGGCTTGCTCCGCATCCGGTTCGTCTGGAATATCCTCATCAGCAATAATTGCATCAACAAGTTCTAGTAGACGTTGTAGTTCAATCGTCTGATTAAACTTACGGCGTGGTGCGGGTGGTTCGAGGTTTCGCCCGAAGCCGAGCGCACCAGCGCGATCATCCGGTGAATGAAGGAGATAATCGATTTCGCCAAGCTCAGTTTGCCCGGAGCGTTTTTCGATAACCCTTCTACCCCAATAATCAGGGCTGGAATCTCGAAGGGCACCAAAGACGCCTTTTAATATATTCGTCTCGTAGGTCTTGTTCGCGAGCTTGAGTTCAAGCGGGTCTATTGCAACCTGGCTCTCGTTTTCGAGGTAACTTTTGCCATAGACGAATTTGCCGCTCGGATTGCCGCGCCGGTCCGTTGCCAGCACGAATTTTCCGGCAGTGACAAACTCTGTCTGGCCGGGGAGCGTGATATAGACGAAGCACTCATTTTCTGTGGCCTTAGAATTCATTATCGAGCCCTTCTTTCACACGGGCACGGGCACGTTCTTTCGAGAGGGACAGGTTCAGTCCCTCTTCATCTAATGCCGGATCGGCAATATCACGAATTTGGTCCAGCAGGTCATATGTCCAGAGCAGGGCAATATAGACGGCAGAGCTTGTTGATCCCTTGCCTTTCTCCGCATCCATGACAGCACGCCTTCCCGTCCCGATTTTCTCGGCAACGTCCTCGATCGTCAGATTGCGGCGGAGCCTGGCAGTACGCAGGTTTGCGCCCAGACGGTGTAGCGTTTGTTCAACTGCATAGGGTGGTACGCTCGTTAATATATTCTTTCTGGCCATATGCTTTCTATAGCATGTTAAGTGGGTTAATGTGCTTTAAAAAGCATATCAATGATTTAGATACTTGGCAAGATAAAAGTGCTTTAAAAGGCATGATGATGTGCATCAAAGAGCATCCGCTGCTTGGGTTTACGTCTGGCTTCGTCTATCACTGCAATTTATCCCCTGTTGGTTCATCAGCAGGACAGGGTTACACGTGGGTCACTTTTGGATGCAATTTAACAGCGGATCAGGATCAAAGGCTGTTGGAAACCTACTTTGCCGGCCAACCCCCGGCAGATCAACGGGGCCGGATGATCATGTACAAAATGCTCTGTGATCTGCTCTGGACATTGTGGGGTATCGTGCAACACGCCAATGGCAATCCGGCGGAAGATTTCTGGGCCTATGCTGTCGCGTTTTCAGCGCTGTCTGCGACTGATGGACACGTCAGAATTTCAGTCCCACCTCAGGATGGTTTGACCCGTCCTGTACAGTCATTTCAGATGGCACTGATCGCGATGCCGGATTTGCCATCTTGCAGTCGCGCAAGATG
>CAZAWX010000456.1:0-2267 GCA_964488985.1 uncultured Ectothiorhodospiraceae bacterium
CGCAAAATGACATAACGCAGGCTGCTCGCAGAGGCGATGTCCCGGATGATCTGCTCGGTCATGAGTTTTGACATGCCGTAGGGGTTTGCGGGTTGGGGGATTGCGTCTTCAGTGATCAGACCCTGGTCGGTTTCTCCGTAGACGGCGGCGGTGGAGGAAAAAATAACATGCTCAACTCCCTGGGCCTGGCAGCAGCGCAGCAGGTTTAATGAGGCGCAGGTGTTGTTGGCGTAATACTTGATGGGATCAGCCACGGATTCCGGCACCACAATATGCGCCGCGAAATGCATGACGGCCTGGATACCGTGTTCGCGAATGATGCTCTCAATCAGGGGGCCATCAGTGGTGTCACCGACGATCAGTTCTGCATCGAGCACGGCCTCGCGGAACCCCGTGCCGAGGTTATCCAGAACAACAACAGGGATCTGCTGTTCGCGCAGTTGCCGCACAACGTGGCTGCCGATGTAACCGGCGCCGCCAGTAACGAGTACCGGGGAATCTTGCTTGGGGGTCATGGTGAGCCTATAGGTCGTGAATTCGGGATTTCATTATAGCTTTGCTGGGATACTCTTGTACTGCCTCAGGGCCATGCTTTTCCTACCGCTGCCTGTCGCCGAGTAGCGAGCGCAAATTGTCCACATTAATCGTATCGGCATCCTGCGCTCTTTCCAGGAAGGGTCGTACATCCGCTGCCAGGTTTGAGGCATCAAAGGTTTCGAGTTGCTGCAGGGCAAATCGAGCCCAGTGTTCTGCCTTGACAATTCCATTCCCTTCGTTTTGTTCCAGTGCGTGTTGGAGTAGCGTCAGGTTTGGTGTCACTGCGGGGCGCTGGGTTAGATACCAGATCAAATCATACCAATCCCGACCCTTGGGATAGGGTCGGGTGCATAATGCGTTGACCTTGCCGGCCATCAACGAGGGCAGATCGTGGTGGCGGACAGCGAACAGGAAGTGACGGGTGATCAACTCCACCAGAGTATCGGCACCGGTCGGCGGGCAGGTGTCGATCTCGATTTTGACCGATAGATTCTGCTCTGCAATGGTCGCCAGGCCAGCCTCTTTCAAGACATCGGGCAGCTTTACCCAGGCGACCTGCACGGTCTTGCGGTCGTTCCATGTGATGGTGGGAGAAAAGCCCTGCAGTGTCAGGTCCGTTTTAATCTTTTTCAGCCAGGTTTTTGGTGTATAGCCGAGGGAATTTTCGAGTGAAAAATCCAGATCCTCTGAGAAGCGCGGCAGGCGATATAAAAACCGTAATGCAGTGCCGCCGACAAACGACAAGGAAACGAATGCTTCGCTCTCATGGAGCGAGCGCAAAATACAGGCCTGTAGGTATTCTCGCAGTACATTGAGTCGTCGGGCCGGATCAGATTGTTCCGCCGCGATGGCCAATGCCTCGTCTTTCATAATTCCACGCTACCGTGCTGTTCAGCATCAATGCATTGCGTCCAGGCAGCGACTGCGCGAAGCAGGCGCGGCGACTCGAAACGCTCAGCGCCCTGTTTGAGACGTACTCTGTCTACCTGTTCTGCCTGTTGAAAGCGCATTGCCGTCATACGTGCAGGGGTCCAGGGTCCGGCGTTCAGATACCAGTAGTCCAGCAGGGCTTTTTCCGGGGTTGCCAGCATGACTTTTTGGTTTTGGATCATGATGGGCCGTGCACCGAAAAAGGCGCCTTGTTTGATGTGGCGGTACTCGAAACGGCCAAAGGAATTGCTGAACCGTCGCGGTTGGCGGCTGGTAACAGAGGTGTAGGTCACGACCATTTCCGGAATCATACCCAGGAAGCCTAGCGCCCATTCCCCGCTGAGATACGATGGCCGGTACATCTGATTGGCAAGTTCGGCCGGATTGATGGGCGCAGCGCGGTAGCGTGTTGCCAGAGCGTACATGCCCCGTCGCAAGGGATCGAGCTTGCCGACCCGGACCCAGCGCGAAAGCTGTGTACGCAGCCTCGCCCTGTCTTCACCGGACAGTTGGACCAGCGTGGCCAGATCGAAGTAGGGTTGCCGGCCGATCTTATCCAGAAGCGTATCGAATTTCATATTGAATAGTGTACATCATTGTACATTTACGCATATGAAAATATTAGATCCTGAGGCGGATCAATTATCGAAAGTGTATCAGGAGCAGAAAGTCAGAGATTCTTTTGTCTGGAACGGCGGGTGGCTAATAAGAAGTCCATCCTCCATGTCAGGCGAGATATGAATCCAAAGATAGCGCGGTTTCTGGAAATTCCAGGAGTATTTTTTTATCCAGCGTAATGA
>CAZAWX010000457.1:0-2265 GCA_964488985.1 uncultured Ectothiorhodospiraceae bacterium
CGGCGATTCAGGCAATGACTTCTTGCAATGGCTGACGCAGTGCCGGTGGGGCTGCCAGGAACTCCTTGCAGGCAGCGTTCTCGGTTTCATCGGTGAAATGATAACCGGTCTCCCTGAGAAACTGGTGAAATGAATCTTCGTCTTCAGACGGCACCAGGAAACCGGCCAGGATCCGTGCATTGGCGGCAGCGTGATTGCGATAGTGGAAAAGACTGATCGACCAGCGACCGGCCAGCACTTTCAAAAATTCCTGTAAAGCACCCGGTCGTTCCGGGAATTCAAATCGATAGATACGTTCACGTTCGCTGGATGGCAAGCGACCGCCCACCAGGTGACGCAGGTGTAACTTGGCCACCTCATTGGCCGATAAATCCTTCACGCCATAACCGCTGTCAATCAAGCGGGTCTGTAAATGCCGCGATGATTCTTCCAGACGTACGCCGACAAATACATGTGCATTACGTTTACCGGCAAAACGGTAATTGAACTCGGTCACCGAAGATTCACCAAGGATATTGCAGAACTCGAGAAAGCTACCCGGGCGCTCCGGGATAGTGACCGCCAGCAAGGCCTCTGTTCCATCACCCAGCGCACACCGCTCCACCACATGCCCAAGCCGGTCGAAATTTACATTGGCACCACTGATCACAGCCACCCAGTTGTCACTGGCCTGGGTGTTGTCGGTCTCCCTGGCGGCATACTGTATGGCACCGGCCACCGCCAGCGCACCCGCGGGTTCGGCCACAGCCCGGACCTCTTCAAAGATCGATTTCACCGCCGCACAGACCTGGTCAACACTGACCATGATAATTTCGTCGACCAGTTCACGGCACATCTCAAAAGACAGGTCACCCACTTTTCGCACCGCCACACCATCGGCAAAAATACCCGTGCTACCGATATCCACTGGCTGACCCGCTTCAAGTGCAGCGTGCATGCTGGCAGCATCTTCCGGTTCCACGCCAACAATACGCACCTGGGGATAAACAGCTTTGACAGTTGCCGCGACGCCAGCCGCCAGACCCCCGCCGCCAATGGGCAAGAAAACCACCCCCGGAGGTCCCGCCAGCTGTTGTGTCAATTCGACACCCAGGGTGCCCTGTCCGGCGATAACCTCAGGATTGTCAAAAGGATGAATAAAATAAGCACCACTTTCCTGGCTGAAAGCGACCGCCTGTTCACAGGCAGCATCATAATCATCACCCACCAGTTTTATCCGGGCACCCAGAGCCCTGACCGCCCTTACCTTGATATCGGGGGTCGTCAATGGCATAAAAATGGTAGCCGTCACACCCAGTTCACGCGCCGACAGTGCCACGCCCTGTGCATGGTTTCCGGCCGAGGCTGCAACGACACCCTGACTACGCTCATCTGCCGACAGTCGCTTGATACAGTTGTAAGCACCTCTTAGCTTAAACGAATAAGTAAGTTGCATATCTTCACGTTTGAGCCAAAGGTTTCGCCCGGTCCGTGCTGACAACTTCGGTGCGTTTTCCAATGGTGTACGACGTACCAGGTCGTACACCGGTGCGGTGAGTGATTTTCGTAAACAATCCTGAGCTCTGCTGGTCATATCATTCAGCCATTCGCCAGCCTGGACGATCCTTTTTCACCCAGACGTTTGCGTACCGCGGCCCCGGCCTCATCGGTGTTCAGTTTTCCACCCAGGTCACGGGTACATTCGCCATCGGAAATACATTCCCAAATTGCCTTTTCAACTTGTTGGGCCACTACCGGTAGACCGAGACTGTAATCAAACATCATTGCAACCGAGGCCAGCATCCCAAAAGGGTTGGCAATTCCCAAACCCGCAATATCCGGGGCAGAACCGTGAATCGGTTCGTACAGGCCTGTTTTTCCGGCCCCCAGTGAAGCTGACGGCAACATACCCATCGAGCCGGCCAGCATGGAAGCCTCATCGGTGAGGATGTCACCGAACATGTTTTCGGTCACAATCACATCAAATGCGGCCGGTTTTGAAAGCAGGAACATGGCTGCCGAATCCACCAGCTGGGTCTCGTATTCCACGTCCGGGAAATGACCCGACATCAATTCATCGGTTACCCTGCGCCAGAGCCGTGAGGTCGCCAACACGTTGGCCTTGTCAATCAGGGTCAATTTACCGCGGCGTTTGCGAGCAATCCGGCCCGCCCGCATCACCACACGTTCGATTTCTTCACGCGAATAACTGCACAGGTCCGAGGCAAAATCCTCTTCCTCCTGTTTTTCACCAAAATAACTGCCCCCGGTCAATTCTCTCACCAC
>CAZAWX010000458.1:0-2250 GCA_964488985.1 uncultured Ectothiorhodospiraceae bacterium
TCTCGGAAATGTTGTTCCAGGGCAGCGTTGACTCGGGGGCAGTTAAGGATCACCTGCTCTGCCCAATCAAAGTATTCAACACGCCGCGCCAAATTCCACCCCACCGGTGGACGGTGTGTTATATCCAGCACATTCGATATTTTGTCGCCTAATTTCACCAGCACCGCAGCAGGCGAAAGTTCCCGGGCATGATCAATCTGCAGTCGTTTTCGATCATTTTTAGCCAAGGATTTGTCGTCAGTAACCTCCTCGACAATCTTTCGTATCCGGATCCCGAATAGTGCGTCCAATTCAGCCACCGTAGTTTCAGTATCTTCAATCGTGTCGTGTAACAGAGCCGCCGCAAGCACCTGTGCATCGTCCACCTCACCAACTTGTGCCAATACCAAGGCAACGGCGATCGGGTGATTGATATAAGGCGAGGCCATGGCGCCCTTACGTTTTTGGAATTGGTGTTTACGGGCCGCAAAGTCCGCCGCCTGCAGGACGAGTAGATTGTTCATGGTTTCGCTGGCTCCGCTTATTGGCCTCCGCGTTTGCTGCCGCGTCGTGGGTGTCACCTACTTGGTGTCGTATGTTTGACCACGCATTTCTGGCACTGCCCAGAACAGGGTAATACCCAGCAAGATAAAACCGGCCGCAATTGCAAAGCCCGTATCATACCCCCCGGTAACATCATGCAGCATGCCACTGAGCCAGGATCCTGCCGCCGCACCGAGTCCCTGACCCATGGTGATCGCGCCGTAGATCGCCCCCAGGCCTCGTCCCGGAAACTGTTTGGCACTCAAAGTCGCCAAAATTGGCCCACGGGCACCGAGACTGATACCGAAGAACAGCACAAACAACACCACCAGTACAAAGCCGGTCCACGTCTGTAACAAAAACAATGCGGCAATACCTGTTAATGTACACAGATAGCTGATTGTTGCGGTGATCCGATTACCGAAGCGATCTGCTGCGGTGCCCGTCACGATCATACCGATGACCGTCAGGATCCCGGTCACCCCATAGGCACTGGCTGCCTGTAAGGGTTTAAAACCCTGCTCCACCAAATAGGCAACAGACTGCAAACTGACTGCATAGACCCCCAGCGCAGTTACGAAGTAGGTCATGAACAAGGCCCAAAAACTCCGTGTGCGGGTCGCTGCCGCCAGGCGTGCTCCGATCGCATCTCCGCGAGTGCCGGTGTTCCTGGCAGAAATAACTGCAGCGTGTTCCGGCTGCCCGGTGGCAATGCGGGTCCAGGGCAAAAACAGCGCAACAACAACCAATCCCAACACCACGCTGCCCATTATCAGATAAGCGCTGCGCCAGCCCTGAGTCTCGATCAACACCTGTGCCAGAGGCGCCAATAACAGCGTTCCAGATCCAAACCCTGCATACGCGATCGAATTTGCCGTGGCCAGATGGCGGTCGTACCAGCGCGCCAGGAGTGCCGAGGCAGGAATGATGCCTGTCGCGGAAATACCATATCCGACCAGAAAACCGATCGCCGCGATCAGATGCCATAATGACGTCGCCTGCCCGGCGAACACGAAACCAAGGCCAAGGGCCAGTAAGCCCGTACCGTACAACCACTGCGGCCCCAGGCGGTCGAGTATCAACCCCACTACAGGTGCAACCAGGCCGGTAATACCCATGCAGACCGAGTAAACCAACGTCAACTCGCCCCGATTCCAAGCCATCTCCTGCCCAATCGGCAGCAGAAAAACCGTATAGGTCTCGCCAAGGCCTCTGGCCAGGGCCGTCGTCAGGGAAACAAGCAGGAGAACCCCTAAGGCGGCAAAACGCCCGGAGGCAGATGGGGCGGATGTCATCAGTGTAGTTTAAAGCCTACTCCCACAGCAGCAAACCCGGCGCAATCTCAACCTGTATGGTGTGGTTTCGTGCGTTGTGGCGAAAAGGCTCTGAGTGCATTATGTGGCAGTCGTAGAGACTCCTCACCCCTGAGCCTGGGAGTCTCGGCTACCGAACCCTTGGGCCATGCTCGAAAACCCAAAGGGGCCCATGTTTGATCAGGCCATCGGGTCGGCCCCTACGTGAGAGATGGACCCGAATAAGAATGGTGCGGCCTGTTAAAATATTGATTTGTCTTAGGGCCCGCCGCAATAAGACAGTGAAATGCCCGCCCTCGCCCGGCCCGAAACGACCGGCTGCCAGGTCATTACTCAGGCCACTTCTTTCCAGGTTTTTCTTTCACAATTTTTCCGTTTTTTAATACAACCACCACACCAGCAGTCTCTTCAGCCC
>CAZAWX010000459.1:0-2246 GCA_964488985.1 uncultured Ectothiorhodospiraceae bacterium
CCAGGTATGTTCAAAGGCGGAATAACCAAACATCGTGGTGCCGCAAATATCGATGTCCAGCTCACGGGCTGCGTTCATGTCGATACTTAAATTGCGCATGCCGGTGGTGATCAGAAGTTTCAGGTTTGGCAGGCGTTTGAGTAATGTTGCTGGAAACGGGGTTCGTTCGCGCATGGCAATGATGATTTCGTAATCCACCAGTGCCTCAACAAGGAGATCTTCGTTGTGTATGGTTTTATGAAAAACTCTGATCTGAAAATCGCTGGACAATGAACTCCAGTCGGCACTGCATAAGGCGCGTTTCAGGTAATCATCTAGAATGGCAATGTGCCGCATGGTAGATCTCGGTGGAGTGCTTCGGGCAGTTAAGGGCTTTGCCCATAATAGCTCAAAATCGTGAACCGCGATTAGCTCGATTACACAAGAACCAAAGAACGCGTGACTGATTGGAGGTTCTGTGAGGGCAAACCATACCGCCAATGCCAGGCCGCCCCGGCGTTCGGATACGTTCTGGCTAACGTATTTTGCAACAAGATAGTCGCCTTTCCATTACTGACTATTTTGGTGGTATTGCGTTCTTTTTGTTGGACGTGCAGTCTTTTTCGAAACGTACGCAACCATTAACAATCATTGGGCCGCATGCGTTGATGTAACATTCATCGAGAATGATTTGTTTTTGGGTGTTTCTACAGATCTTCCCCCCCGCAGGGTAGCCATCAAGAAAGAGACAAAAACATCATGCCAAGCCGCCTGTGCTTCGAACACAGTTGGGGTTTGATAGCCTAATGAACTGTGTGGTCGGACGTTGTTGTAGTGGTGCCGATGAGCATCCCTCTAATTCTTTGCTCGCTCTACTTCTCGGTTGTCGCTATTTGAGGGAAGCTTACGGGCTGTTCTAAGTGTCATGTGCCGCGCACGACAGATTATGTTCAGCCTGCTTTGGTTCAACTCTGCACCCGAATTGCATCGGATCCGCGTTGCCTTTAGGCGATGTTATCCAAGTCTTGGACGTGTTCTCACACCTGCCCAAATCATCAGGACCGAGATCAGTAATAGCGCGCTAGACGGCGCGGTTACAACAGCTTCATCTCGAATGAGCACCAAGCCGGCAAAATCGGAGAAAGATCCACCATATTGAACGGCGTGCTCATCGAATTGCCCAGCGTGCTTGGAACCTAATGTCAGGTACGAGTCGCTAAAAGTAAATAAGAATCTACCGACCCCATCCCAAACGTATCCGTTCCATCCCCCCTGATTCCAGTAGACATAGACACCGGAGACGTCGGGGGCACCAAAGGCGGCCTCGCCTTCGGCTGTCGTCGCCCAGCGAAACCCATAGGGTGTTTCGTATGTATCTCCAGCACTGAAATCCCCCAACCGTGACACTGCAAAATAAAAGTCCTCGTTCCACGTACTTTGACGTAAGCCTCCCAGGTTGTCGGTTTGCAGCCACCAGTCATCCAAGGCGATGGTGGTTGCACTTGCCGTGCAAGTGAAGGCCAACCAAAGCACCAGTGCGCGTAAGCAATCTAATGACTTCATAATGATGTGGCGACGGCGGCGAGAGTAATTCGGTTGATGGTTTTCATGGTCGATTTATCATCCTGTAAGGTTGCTTATATTTATACATATGCAGGGTAAAGCAAAATTTGCGCCATGAATCAATAACCACCCAATTTTCAATTAGTTATATTCCTATAATCTGATTGTCCTGGTTCAGCAAGCATCAAAGTGTAAAAAATTCTGACAATAAAAAGCCTCACTCTCGCAGGGATTAGATACGCTGATATCTGGTCATTTGGATTCCAGTCAATAAGACAGGTAACTCCTCCATACCGGACATTGTCGAATTCACACCTCGACTTTCGGATCGGGTGGGGAAGCGACGGATTGTCGCAACGCAATGTGCCACGTCGCTTTCGACCACTTCCAGATGAGGAATGGGAGTCCCCAGTACCTGCATTTGCCACATTGAGGGCGGAGGACTCGGTGCCCTTTTGGCTGGCGATGCGGTAACTTGGTACCCGGTAGCGGAAGTTCGACAAAGCGGTACAGCGGTTCCCAGCCATCGGCCACGTGAAACACCGGCAAAGGCCCATCTGCCGCATAGCGAGGCACTCCACAAACAATTACGACCCTGTCTTACTCTAGATTTATAGCATTTGTTTGGTTTATAGCAGATCGTGCTGTACGGATAGACCATCGTTGCAACTGATCGATGAGGCAAATCATAAATCCAGAACCAG
>CAZAWX010000460.1:0-2237 GCA_964488985.1 uncultured Ectothiorhodospiraceae bacterium
CGAGCCCGCCCCGGTTCCATTTCCTGACACCCCGGAAAACCGGGCTCTGGCAGAACAGGCCTACGAACAGTACCTCGCCATCGACAAGGCGCACGGTCATTTTATCGAGGTCAATGGCATCAACATGCATTACCTAGAGTGGGGTGACGAGGATGGTGTGCCGCTGATCTGGTCTCACGGATACTCGAGCACCGGCTTTGAGCTTGTCAATGTCGGCCAGCAACTGGCGGATGCCGGCTACCACGTTTATAGCATCACCTATCGTGGCCACGGCCAGACACAGGTCGAAGACTATGACTTTTCCCTGTCGCATATCGCCGATGATATCGCCGCGATGATGGATCAACTGGGTATCGCCAGGGCGGTCATTGGTGGGCTTTCACTCGGTGGTGGAGTAACCACGACGTTTTATGAGAATTACCCGGGACGGGCCCTGGCCCTGGTGCTGGAGGATGGCGGGGCCGATGCCGTTCAGGCGCGTACCGAAAAGATGTACGAGCAGATGAAGGTAATGATGGCCAATATGCCGGACCTGGAACCGCCGGTTTTCGCCGAACGTTTTGACGGGTTTCAGTGGATTGCCGGCTGGTATGTGCCCGGTTGGGGCGGTGTTTTACCTCCGGCCATTGCGCCTGCCCTGCACAGTTGGATCGTTGAAGATGGGGAGGGCAGCTACAGGGTTCACTATGACGGTGAACGACTATGGGGTGAAGGAGAGTCAACGTACAACCCGGCGGAGGGCTACAAGCTGCCTTTACTGTCGCAATCATGGCGGCGCGTGAATCCCTACATTACATATCGCAACCTGGATGTGCCAATGTTGATCATCGACCCGACCGGTGATGCCTTCAGCCCGACCGAAGCGTTTGAAAAACTGCGCGTTATGCACCCCGACCTGATCAGGGTGGTGGAGTATCCGGATACGCCGCATGCAGCGCACCCGATGCGACCTGAATGGTTTGTGCGGGATATGACCTGGCTATTGCAGCGGGTCTCGGCTACATATTGAGTCTGCCGGTGATCGCGGACATTCAATAAGAGAGAAGAATAGATGCTGGACAAAATAGTGAAAAAACTGCTGCCAATCCTACTTGTTATTTCAACGCTATGTGCCTGTACGGTACCACGATCAGAAACTGTGGAACTTGTAGCAGGCGCTTCGGATTGGTGGTGCGATAAATTACCCCGGGAGGCTAATATGGAGTTTGAACGCGTTGCTGTAGAGAACGACTGGTTTGATGTTCGCCGTGTGGCAGACGGCGTTTATGCGCTGATGGAACCCAATCAGTTCCAGGAAGTCATTTCCTACCTGATCATCGGCGAAGAGCAGGCATTGTTGTTCGACACGGGCCTGGGTATGAGCCCCATCCGTCCGGTAGTAGAGCAACTCACCGCGCTGCCGGTCACGGTTCTGAATTCGCACACGCATTTCGATCACATCGGCGGCAATGCCGAGTTCGATCGTATTCTCGCGGTCAGTTCACCGTACACCACGGCCAATCAACATGGATTTCCACATTCGGAACTGGCTGGAGAGGCAGCATCAGATGCGTTCTGCAGTGCTGCTCCCGCTGGCTTTGACGCGGGTTCCTACCACACGAGTTCCTGGTCACCGACGGGTACGGTCGCTGACGGGGATAAACTGGATCTGGGAGGGCGGGTGCTGGAAGTTATTCATGTACCGGGTCATACACCTGACGCAGTGGCGCTGATCGACCGTGAAAATGGCCTTCTGTGGACAGGTGATACGTACTACGATGCGACCATTTGGGTCTACGTCCCGGAAACCGATCTCGATTTGTATCAACATTCATTGGATCGGTTAGCGGCACTGGCACCATCTGTCAATCATCTGCTACCCGCTCATAATACCGCCTCGGCCGACCCTGCGAATCTGGTCGAGGCTGCACGGGCGATACGGCTGGTGCGGTCCGGTGAGGTTTCAGGGGAAGAACAATCGAATCAACGTGTCGTTTTCAGGTTTCAACCCTTTTCATTTCTCACATCTAAGCCTCTTTTGGCGGGTAAGAAGGGGGATGCAACCGTCGGTGGTTCCGGTCTGACAACGTGGCCCTGACCGCGCCATGCTCCCGGATCTGATCAGGCTTTCCCAGATATTGAGGTCCAATTCCGCAAGTGCCAGTGCAATTGAAGACGACTGTGCAGGCCGGTGGCTACGCCGCCGAATTTATCTACACATAGTATTCAGGCCTCTTTACTTGGTTACATACTCCCGC
>CAZAWX010000461.1:0-2228 GCA_964488985.1 uncultured Ectothiorhodospiraceae bacterium
AGAATTGGTCAAATTCCTTCTGGCCAATTTCGGCCTCAACTTGCAGCCATTGCAAAAAGGCCTTGATGGTCGGTTCATCCTGCCTGCCACTTGCGCATGTAAAATAGTAAGCGACATTAGATCGACTGCATATTTCGGGAAATACCTGCAACAGTCGACCCGCCTTCAGATCATCTGCAACATGGGCACTTCGCGCCAGAGCCACACCTTGATCGTCAATGGCCGCCTGCACCGCCAGGCTGGTGTCAGGATAGCGAGTGCCTGCCTGCATACGCTTAACCTCAACACCCGCATCACGAAACCAATCCTTCCAACGTGGGCAGATATCACCCAAATCCCGGCGCATGAGCGGAAAATTCAGTAAATCTGCCGGGGTATCGGGCAATCCGTATTCCTGGGCAAAACGTGGACTGCAAACAGGAAAGACATATTCTTCCAACAGCTTCACTTCATAGGTCTGTGGCCAATCTCCCTTGCCTAAACGGATCCCCACGTCAGCTTGCTCGATATTGAAATCAACAAGGTTATCGGTGGTGGATATCCAGATATCCACTTCTGGATGCAGGCGGGTAAAATTTTTAAGTCGTGGCACCAACCATTTAAACGCGAACGACTGCACAAGTGTCACGCGAAGTGATTCAGGTGAGCGTTGCTCCTTGAGATTTTCCACCGCAGTGGTGATGCCTTTTAGAAAATCCCGGACCACGGGTACCAGGGTTTGCGCGGCATCCGTCATGATCAGGCCCCTGCCACGTCGCTCGAAAAGCGTCAAATCCAAAAGTTCTTCGGCATGTTTGATCTGATGACTGACCGCACTTTGCGTAACGTTCAACTCTCTTGCCGCCTGGGTGTAACTCAAATGTCTGGCGGCCGCTTCAAGCGCCCTCAGAGAGGCTATGGGGGGAATTCGATTGGCCATTATCAATTCATGAGTGTTTGTTCATATAAAGCATGAAATACATTCGTTTGAGTTTTCACCTTATCGGCCGATAATTCAACCATACAAAAGAATGCAGTAGCTATCGACACTATTTTATATATGAGGAAACTAAAATGTTTGGAAGCGTCTATACACGAGTAGGTAGTGCCTATATTGGAGCCATCGTCATTTTGACCCTGGTGATTTCTATCGCTAACTGATGGGAGCAGCATCATGGCATTAGCAACTTATTACAAGCCGGAGTTAGACAAAACCCTGGTAACGAACCAAGAGATCGGGATCTTCGCGAAATTGGCAGAACGATTCTGTGAATGGCGAATCAGAAACAAGACCCGTCAACAACTGCGTCGACTTCCTGATCATGTCCTGGAAGACATCGGTATCAATCGCTATCAGATCGAACACGATCTAATTCGCTTTTAATGCCGGCCCTATGGAGATCCCCTATGGAGATCAAACCCAACTGAAAAGGCGCATGGAAACATGCGCCTTTTTCTATTGCGCTGCACCTGTAGTACCCACATCATTTCCCTCCTTTGTGCCTGTCTGGCACTTATTTATTGTCTCCAAACAGCCTGGATCTTCCCCTGTAACGGTCTAACATAAGCGCTTTTCGCCATCTGTGTGATGCGGTGACCAGCCATCATTGCGTGAGCCATTAATAGATGAACTCGCCCAACCATCTCGCTAAATATTTGCTGCACAGATTGTCGCTCCAAGGCGTTAAACGGATCTTTGTAGTCCCCGGCGGAGGCTCCAGTCTGGCGTTGATTGAAGCCACGGCAAGTGCTGATATTGAGTTTGTCCTGGCTCGAACAGAAACTGCAGCCACGGTTATGCACACACTGGTAAACCTTTGTCCGCACCAGGCGCGACTTTGCGTGGATGCCGGGGTACACATGTTCAGCGCCATGCAACTGTGGCCAGCGCAAACCTGTTACGACGCTCTCAAATCAAATGGCCTGTCAACCATGGGTTTTGCGCTGCCGACGGCCATCGCCGTGTCGTTGCGCGAACCGGACACAACCACCATCGCCCTTACGGGCGATGGTGGCCTGCTCATGTGCCTGGCGGAACTCAGCACCGCAGTTGCCCGGCGCTGCCGGATTGTCGTCCTGGTGATTAACGATGCCGCCCTGTCTCTGATCGATATCAAACAGCAGCAACAGCAACTGGCCAGTAACGGGGTACGGTATCGCGCTGTTGATTTTGCGGCGACGGCCCGGGCTCTTGGCTGTAGCGCCTGGCAAGTTAAGCAGGGCGATGATTTATCCGCTGTACTGAAAAC
>CAZAWX010000462.1:0-2226 GCA_964488985.1 uncultured Ectothiorhodospiraceae bacterium
ATTTTCATATCATCCATGTAAATCGCTTCGGTAACATTTAATGTGGCGCACTTCGCATGTACGCTGTCTTACAACCTATCCTTGTTCCCATCAATGGCGCGCCTGATATTATCCTGTCAATCGACCCGAACTCGCCGGATGAATTATTCGTTTTTCTAGGGATGGCCCTGCTGGAGAAGGTGCCGCATTTAATGGGAGGGCCTCAGGGTCAGAGTACCAGGAAAAGGTCAACAGTAAATTTTGATGGAATTTGAGACAAGGGAATCCCTGTCCCTTTCCAGACGTCTTCTTGAAGAGATCTCAAAAGGGCATTCGAGTGTTTGATTGAGCGTAAGCGAACTGTCTGAATCTGTGGCAGCCGAGGTGCGGCGTAGCTGGTGGCGAAACCTATCCGTGATGCCCGACAGTGGCAGCCTGGTTTACTGGATCTCGAAGATCAAAGTACCTTTGAGCCATCATAAATGGTCGGGCGGACAGGTTAAGGCATTCTGACCCAAGCCGTCACGGTGATCTGCGTCATGCGCAGAGCCGCGCGTGCACCCTAAAAACAGCCATCCTGTCCGCCGCGACCTCAATTACCAGTAGATTGTCACAGCCGTTGCTTACCGCCGTTTCTCGCCGGGAAGTTTTAGTTCTATGTCATAAAGTTCCTGAATCATGTTGCGCCATTGCCCAAGTGGATTTTCGGGAGCGAAGGCGACTTGGTGGGCGCCATACTTCTTCCACTTGTCCAGCAGGTACGGCCAGAAGATCTGGTAGTACTCGACGCGTGCCTCGACCGACACGTTTGGGCCTCTCAACTCCGGAGGCAGGTAGATTGAGGAGTTGCGCATCAGGTGCATACCGACACGAAGATATCGGCGAGCGATTCCGAAATTGGCATGTTGGCCTGCGGCATCGCGGCGATGGTGATCTGCCATCAGGTCGGTCACCCCATGCAGCCCGATGTGCGAGGCAGATTGAACAATGTAGTCCTTCAGGATTCGATTGCAGCGCTTGGCAACCGAACCGGTATGAGCCTCAGAGTCCGGGCCACCGGACTGAGACACACGTGGGATAATCCCGGCGTAGGAGACAAGGTTGTTCACCGGTTTCTGGGTGTCGGGATCCCCTATTTCGCCAGCCACTCCGGCGGCTAGGACCATGCCGACACCTTTCACGGTCATCAGGTAGGCACCCTGCGTCTGCGCAAGCCACACAGCCGTCTCCCGTTCCAGAGCGTCTATATTGTCCTTTAGACACCGGTACAACGCCACATGCCGGGCCAAGGAGAACTGCATCGTGGGTACGTATTCGGGTGAAGCGTGCAGCACGGTAGCGGCATAGCTTTGTAGTTTGGTGGCAAGTTCCTCGGGGCGTTGTCCTCCGGCACGAGAGATCAACCCCGCAAGCGTAGAACGCTTTCGTTTTGCGATCTGTCGTGCACTGAAGTGGTCTTCCATAAGCCGTAGAGAAGGGGCATGAAATGGTGTTAACCCGCTGTTCTTCTCGTTGAGATAACCCGGAAAGAGCCGGTCAACGATACTGTGCATCCGATTGCGTTGCTCAGTGGCCAGTCGCACCAATTTGCGTCGGTGACGAACAAGCGTGCGCATATTGCGATACGGCCCACTTTGAGATGGAGCACAGTTTCCGCGCCGGTTGATCAACATCCTGGCGATACCCAGAAGGTCCAGTCGGTCCGTGCTGGCCTGAAGGTTCTCGCGCTGCTTCTTTGCGTCCTGCGCGTTTACACCTGCAACAAGCCATCCCCGATCACGCACGCATGCCGCGAAGTTCTCGGTGTAGGATCCGCAGTCCTCACCACCGAAAAACACATGCTTGTGATTGATCTTGTGGTAGCGACAGGTGCCCTCCATCTGGGCAAGCAGGAAGTCAACCCCTTCTGGTGTGTTCTTTACGGGAAACGGCTTTCGCAAAATATCCCCGTTGCCGTTACAGAACATGACAACGTGATCCTTCTTCGCGTAGTCGATTGCGCCGATAAGGACCTTCTTGGTTGTGCCGGCCTCCTCGTAGATCCTCAGCAATTCTTGACTCTGCTGCCCATAGATGCTTCGCTTCTTCATGTGGAGCTCCTTCGACTCTTGCCGCACGGATCCCCGCTTGACGAGGACATCCGCGACGGCCGTTTATACGTGCCACGGACGTCGTGTCCGATGGCTTCTAAACACTAGTCAAGGAGCTCCACACTTCTTTTGTAAAGCTCCAAGAGCCCTAGGAGGG
>CAZAWX010000463.1:0-2213 GCA_964488985.1 uncultured Ectothiorhodospiraceae bacterium
CTTAAATTTCATGTTCTCGTGCCAAGACGCCAAGGTGCAGAAGAAACCCAAACTACAGCTCTTCGCACCTAAGACCATTTTCCGTCTGGTTTGTCGCCCACTAGGCAGGCGGGACGCCTGCGGTACGTATCGCCGCCGTCTCGGCGGCCTTGTGGTGCGACAAAACGAATCGAAAATGTGCCAATCATAATCCAGCCTATTTTCGAGACAGGATCTGTGACTTTTTGGCTAATAAAAAATCCCCTTCGCGAATGAAGGGGATTGCTGAATTCTGGGATCACGGATTAAAAGCGGTGCATCATCTTGCCACTAATGGCATACGCCGAGTAGTCCTCGCCCAGCACACCATCCACATCGAGTCCCAGCTCGAAAGTATCGGATTGCCACTTGGAGAAACGTACCCCGCCACCAAACTTGACGAGGTCCTCTTCGCGGGCCTGCAGCGCGACATTAATACTATTTCCACCGCCAGCCAGCATATAGGAAGGAGCATCCATATCGGCATTGAATTCATGCAACCAATGCACCCGAACCTCAGGCTGGAACTCCATTTCCAAATTAAAGCTTTCAATGTGGCGGATCATCGACAACGTGGCACCCAGTGAACTCTGATAGGACCACTGATCATAGGAATCCCAATTCTTCGGCATAAAGCCGAGAGACGAAGTTTCAGTGTAGGCATCCCGCTCGTAATAGGTCGACAGCAATGAAGCTTCAGGGGAAATCAGCAAAGCCTCGTTGCATGTAGCAAACTCAAGACCGCCGCCTAAATACATGCTGGCCGCCATGGCACCATAATCAGCAGAATAACCAAACGTACTGGAACCTTCGGTTGTAACATCACTGTAGGCATAACTCAGGTTTGCATCCAAAAACAGGTGATCACCGTTTGCCGAAGCATAGGCGACCGCATGTCCGGTATTTGCATCCGCATCGTTGCCGCCCCCCCCCTGCAAGGTCGTGAAAGAGTACCCGCCGCCCATCCCAACCAACAGATTGCTGAAGCGCTTATCCACCCCAACAAGGCCACCGCCAACAACGGCATCGTAGCCCGTATGTCCTACCGCAGAACCCTGATCAATCACAGAAGCATAGCCGCGACCCCATACCTGATAGGTAGTCGGCACCTCAATTTGACTTACATCAGGCTTGGGGAAAAAACCCTTCAGCCAATCACGAAAACCCTGATAGGCCCCCTGCTTGCTCGAACTCGAAACATAAGGCTTGTTCACAGTCGCCAAATCTCCCTTCAGGCTCGGATGAGGCAGGCTGTCATCCGCATCTCGCGCGGCATCGCGCATATTCCACGAAGGAAGATGGTCCTGAAGCCATGACTTGGTGTCGTCATACCAATATTCCGGCCCACCGGCTCCCTGAGGAGCACGGGAGGTTCCCCGTTGAAGCAGCCGATAGCTCCGGGACCGGGTATTCACCTGCCCCACAAACACCTCTTGCAAACCCATCAGCGTGTTTGCCATTTCCGGCGTACGTAAAAAGTTTTCGCTCATAAGCTGTGCGGCACCCGCCGCCGTCGGAATATCCTTGAGAACCTGAACGGCATCTGGGTCATTCTTAATACCTTCATACAAATCATCAGCTACCTTGCCCAAATCAGAATCCTGATCAATCCCTGCCCCTTTCACAAGAGCCTCGAGAGTCGGAACGGTGCCATAAATGGCCCCAAGACGATAGGTCGGATTATTGGTATCCAGCGCTGTAATGCCTTCCATCCAGTTACCGCCAGATCCAATGAATTTTATATCTTCACGAACCAGCGCCGAAGTCAGATTTGACGTAGTCGATTCCGCCAACCAAATCACATCATCTAGAACAGGTGTAACACCATCGATCGTCACTATTACATTCGAATTAAAGGTCAGCATATCGCCACGGATCATACCATTCGTAGTACCATCATAAATGGTTGAGATCTTACTACCCGTCTGCGCCGTAAAGGTGGAGGATGTAACGGTACCTAATCCAACATTCAGCTCTGCACCTTCGCGCACGATGATGCCATCATTAAAGTTAGCCTGAGCATTCTGGCTAGCCAGCGTAAATATCGACTGATCCAGCAAATCAAACATTTGCCCACTAAAGTTCATCACACCGTTCGACACCGTGGTGTTCACGAAATTCTCATCATCCCACAGGATAACATCAACCACACCACCATCTTGTATTATCGCATCAGTTGCAGAAAAAGATCCGCC
>CAZAWX010000464.1:0-2210 GCA_964488985.1 uncultured Ectothiorhodospiraceae bacterium
GCTGGCGGGCACCCCACTGCGATTTTCTGAAGTGGATTTATGCGCAGCTATTTAGACCTCCCAGTCCCAAAACTCATTTCCCAGATCCATGTAATGGCGTGCGAGCACCATTTTGTGGACTTCGCTGGCACCATCGACCAGCCGGGCCTGGCGGGCGTAGCGGTAGATCCATTCCAGTACCAGATCTTCGCTGTAGCCTTTTGCACCGCACAGTTGAATTGCGGTATCGACGGCTTGCTGCAGGACATCAGCCACGGCGATTTTTGCCATGGATACTTCGCGGCGGGCAAAGTCGCCGCGTTCAAGTTTCCAGGCGGCCTGCATGGTCAGCAGCTTACCGCTCTGGATGGCCATGGCGACACTGCCGAGCATAAGCTGGACGCTTTCGCGGGCGGCCAGGGTGCTGCCGAAGGCCTCACGTTCACGCACATATTCGCAGGCTATCTCAAGGCAGCGTTTCGATAATCCGAGCCAGCGCATGCAATGCGTCAGGCGGGCGGTTCCAAGACGGATCTGGGTCAGCTTCAAACCATCGCCGATCTCCATGAGGCGGTTTTCATCAGGGATCTCCAGACCATTGAAACTCAACTCACAATGCCCGCCATGTTCCTCCGGACCGAGGATGGGAATACGCCGCAGGATCTCCCAACCCGGATCATCGCGGTGGTACATGAAGGCGCTAAGGCCTTTGCGCGGATCATCGCTGGTGCGGGCCACAAGAATAAAATGTTCGGCAACTTCAGCGCCGGTGATGAACCATTTTTGCCCGTTCACAATCCAGCGATCACCTTTGCGAACGGCAGTGGTTTTCATCATGCCCGCCGGATCAGAACCCGAACCCGGTGATGGCTCGGTCATAACGAAAGCGGATCGCACCTTGCCATCGATGATGGGTTGCAGCCAGCGCTGTTTTTGCGCCTCGCTGGCTACTTTGTTCATGACCAACATATTGCCATCGTCCGGTGCCGCGCTGTTAAAAACAACAGGACCAAAGATTGAGCGGTTCATCTCTTCATAACATACCGCCATGCCGGTTGTACCAAGACCCTGACCGCCGAGTGACCTGGGCATCTGTAACGCCCACAAACCCTCGCCACGGGCCTTGGCCTGCAACCGGGCCAAAACCCCAGGATCGATATTTTCCCCCGGCCCCCAACAGTCCCGATGCACCTCAAGCGGCAGGATATGCTCAGCGACGAAGTCATGTATCCGCTGCCGATACTCTTCCACTTGCGGGTCTATTTGAAAATCCATTTTTCCTCTCCCAAAATCAAATCACAATGCAGGTTAGGGCCCCGCCAGCAGGTGGCCGCCATCGGCAACCAGCGTGCTGCCTGTCATGTACGCCCCGGCATCGGAAGCGAGCAGCAACAGCAGACCGTCCAGATCCTCAGGCCGGCCCAGACGACGTTGCGGGATATGCTTGATCATGGCCTGGCCTTGCGGGGTGGCAAAAAAATCACGATTGATATCCGTTTCAATGTAGCCCGGGGCAATCGCATTGACGCGGATGCCATCCCGCGCATATTCCAGCGCCATCGATCGCGTCAGTTGCTGCAAGGCCACCTTGGACACGCCATAAGCACTCAACCCCGTACTCACAGCCAGCGACAGAATCGACGCGATATTGATAATACTGCCGCCAAGCCCTGCCTTGCGCAGTGCACTCACACCCCGTTGCGCAACCCGGTAGGCCCCGTGCAGATTCGTATCCAACACCCGCTGCCATTGTTCGAAAGACTGATCCTTGAGCATCGCCGTCACCGCAATGCCGGAATTATTCACCAGAATCTGCGCCGCCCCCCAGCGCGCCTCAGCCACATCGAAAGCCGCCTCAACACTTTCCTCAACCGTGACATCCATCTCCACACACAACGCCTCACCTCCCCCGGCTTCAATTCTCCCAGCCAATTCCCGTAACACCTCCATCCGTCGCGCCGCCAACACCACCCGCGCCCCATGCGCCGCCAAGGTCGCTGCAAAGTGCCCCCCCAAACCGCCGGAAGCCCCCGTCACCAACGCCACCCGTCCCCGCAAATCAAACAAATTCCCCATCCCCCTCAACCCCTATGTGCAGTCAAACCCATATCACCAGCCAAGCATAGCCGCAATCGCTCCTTACGGCAGTTCATAGGTTCGTTCTTAAGCGCAACCGAAGTGGAATAGACGGGTGTTGGTGAAGGAAGTGTATGTGGCAGGGATGCCACATC
>CAZAWX010000465.1:0-2205 GCA_964488985.1 uncultured Ectothiorhodospiraceae bacterium
CTTTTACTATTTTTGCAAATGGCTTTGAATAAAAACATAAATACCTAATCCAGATATGGGAAAGTCAAAAAAAGTAGTAAGTATAAGAGCTTATCTGAGAGGTGAGTAATTAATTGAAAGAAATGAGTTGAAGTAGCTACAACCTTCCAAGTCACAGAAACCTGAATCAGTGACTTCACTGGCCAACTTCACACGATAAAGTACTGAAATATAACAGTAAAAATGGTAAAATAACCCTTCTTAAACCTCACCTGGCAGGTGAATTTATGAAGCGCTTCCAAATTGTTCAATCTTCCCGTGATTTCTATACCTCGCATTCCGGTTTGGCCCTGATCGGGCTGGCTCTGAACCGCCACACCGGGCTCAAAAAAACGCTGCATTCGGTGCCCAAGCGCCACGGCATTCCCAATGTAGATTTGATCCGTACCTTTGTCGGCCAGTTGTGTCTGGGCAAAAGTGATTTTGATGCCGTTGAGAATGTACGCAATGACCGATATTTCAAGCAGGCTCTGGGGATTAAACAGTCGCCATCGGCAGCCCGCTTGCGGCAGCGTTTCGATGAAGACGCCCGAGCGCTCATTCCATTCATTGATGATGCTGCCGTTGATTTTGTTGCCAATACCGGGGCGCCGGTGACGCCATTGCCCATGGGTCATGTCGCCTTGGATATGGACGTATTCCCGATGGACAACAGCGGGACCAGGAAGGAAGGGGTTTCCTATACCTACAAGGGTCATGACGGCTATGCTCCGATGGCGGCCTATCTGGGGCAGGAAGGCTGGTGCCTGGCCTGTGAACTCAGAGAGGGGTCATGGCATTCGCAGAAGGAATTCATCCAGGTCCTGGAAAGAGTCGTCCCTCGGGCCCGCAAGTTGACCAACAAAGCGTTGCTGGCCCGCCTGGACAGCGCCCATGATGCGCAGGAGAACCGGGCCTGGCTAAACGACCGGGAGGTTGATTTCATCATCAAGTGGAATCCAAGAGGCGCGGACCTCAAAGCCTGGATGGATCAAGTGGTGCACTGGGAACATCCCCGAGAAGGCAAGCGTGTAGGGGTTTTCAACACCGAGGTCAAAGAAACTTTCCAGGGGCAAGAACGCCGTTTTCGGCGGGTGATCCGGGTGACCGAGCGAACCATCGACAAACACGGCCAGGGGCTGTTGTTACCAGCGATCACCTTGGACGGCTGGTGGACCACGCTCATAGAGCAAGATGACCAAGCCATCATTGATCTTTATTGCGACCATGCCACTTCCGAGCAATTCCATAGCGAGTTCAAGACCGACCTGGATATCGAACGCTTGCCCTCGGGCAAGTTTGATACCAATGACTTGGTGTTGGCCCAAGCGGTGTTGGCCTATAACATCCTGCGCTGGATTGGTTTGATGGGTTTGACTGGCGAGATCTCACCCGTGCGACACCCGGCCAAGCGCAGGCGGCTGCGCACCGTAATGCAGGAGCTGATGTATCTGGCGGCCCGTTTGGTCCGTAGCGGCCGCCGCCTCAAGCTCAAGTTCAGCCAGCACTGCCCGGGGTTTGCGGCCTTCAACCAGGTGTATCAACAACTCGCCTACGGGTAAGGTCCCCAGCAACGCTCCAAGCAAGGATCAGCGCCTGCTGAGCCTCACTTGCGCCTGAAATCCGCAAATAGCCCGCCAGGGTCGAAATTGATAGCGTCACTGCGCCAAATGAAAAGAACTTTACATACAATCACGCAGGATCGATCGGCATGGCACTCTGAAAAGGAAATTCTAGACTGAAACTGCTGATCTGGCATAATGGAGTCACGGATTCAGGGTAAAATGAGGCCTCAACATACGCGCTCCGTTTCTCATAACCTGAGACTGGCTGAGATACCGAGCTAATCAGGAAAATCAAAGTCCAGCGCATAGAAGCAGCATAACTCCGGCATTGCGAACCGAGTCGCATGTCAAAAAAGTCTATCACACGCCAGGTACAGCTTGGGGAACAAGTTTGGGTCGCGCTGGACATGCGCGAAGCAGAGACCCTGGATGAAACCCTCCGGCAACTCAGAAACACCACCCTCGATATCAACCTGGTCCCGGATCTGATCAGCTATCAGGTACTCAACAGTGGACTGGCCGATATTGCCGGCGTCTCGGCGGTCGAAATATCCAAAACGCCGTTTGATCAGGACGGCAAGGTGCAGAAATTCGTTCTGGACATGGTGCTGGCCACCACGGC
>CAZAWX010000466.1:0-2203 GCA_964488985.1 uncultured Ectothiorhodospiraceae bacterium
TGATTTTGTGAGTAAAGGCAAAACCGCGCTTTTGTCTTTACGTACTGAAAAACGACAAGGACGTAGTTTTTCAGACCTTCCCCAAGTTGACAGAAAAAGCTTAATATCATGAAAGGGGGCTATGTCAGCCCCCTTTTTTCGTGCAGGGACTGGCATCCGTAGCAAGCTTCTCTAACATGCGGCCATGAAATTCAGACTGGCAGGCGATTATGAACCGCGCGGCGATCAACCGCAGGCGATTGCCAGTCTGGTGGAAGGAGTGCAGCAGGGACGTCGCCATCAGACCCTGCTCGGTGTTACCGGTTCGGGAAAGACTTACACGATGGCCTGCGTTATCGAACGCACTCAGAAGCCGACCCTGATTATGGCGCCGAACAAAACGCTTGCAGCCCAGTTGTACGGCGAATTCAAACAGTTCTTTCCTGATAATGCAGTTGAGTATTTTGTTTCCTATTACGATTATTATCAGCCTGAGGCCTATGTGCCGACATCGGATACCTATATCGAAAAGGATTCCTCGATCAATGAACAAATTGATCGTATGCGCCATTCAGCGACGCGCGCATTACTGGAGCGGGAAGATGTCATCATTATTGCTTCAGTGTCTTGTATCTACGGCCTGGGCAGTCCCGAGGCCTATGCGGATATGTTGCTCTATGTTGAGGTGGGGCGCGAGGTGGACCAGCGGGTGGCTGTGAACAAGCTGGTTGAACTGCAATACCAGCGCAATGATATGGATTTTCACCGTGGTACCTTTCGAGTGCGGGGCGATGTGCTGGAGGTGTTTCCGGCGCACGCTGAGGATTTTGCTATCCGGGTTGAATTCTTCGGCGATGAGGTGGATGCCATCAGTCGCTTTGACCCGTTGACCGGCAAACGTATCGAGTCGCTGCATAAATATACCTTTTTCCCGAAAAGCCATTTCGTCACGCCGCGCGAGCAATTGCTCAAGGCTATGGAAGCCATCAAAGCGGAATTGGCCGAGCGTCTGGCCGAATTACACGATCAAAATAAACTGGTTGAGGCCCAACGTCTGGAACAGCGAACGATCTTTGATCTCGAAATGATTCAGGAGGTTGGATACTGCACTGGCGTAGAAAACTATTCCCGGCACCTGACCGGCCGTGCTGCAGGCGAAGCGCCGCCGACATTGCTCGATTATCTGCCTAATAATGCGCTGGTGATGATGGATGAGTCGCATGTGACGGTGCCGCAGATCGGCGGTATGTTCAAAGGCGACCGGGCGCGCAAGACGACGCTGGTGGATTTCGGCTTTCGTCTTCCAAGTGCTTTGGATAACCGGCCACTGCAGTTTTACGAATTCGAGGCAGTGATTCCGCAAGCTATTTACGTTTCGGCGACACCGGGGCCCTATGAACTGGAGCAGTGTGAGGGAGTGGTGGCTGAACAGGTAATTCGTCCGACCGGTTTGCTCGACCCCGAGATCGAGGTGCGTCCAGCTACCACACAGGTAGATGATTTTGTGTCAGTTGCCAACGATGTTATTGCTAAGGGGTACAGGGTTTTGGCAACCTGCCTGACCAAACGAATGGCTGAGGATTTAAGCGAATATCTGGGTAATCTGAATATGCGAACTCGTTATCTGCATTCGGATATCGACACGCTGGAGCGTATGGAAATACTGCGTGATTTGCGTCTGGGCGTGTTCGATGTACTGATTGGCATCAACCTGTTGCGCGAAGGGCTGGATCTTCCAGAGGTTTCGCTGGTGGCTATTTTTGATGCGGATAAAGAGGGGTTCCTGCGTTCGGAGCGTTCGCTGACGCAGACGATTGGTCGGGCGGCTCGCAATGTCGAGGGCAGGGTGATTTTGTATGCCGATCGTATGACCGGTTCCATGCAGCGCTCGATTCAGGAGACCGAACGGCGGCGGAAGAAACAATTGGCCTATAACGAGAAGCATGGCATCACCCCTGAGACTGTGAAATCCGAGATCAAGGATATCATGGGCTCCGTCTATGAGTTGGATTACGGCCATATACCGGAGGTCGCTGAACCCGAGCCACTCACGGCGGCCGAGCGTAAGATCCGGGTTGCAGAACTGGAGCGCCTGATGACCGAAGCTGCAGCCGATCTCCGCTTTGAAGATGCTGCTAAATATCGGGACGAATTGCTGCATTTGCAGAATCCTTAAGGATGCTCTGAAAAAGTCAGAGCATCCGTGCAGGCCATGGATGGCCTG
>CAZAWX010000467.1:0-2184 GCA_964488985.1 uncultured Ectothiorhodospiraceae bacterium
CGCTATTCGCCTTCCTCTTGCCTTGCCAAGTGGGTGTTTCAACGCCCAAGTTGGCTAATTTATTTCGACCAGAGCCCTAAGTTTTCAGCACCTGCAAAACGTAAAACCTACAAAAAACTGTTTGTCGCGCCCAGCATGAATTTTGGCCTTGGCAAGCGCCAATAATCGCATCCGCCCAGAACCCAGTGCAACCGGTTGTTCTGCTATGCTAACGCCATCGAGTGTGAGTCCCGTTTAACGTAAATTTTCTCATGGCACAAATAATGACCACCCAGGGCCCAGATCAATCCGCCACCGCCACGGTCCGTCTGGCAGGCACTTTATATCGCTCTAAGGAACGTGAGTTTGGCCTCCTGCAGCGCTTCGCCAGGGAACTGCAGGCACAGGGCTGGCGCGTCGGCGGTATTGTGCAAGTGAGCCTGAGGGAAGGTGGCGACTGTATCGGCGGGGTTGATGCCATCGAACTTGATACCGGCCTGCACATTCCCATCAACCGGCCAACCAAGAGTAGTCTGGAGAACAACACCTGCACACTCGACACCCAGGCCCTGGCGCAAACCTCTGCTGCAATCGCGCGGGCAATCACACAACGCATGGATTTGATTGTGGTGGAAAAATTCGGCGAACAGGAACAACAAGGCCATGGACTGGCCACAGACATTCTCAATGCCGTCGCTGAAGGCATTCCAACCCTGGTCGCTGTACCGCAAGGAGTCCGTGCGCAATGGCGTGAGTTCACCGGCAACCTGGGCGACGAAACACCCTACTCAATCGACGCCCTCCGGGACTGGTGGGAACGCGTTCGTCCCTCACGCTGAGTTTGGCAGCCGCGTGTTTTGATATTTCAAGCAAGCCCGCTACCGCAGCACGGTGTGCTCCATCTGCGATAGCCCGTATGGAGAAAACAATGATAGATCTTGTAAACCCGGAATCCATCGGCCTGAGCAGCAAACGACTCAACCGAATCAGCCAATGGCTTGCAGCACAGGTGACGGGCGAGCGCCTCGCCGGCTTAAGTGTCCTGGTCGGACGGCAAGGCAAAGTGGCCTACTTTGAAACCGCCGGTCAGGCGGATATTACCAGCGGACAAACTTTCGCAAAAGACACCATCGTCCGTATTTATTCCATGACCAAGCCCATCACCACGGTCGCGGCAATGATGCTCTACGAGCAGGGTTGCTTTCAGTTGGATGATCCCGTCGCCGGTTATTTACCCGAGTTCGCCGATTTGCGGGTCTGGATTGGCGGTGATGCATCGATTGACGACACCGAACCCCTGGCCACCTCCATGACCGTGCAGCATCTACTGACCCATACCAGCGGCCTGACATACAGCTTCATGCACACGAACGTCGTCGATGGCATGTATCGCGATGAACAACTGGCTTTCCCGGGAGCAACGGTCAGCCTCGAAACGCAGGTTCGCAGGCTGTCGCGCATCCCCTTAATCTGCCAGCCGGGCAGTGCCTGGAATTACAGCGTCGCAACGGATGTACTGGGCCGCTTGGTGGAGATCTGGTCAGGGCAGTCATTACAGGCGTACTTTCAGGAACATATTTTCGGACCACTCGATATGCGTGATGCCGGATTTCATGTCTTGCCGGAAAATCAATCACGCTTTGCCGCCTGCTATTCGCCTCCGGGCGGCGGTGATTTAAGTACCGTCGGCAATCTCAAGCCCCCCACAAAACTGGAGGTAAAACAAACTGGCTTAAAATTACTGGAGTCCGCCCAGAACAGTCCATTTTGCCAACCCGCAACACTTTATTCCGGTGGTGGCGGCCTTACCGCCAGCATGCGTGATTACAGTCGGTTCTGTCAGATGCTCCTGAACCGCGGGGAACTCGATGGCCAACGACTGCTCGGGCGCAAAACAGTCGAGTTCATGCGTCAGAACCACTTGCCGGACAACCAGGATCTGGCTGCTATGGGCCAGCCTGTATGGAGTGAAACCAGTTACGCCGGTATCGGCTTTGGTCTCGGCTTCGCCGTTGTCATCGATCCGATCAAGGCCAACACCCTCACCTCCCCCGGCGAACATCACTGGGGCGGTGCCGCCAGCACTTTTTTCTGGCTCGACCCAGAGGAAGATCTCTACTGCATTTTGTTAACCCAGCTGATCCCTTCATCCACCTACCCACTGCGGCGCGAATTACGCAACCTGGTGTATCAGGCACTGCGCTA
>CAZAWX010000468.1:0-2168 GCA_964488985.1 uncultured Ectothiorhodospiraceae bacterium
AGTGCGGGATGATTATCTGGGAATGACGTTTTTGGACACGGTATCTTTGCTTAAAGACGGTGGCAAGTGGAGTATCTACAACAAGCTTTTCCATGTAGAAGGACCATCCAGCTAAAACTAGAAAGATAACAGATGGAGGTGTCTGATTCATCTAACAAAACGTTCAAGTTCGTTCTGGCGCTATGCGCCTCCACCGGACCCAAAAAGGCTGCGCCTTTCTGGGCCGCTTAACTAAAACGCCAGACGGCCCTGGCGGGCTAGCGGCAGGCAGTTTCACGTAAAGAAAAGGCGATTCATAATGCAAACATATCTGGAGCCAACGGAAGAGTCCGGTCGCGCTTTTTTCATGCGAGGAATCGCGGGCAGAGTAGTCATGCTAAACCTGTTACGGTATAGGGAAATAGCTGACTACTCTGGGACCCCGGAACTCGCCCCCGATGTACCCATCACAGGGGAAGCTGCCTATCGCCTCTACATGGGACATACAATGCCGCATCTTGAGAAATCTGGCGGCAAGTTGCTCTTCTTCGGTCGCGGTGGCCGCTTCCTCATTGGGCCAACTGGTGAGCGCTGGGATGCGGCTATGTTGGTAGAGCAGTCAAGTCCCGCTGCCTTTATGGAATTCGCATCCAATGCCGAGTACCTGGCCGGAATCGGTCACCGAACGGCCGCACTGGAGGACTCGCGTCTTCTTCCCCTGGAGGAAGCAGGTTGGTGATCGGCGTACTTATGACTTCGGCGGATGCGTGATGGAAGCTCGATAGAGTCGCCGGGCTCTCAGGCAGCATTATCCGTCGCAGCATTCGCAAGATTCGTGGGGTGGGTCGTCTGACAAATCACTGCACTGGACAGTATCTATAAACAGTCAGGTTGGAAATAGAGGTGGTTTCATGAAATATGCGATCGTTATTGAAAAGGCAAACTCAAATTATTCAGCGTATGTTCCCAACCTTCCCGGCTGTGTTGCAACAGGTGCGACAACTGAAGAAGCTGAAAAAGAAATAAAAGAAGCAATCGAATTTCATATTGAAGGGATGAAAGAGGATGGCGAAGCCATTCCGGTTCCAAGCAGCTCTGTCGAGTATGTGGAAGTTGCCGCATAACAAGGCGTTCAAGTACGCAGCTTCGCTGCGCCGCTTGACTCGGCGTTAGGCGCCCCTCCATTTGAAAGGAGATATCCGAATGAAATTTATGACATCACTCGAATTCGCACTTCTTAGTCTTGAGGGACTCTCCGTTGGTGATGCTTTGGGTGCTGCATTTGGAGAAGGCGTGTCATCTCCACTAACCGCATCACGGATCTCCGACCGATCGTTACCCACTGGGCTATGGGAGTGGACAGACGATACCCATATGTCGTTGTCGATAGTCGAGATCTTGGCAGAGCACGAAGAAGTACACCAAGATGCACTGGCAGAACTGTTTGCCGAAAGGTTCGCGGAAGATCCGTACCGAGGATACGGCCGAGGGGCTGCAATATTACTATCACAACTTAGCGAAGGTAAAAGTTGGCGCGAAATCTCTCCGCAAATGTTCGAAGGCGGCTCTTTTGGGAACGGCGCTGCTATGCGTGCTGCGCCCATTGGCGCGTTCTTTAAAGGCAATCTTAGAGTGGCGGCGACGGAGGCTCAAAAATCGGCTGTTATTACACATGCTCATGCCGAAGGCCAGGCCGGCGCCATTGCAGTTTCTGTAGCAGCAGCAATGGCCAGCAGTGAAAACATGCCAGATGGCGAATTGTTCCTTTCCGAAGTATTGAGGCATGTACCTGAAGGAAGAACGCGAGAGGGTATTCAAACGGCAATCGAGATTCGATCCAGTGAATTTGATCAGGCAGTTGAACGACTAGGGACGGGATGGCAAGTCTCCGCTCAGGATACAGTTCCATTTTGTCTATGGTGTGCAGCTCATAACCTGGATAGCTTTGAAGAGGCGATTTGGCAAACGCTTGAGGCAGAGGGAGACCGGGATACGATGTGTGCAATTGTTGGTGGAATCGTAGCCTTATCTGCCGACGATATACCCGAGACTTGGGTTGAACATCGTGAACCGTTACCGGATGAACTCTCTATATAATTTAACAATGTACAAACGTGTGCCTAACAAACGCATGCAGTCGGATCAGCAAATCGCTACGCGTTTTGCTGACCGCTGACGCGAGACGTTAG
>CAZAWX010000469.1:0-2167 GCA_964488985.1 uncultured Ectothiorhodospiraceae bacterium
CGAATGGATTTGAAACGGTAAGGACCCCGGCTTTAGCCGGGGGAATCTACCTTTGCTCTTTCAGTTCGACTGAAAGCTTATTTCTCATGCTTTGAGAACACGCTGTGTTTTCCTGTTACTGAGCAACAGGAGAGCTACGATGCAAAGGGTAATTTTCCAACCACAATCAGGCACGCAATCTCAGGCCACCCGTGTTCAGAGCGGTCATGTAACGGATATGCAAACCCAGGCGTTCAATGACGATAACTACCGGGCTGATACATCGGTGATGAAACTGGTGCTGTCGGTGCTGGCAAACGTGATTGGCGGCAGCGTGATGATACTGGGTATGTTCTTGTTGCCCCTGATTATGGAGAGACTACTTTTACCATAACCCCAATGAGACACGGGGTGGATATTCCCGCCTGAGAATGTAGCCAATATGGAAGTTGGCTCCGAGTCTCCATGGATGGGTTCATGGCGTGCCTCCGGAGGGAATATCCGGCTCGAGTCTGATGTTGCCGACAAAAAGCAACGGGAATGTATTAATGATCCTTACGCTGCTTCGCTGGCCGTTTCCACTGCCTTGACGGGGCCATTGACAATGGCATCGCGGGTGGCTGCAATGATCAGGTCCACTTCCTCGCTGGTGATATCAAACGGTGGTGTAAAACGTAATGCGTTCTTGCCACCGTGGATCACATTGATACCGTGCTCGCGCATGTATTCCTCGCTTGAGTTGGCACCGAAGTTTTTGTAACGATCCGGGTTGAGTTCAGCGCTGAGCAGCAGACCGGTGCCCTGGACTTTGGTAATGTATCCGGGCAGCTCGTTTTGCAGCGCGATGAGCTTCTCCACCAGTTCACTGCCGCGTTCTTCGATGTTCTGCCGTAGCTGGGGTGTGATGCTCCCGAGCACGGCAACAGCAATATCCAGCGCCCTTGGGTTGGTGGTCATGGTGTTGCCATAGACCCCGGCACGGTACAGGGTGCCGGCTTTTGCGCTCAGAGCCAACACGGACAATGGATACTGGCCGCCATTGAGTGCCTTGGAATAGGTCTCCATGTCTGGTGCCGCAAGATTCTCAAAATCGGGATAGTCACAGATTGACAATACACCGTGGCCACGTAAACCGGCCTGGATCGAATCGACCAACAGTAAAGCGCCGTGGTCGCTGGTCAATTCGCGCGCACGGGCATAAAACTCGGGCGTGATCGACTGGCCAGGGTTGCCTTCACCCATCACAGGCTCCATGAAAAAGGCCTCGATAAACAACTTGTTGCATTTGGCATATTCGAACACCTGCTCCAGTTGTTCGATGTTATTGGCCTCAACGGTCAACAGGTTATCCTGGTCACGGAAGCTGGCGAGGTATTTGCAATAGGTTTCACGGGTGGAATCAGAGAAACGTGCCGGCCGGTCCGTGCGGCCGTGGAAAGCACTTTTCAGACCCAGTATGCGGATGGACTCCCCGGCGTGTTCGCCCCCCGGGTCGGTCTTTTGCCTCGCATTGATATCTGAAATACGTGCGGCCAGCGTGACGGCTTCGGAACCACTGTTCAGACAGAAAAAATGTTCAAAAGGACAGGCACCACGGCGATGACCGACTTCATGGCGCAAGGCATCCAGAAAACGTTTCTGGCTGAAACTGGGTGTCATGATATTGGCCATGACCTGTTTTTGGTTCATGGCGCCCAAGACATTGTCAGGGGCATGGCCAAAACCCAGCATGCCATAACCACCACACTCGTAGAGTACCGCACCGCGTGAGCTGACGATCCACGGCCCGAGTCCGGCCAGCGCCACGTACGGGTTGACCGCGTCAGCCGGGTAAAAATTGATGAATCCCTGTTGTACGGCCGCGGTCAGTTCACTCTCCGGCAAGGCCACCAGTTCCGGCATTTCATCCAGCAGACTGAGAAAGTCAGTGTAGGCAGCGTCAACAGCAGCGGGCAGTCTCGGGTCACTTTCTGCAAAACGCCGCAAGGTTTCATCATCAAGACCATGGGTTTGTACCGGTCCACCGTGGTTGCGCATTGCATTCAGTTTTTCAAACATTGTCATCAATGGATTTCCTTGCTACGGGGGTCACACAATCGAAGTGCAAGAATATCACATTTGCTTCGAGGTGATGGTACGGGGCAAGCCCGGAATCCACCAACGTCATCCCGGCCCCCGAGAACGTCAT
>CAZAWX010000470.1:0-2148 GCA_964488985.1 uncultured Ectothiorhodospiraceae bacterium
CAGATATACCAGCCAGCCATCGTGTTCCTCAACCGCCCGCTCCAACCAGTCGAGGGCACTATCTCGCTGGCCCAGTCCCTCATATACAAAGGCAATCTGCAATGGCTGTGTATAACCATGGCCTGGATTTTCACTGAGATTTTTGAGTTCCTCAAGGATTGTATGCGCTTGTTTTTCATCGCCAAATTCTGCATAGGCGCGAGCCAGAAAGGCCAGGGTTGGCGGTATGCGACCGGAGGTTTCTACCGACAGCCTGAGTTTTTTGATCGCAACTTCGAAATGCCCCTGCAGCATGGAGATGATACCCAGGTTCCAGTGGGCAGCGGAGAAGTTCGGATTCAGGCTGAGCATTTCTTCATCCATCCTGATGGCATCCTCATACCTGTGCAGAACCAGGTAGTTGAAGGCCAGGAGGTTCATAATCGGCAGCGACAGGGGATCAAGAGAGAGCGCGGTTTTGGCAGCCTCGAGTGCCAACGCGGGACTTTCAACTACCAGGTATTCGGACCACGCCCAATGGTTCATGGAATCATTGGGACTCAACTCCAGCGCCCGCGTGAGATCATCACGCGCCCGTTTCCTGTCCCAATCGTAAACCAGCGATGCCATGCCGCGCGCAACCAGTGCTTCGGATGACCCAGGGTCCAGCGCCAGTGCTGCTTCTGCTTCAGTGACAGATATGGGGAAAGCTTCACGGGGTGGCATGATCCCAAAATAACCCATGAAACTGTAGACTGTCGCCAGACCGGCGTGGGGTGGCGCGTAAGCAGGATCTGCGATGATCGCTTTCTGGAATGCGTCTATGCTGTGCTGAAAACCACTGGTGTTCATGTGCGCCCAGTGATAACGGCCCTTCAGGTACAGGTCGTACGCTTCCGGGTTGATGGTTGCACCACTACTGAATTGCTTCTCGGTGGCCGGTCTAAGCTGAATCTTTAAGGCTGCGACAATAGCCCTGGCGAGTGATCCCTGCAACACCAGCACATTTTCCAGCTGGCGATTGTAGGACTCAGACCAGAGATGGAAGCCGTCTTCAACGTTGATTAACTGGGCAGTGATGCGGACATTGTCCTGGTCCCTCCTGACGCTGCCCTCGAGTACGGTCCTGACATTTAATTGCTGACCGACATCACGGATATCCAGGTTTGTGCCCTTGAAAACGAACGCCGAGGTGCGCGCCGTGACGTGCAAATCCCTGACTTTCGCCAGCGCCCCGATCAATTCCTCGGTCAGCCCATCGCTGAAATATTCATCATCCGGGTTCGGGCTCATGTTGACAAATGGCAACACGGCAATCGATTTTTCCGACTGCTTTAATTTCCGTGACTCACTGATCTGCTCGGTCACTTCTGCGGTCGTGGTCTCGACCAGTGCAGCTTCGCGTGCGGGTTCGAGCACAAACTTGTCAATCGCAAAGTAACCAAGCGCCAGCGCCAGTAACACAATAATGACGCCATCAAGTTTTTTACCCGTATGCTGGGTTAAGGCAACTGAACGGTCGACGTCCTTCTCCAGTTTGAAGCCCTCGGGTGTCAGCTCAAAGACCCAGGACAGGATCAGGATTAATGGAAAACCGATGGCCAGCAATGTGACGACCAGGCGGATCGCTGAATCCGAAAATCCATACAGCGGAAGTAGCGTCTGTCCGACCTCAATGAGAAGCCATGCCCCGGCCAGGTAGGCTGCGGCCACGCGAAAAACGTTACGGCGCCTGAGTTCTTTAAAAATGAACATCAATGGGAGTTCCGTCCAATATTGGTGGCAAGCCTACACCATTGAGTGAATTGAGACCAATTCGCGGCGTGGGTGGTTACCAGGCACTTATTGTGCCCGGCCTGCGCCCACCAGGCGCATCAATAATCTCTGCTCGCAGGGGGCTCAGTCGTCGCTCATGACCTGCTCAAGCCTGGCGGCTTCATGGTTCAGCAAATCGTGTTGGCCTGTGGTCGGCGCTGCATCCGCGTGTTCCAGGTCAATCGCCAGTGCGGTGAGTCCGGCCGCAATGGATTTTAGTGTCTTGCCCATTGTGGAAGAATCCGCATTTGCCGTATCTGCGCCCAATTGCGTCACCCCTGTCACCGTACGTTGTAACAACGCCGCAACCCTGCGT
The DNA here is from genome assembly GCA_964488985.1 of uncultured Ectothiorhodospiraceae bacterium. Lineage (GTDB taxonomy): Bacteria > Pseudomonadota > Gammaproteobacteria > HK1 > HK1 > CAZAWX01. The sequence continues at coordinate 2,111 of CAZAWX010000470.1, forward strand.
TGAAAATTCAACAGCGACGCCAGGTCGTCACGTGATAC
>CAZAWX010000471.1:0-2131 GCA_964488985.1 uncultured Ectothiorhodospiraceae bacterium
CGTCGCCCCGGGCTTGACCCGGGGTCCATCTTTGGTATTCCGAAATGGATTCCGGATCGCGCTACGCTTGTCCGGAATGACGGAACCCTTCGTCGCCCCGGTACCGGGTCGTAGCCCGGCATGACGGACCCGGGGCCCATCTATGGTATTCCGACATGGATTCCGGGTCCCACTACCCGCGGTCCCGGAATGACGAAGACCAGCATCACTGGAACAGCGGAGTAAGCACACGATGAATTTTTTTGAAGAATTAAAACGCCGCAACGTCTTCAAGGTCGGCATCGCCTATGCCGTGGTCGCATGGTTGCTGTTGCAGGTGGCCGACGTGGTGCTGAATAATATCGCCGCGCCCGGCTGGGTGTTCAAGGTCATCATGCTGGTGTTGGCACTGGGTTTTCCACTGGCTTTGTTCTTTGCATGGGCTTTTGAAGTGACACCTGAAGGTATTAAAAAGGAAAAAGATGTCCATCGTTCGCAATCCATCACCGCGCAAACAGGGCAAAAAATGAACCGCGCGATCATCATCGCGATGGCGCTGGCGTTGGGGTATTTCGCCTGGGACAAGTTTGCCCATGACACTGGGTCGGAGTCATTTTCCCGGCAACCTGCGGGGCAATCCCAAAATGCCGGAGGGAAAATGACTCCGACCCCGGCAGCGGTAGCCGGGGCCGAGAAATCCGTGGCCGTGCTGCCGTTCGTCAACATGAGCGATGACAAGGACAACGAATACTTTTCCGAAGGTATTTCCGAAGAATTGCTGAACGTGCTGGTACAGGTGAAAGGCCTGCGCGTGCCATCTCGCACCTCCTCGTTCACCTTTAAGGGCAGCACCAGGAAACTGGCAGAAATTGGCAAGGAACTCAAGGTCGATCACGTGCTGGAAGGCAGCGTCCGCAAAGCCGGCGACCGCATCCGGGTGACCGCGCAGTTGATCGAGGTCAACACCGACACCCACCTGTGGTCCCAGACCTACACGCGTCAACTGGATGATATTTTTGCCGTCCAGGACGAGATCGCGCAGGCCATTGTCACGGCGCTCAAGGTGACCCTGAGCAGCAACGAGCAGGCCACTATCCACAGTCGCTCAACAGCCAATGTGGATGCCTATAACAAATACCTGCTGGGCCGCCACCTTTGGAACCAGCGCTCACCCGAATCATTGCTCGCATCTGCCGGGCCCCTTGGCGAGGCGGTTGCGATGGACCCCGGTTTTGGTCAGGCCTGGGCGGCACTGGCAGATGCCTACGTGTTGATACCGGAATACGGTGCCGGGCCCCTTAAAGAATACATACCGCTCGCCCACGAGGCCATTGCAAAAGCACTGATGATTAACCCCGAATCCGCCGGGGCGCTGACCACCTCAGCCTATATCAAGTTCATGTATGACTATGACCTCAAAGGTGCTCAGGAAGATTTTAATAAAGCCATTGCGATCGATTCGGGTTATGCCACCGCACACCAGTGGTATGGTGAACTGCTGGCCGCCGAAGGGCGCCTGGATGCCGCGCTGGATGAACTCCGGCTGGCTCGCCGGGCCGATCCGCTGGCCCCGATCATGCCACACGATATGGGCTGGTTTTTGATGTACTCCGACCGCAAGCAAGAGGCTTTCAAGTATTACCAGCAAGCACTGGCACTTGATCCACACTTCCAGGCAGCGATTGGCAACCTCGCAACCCTCAACCTCTTGACCGGCCGTTTTGACCAGGCACGTGCAAACTTCAATGAACAGGCAACCGTTACCAATTATGATCCCACCATCGACCTGGCGGTGGTCGATGCGCTGGAAAACCCCGCGCTGAAAGACAAGGCGCTGGCAATGATTGCGCAGGATGATGTCATGCCAGACGGGGTGATGGGGAAGGGCATTTACCTGATACTTCTAAATGAACCGGATCTGGCGCTGGACTCGCTGGAAAAGGGCTTCGCGGCAGGCGATTCGTATGCTATTCACATGAAACGCATGGATGTCTACGACCCGATACGCGATAACCCGCGTTTCCAGGCGCTGCTGAAAAAGATGAATTTATGGCCATGAGACGCGGGCGGCAATTCACACATCGAGACGGTGGACGTGAATGTCCGCCCGGCAGGAAGATTCCGGATCGCACTGCGCTTGTCCGGAATGACG
>CAZAWX010000472.1:0-2107 GCA_964488985.1 uncultured Ectothiorhodospiraceae bacterium
GACAAAGCATTACCTGGGACGATGTGCACGTCGATACTACGCGTGATGCCGTGCGCGTGCGCCGTGATATGGAGGCCCACTTTCGCCACAATGCAAATCTGGCTGCGTAGAATTTCACAGTATTGGAACTACCCGGGCAATTACATGGATGGGTATAGGCTGTTATTATTTATAGTCTATGATTACCCGTAAATGTGTCTATGTGAACATCTGAGCCGCTGCATTTTCAGGACGGCCTGCCTCGCCTTACCGCGTTGCCGACCAGGGATTCCACGATGGGGCAAAGGGTATCGTCACGGCCTTCTCGGCAGGCGCCAATGAGATCATCGAGAGTTGCAAGCAGCCCCTTTAACTCGTTGATCCGGGCATCAACACGGGCGCGTTTCTCCTCGGCGCGGGAGCGCACATCCGCACAATGCCCATCGCCAAGTTCCAGCAACTCACTAATCTCAGTCAGTGAAAACCCCAATTTCTGGGCACGTTTGATAAAAGTGATACGACCGATGGTTTCCGTGCGATAGTTCCGAAACCCCTGGAGAGGTTTCTCCGGCTCATAAATCAGGCCAATACGCTGATAATACCGGACTGTCTCGACATTAACGCCAGTAGCCTTCGCCAAACGACCAATGGTCAAAGGTGTTTTCACCGCTGACTCTCGTCATCAATGGAAGACTTAATCACCGCTTGTGACCACCGCTGCAGTTGACTTGAGTTCTACCAGCGCCTGCCGGGTGACCTGCTGGGCAGCACTCAGATTGAGCGCTGCAATAATGCCTGCCACGATCAGATCCGGCCACCGACTTGCGGTCGTAACAACCCCGGCTGCGGCCAGCAAGACTGCGATATTTCCCACCGCGTCGTTACGACTACACAACCATATGGAGCGCCGGTTACTATCTCCATCCCGGTAACGAAACAGCACTACGGCGACCCCGACATTGGCCAATAATGCCAACAGACCGATTGTTCCCATCAACCCGGCTTCAGGTGGGATCCCGGAAAAAATCCGGTACGTCGCGGTTCCCAGTACCCACACGCCAAAAGCCGCCATGGTTGTGCCCTTGAACAACGCTGCGCTGGCTCTCGCACGAAGCCCCATTCCCAGCACCGACAAGCTGATGACGTAACTCAAACTGTCGCCGAGAAAATCCAATGCGTCGGCCTGCAATGCTGCTGAACCACTGAGCCAGCTGGTAATAATCTCCACGAAAAACATGATTGCATTGACCACAAGGGCCAGCCAGAGGACGCGGCGAAATCGACTGTCCTGTAAATCAGAATTTGCCTTTTCGCAATGCCTGCAGGCCACCATTTCAAGACTCCGCCTGCGCTGAAGGCTCAACCACATGCTCCAGCATGTCCGCAATTACACAACTAATGTGTTCATCGGCGACCGCGTAGAGGATCTGCTTGCCCCGGCGCTGCCCACGCAGTACCCGTGCCGCCCGCAACAATCGCAGATGGTGGCTCACCAGAGAAGGGGATAGTTCAAGATTGGAGGCGATAGTACCCACCGGAGTTGGCCCCTGCAGGCAGGCCAGAATGATTCGCAGGCGAGTAGGATCACCCATCAATCGGAACATCTCCGCAAGCAGCATTGTCTGGTCGTCGTTGAGGACGGGAAGTTGTGGGGGTGTTATTTGTGGGTCCATACTAGAAATATAGCACACTTAAACACATGTTCAAGTGTTTGTTATATAGTTTAACTGGCAATGATTCACTACCAGCAGCAACAGGCGTTAGTATCGGGCGGTAACTCGTGCAGGACACGGGTAATAGCAACGATGATGCCGCAATTGTCTGTAACCTGAAGAATCGGTTGACCACATTGCGCAGGCGACTGTGATGGCAAAGAGTTGGTATGCCGCTGGTGATGGCGAGTATCTTAAATCAGGTTGACGGTGATATTATCCGCAAGGCTCTGAGTGGCTCGGCATATGTCTGTTAGTAATGTAATCCACCATGCACAGTGGATGAACACATCGTGGCAGAGGATACTAACTTGAATCTATTCTATAAACTGGCAATTCAACACCTGACCCCTTTGCCTTTTCCTCCTCAATCACCTATGCCACTGTCGGCGATCTGGTCCATGGCAATCGGCAAT
>CAZAWX010000473.1:0-2102 GCA_964488985.1 uncultured Ectothiorhodospiraceae bacterium
TCACAGGATTACAAAATGCGCTTAAACAGCCTGATTTTCATACTTGGCCTGACAGCAGTTTCCACTGCCTGGGCCGAAACCGACCCCTACCTCTGGCTTGAAGAAATCGACGGCGAAAGGGCACTGGACTGGGTCAGGACTGAAAATAAATCAAGCGCCGAACGTCTCGAATCCAATCCTTTGTTCAATGAGTTATACCGGGACGCCAAGGCAATACTGAATGCTTCCTCCCGGCTTCCCGATGTATACCAGGAAGGTGACTGGCTGTATAACTTCTGGCGCGACGAGAATAACCCAAGGGGGCTTTTCAGACGTACAAGCCTGGCTGAATTTGCCAGTGATACCCCGGACTGGGAAGTCGTTATCGATATTGATTCCCTGAGCAGGCAGGACCATCAGCAATGGGTATTCAAAGGCATGAGTTGTTTGCCAAAACAACCCGAAAACTGCCTGCTACGACTATCCCCGGGTGGTGGGGACGCAGTTGTCACGCGTGAATTCAATTCGGTCAGCAAAACCTTTGTTAAAGGTGGTTTCGAGTTACCCGTATCCAAAGGATCCACGAGCTGGATCGACGCGGATACGATTTTTGTCGCCACCAACTTTGGCGAGCATTCGATGACCGACTCAGGCTACCCCAGGATCGTTAAACGCTGGAAACGGGGCACACCCTTGTCCGCTGCAACCCTGGTACATACCGCTGGCACAAAATCGGTTTCCGCCAGCGCCTTTCGCCTGCGCTCGACGGGTGCTGATATTGACATTGTCCGCGATGGAAAAACTTTCTGGACAGCAGAACGTTACCAGTGGGTCGATGGCAGCAAGCAACATCTTGACATACCACTGACAGCCACCATCAATGGGGCCTTCCAGGGGCGCTTGATCATTTCTCTCAAAGAAGACTGGACACGCCAGGGCACAAGCTATCGACAAGGTTCGGTACTGGTTGCCGATACGGCGGCCTTGCTGGCCGGTGACCATGGTGTGATCGATGTCATGATCGAGCCTGATGACATGACCGTTGTACAAGACGTGATTGCAACCGATAACACCGTATTGGTAAGTGTACTGGAAAATGTTCGCGGCAAGATCTATCGCTACAATCCGGGCAAAGAGGGGCGCTGGGAACGGGCATCGGTGAGCTTCCCGGATAATGGCTCCATCGGGATCACCAGTACCGATGACGTCAGCGGTGACTTCTTTGCACATTATGAGTCCTTTACCAGTCCACCCGCCTTATACCATGTCGCAGCCACGGACTGGCAGCCACAGAAATTAAAGAGCCAGACACCAACGTTTGATGGCAGTCGTTACCGGGTCGAACAGTATTTCGCCACATCGGCAGACGGCACCAGAGTGCCATATTTCGTGGTGCTACCCAAAGCTGTGAAACTGGATGGCAAAACACCCACGCATATCTTTTCCTACGGTGGATTTCGTAATGCATTGACACCATCCTATTCCGGTTCTTATGAACATTTGTCCGGTGCTTATGGCAAACTCTGGCTGGATCGGGGAGGAATTTTTGTATTGGCCAATATCCGTGGCGGTGGTGAGTTTGGTCCCGCCTGGCATGCGGCTGCCTTAAAAGAAAACCGACCCCGTGCCTTCGAGGATTTTGAGGCGGTGGCCGAGGACCTGTTCAAACGCAATATCACCTCAGCCAGACACCTGGGCATAGAAGGCAGGTCCAATGGTGGATTACTGGTCGCCGCGACCATGACGCGCCGTCCCGAGCTTTATGCGGCAGTCATCTGCGGTTCACCACTACTGGATATGAAGCGTTACCACAAATTGCTGGCCGGAGCCAGTTGGATGGCCGAATATGGCAATCCCGACATTGCGGACCAGTGGGCGTACATCAAGACCTATTCGCCCTACCAGAATCTGGTAGCAGGTGTTAACTATCCCGCCGTATTTTTCTACACCTCGACCCGTGACGACCGGGTCCACCCGGGCCATGCGCGAAAAATGGCAGCCCGCATGCAGGAATACGGCCAGCAGGTCTGGTATTACGAAAATATGGAAGGCGGGCATGGTGGTTCAAGCACCAACGATCAACTGGCCTACCGCCTGGCACTGGCTTACACGCATCTGTGGAC
>CAZAWX010000474.1:0-2079 GCA_964488985.1 uncultured Ectothiorhodospiraceae bacterium
CTGCTGGGGGGAAGTTTTCTAATGACGGGCAACGGCCTGGAACGCCTGGACAAGGCCCCAATTGAGTTGATCGTTATTGACGGATAACACACTGTGAGCACGCGTGAGAACGTATAACGAGGAAGCAAGATGTCGGACGCATCTACAATTAATTCAGATAAACCGCTGAATCATGGCGGGCCTGTTCCCGCCATCTTTGCCCTGCTGGATCGTGAACGGCTGGTTTCCGACCTATCGGAAATGATCAGAATACCCAGCATTAATCCGTTCGATGACGACGTTATGCCAGGCCACCGCGAACAGGAAATGGCGGCGTTTTATCTTGATCGTATGTCCGATCTCGGTTTGCAGGTGGGGACACGGGAAGTTGCTCCCGGGCGTCCCAACGTCTGGGGCGTCCTCAAGGGCAAAGGGGGCGGACCGTCGCTGATGCTTTCCGGCCATCTTGATACCGTAGGGACGGACAACTACCCTGACGCGCTCCAGGCCAGAGTGGCCGACGGCCGGGTCTACGGCCGTGGTGCATGTGATATGAAGGCGGGCCTTGCCGCCTACCTTGAGGTCGTGCGCATGCTTCGCGAAACCGACACCCAACTCAACGGTGACTTGTTGATTACGGGACTGGTCGACGAAGAGCACATGATGATCGGTTCGCGAGACCTGGGTGAGCATGGTCCGTGGGCCAACTACGGCATCATCGGTGAGCCATCCGACATGATTATCTGTCCGGCCCACAAGGGTCAGCTTGGTTTTCGTATCCATACCTTGGGTAAAGCTGTGCATTCTAGTCAACCGGAAATGGGTATCAATGCTATAGCCGCCATGGCCAAGGTCATCGAGGCATTCAACGGCTACAACAAGGAACTGAAGACTAGAAACACACACCCGATTTGTGGTCACGCTTCGTCGTGCCCGAGTGTGATACAGGGCGGAACGATTTTATCGACCGTTCCCGACTTCTGTGAACTCGAAGTAGACCGCCGTACCCTTCCAGGCGAAACCATGGAAAACGTGCTCGAAGAGTACCGCCTCCTTCTTGATCCGCTATCTGAAACGGTTGCAGGATTTAGCTACGAGATCAAAGGTCCGACCCTGAACATCTCACCGCTGGACATTCCGATCGATAATCCGGTAGTGCAATCCGTAATAAAATCCTATGCAGCCATCATTGGGGGTGATGGGACAATCAGTTCCTTCTTCGGTGGTACTGATGCGCCTAACCTGGGGTTTCCGACCGTGGTCTTTGGTCCAGGGGCAACTGCCCAGGCCCACTCAACAAACGAATTTGTTGAAATCAATGACATGGCCGATGCAACGAAAATATACCTTTGGACGGTTCTGAATCTGTTGACATAAAACGGTGACAGTTTACTAAATACGTTTAACTCTCATCCCCTGCCTTAGCTTTTGGGCCGCGTTTCAGGGGCTTCAGTTTTCGGCCAGTCAACACTTCGAGCTTTTCAATCCAACTGTCTGAGCCGGCAGGGCGACCTGTTGTTTCTGACTGGCGAAGTGCCTTGAAAGCATCAGAATTATCCTCTTTCTGATCCAGAAAAGTGGCAAAATCACCATAACGGCTAAGTACGGGGGCGACTTTTACCAGTTTGCTGTCACGACCCGATAGATGGCAGGCAGCACTTGACCAGGGCCAGTCCTGCGCCCGTTCAACCAATCCGGCACGAACAGGGTTGAGTGAAACGTAGTGTACGGCATGCGCCAAGTGCTTTTCATCCATCACCACCGAGCCAAATCGGCCCTGCCACAAGTGTCCTGTCACGCCCATTCGGGTGTTGATATATCTCGTATAACGCCGGTGCGCCTCGGCAAAAGTGCGACGCAAGCCATCCTTATCCGAGGGGACCAGGATGATATGGACATGGTTGGGCATCAGGCAGTAACACCATATTTCTGCCTCGGCTTTTTCTGCCGCTTCACGCAATAAAAACTCATACAGGGCATAGTCGCCATCTTCAAAAAATGTTCGGGCGCGACGGTTTCCCCGCTGGGTTACGTGGTGCGGGTAGCCGGGGATCACTAGTCGAGCTAATCGAGACATGTGACAAGAATGGCATAAATAGG
>CAZAWX010000475.1:0-2068 GCA_964488985.1 uncultured Ectothiorhodospiraceae bacterium
CGAAGCTGGTGAATGCGGCCACGGCCGTAGTCATTCTGTTTGTACTGGTCCGGCGCTGGATCCCGATACGGCTAGACGAAAACAAAAAACGTGAACAGCACTTGGAGGCTGTCACAGCTAAACTTAAGGACAGCGAAGCCCGGTACAGGAGTTTGTTTGAAAACGCCGACATAGCCCTGTGGAATGAGGATATGACGGAACTCTACAAGGCGTTGCAGACATTACGCCATGAAGGTGTCACCGACATTTATCCCTATTTGCAGGAACGCCCCGATAAGGCGTGGGAACTGGCCGCTTTGATCAAGGTGCGCCATGTCAATCTGGCCGTAATCCGAATGTTTAAAGCTGCGGAGGAAGATGACTTGCTCAAAGGTATCGCCAGCAGATTCGGCCCCGGCGCCATCGAGGTGTTCATTGAAGAAGTGATCGCCATCTGGGACAAGCATCAGGTGTTTCGCTCTGAAGCGACATTCCGCACCCTCGACGGGGGTACTGTCGATGCACTCCTGTCATTTCAAATACCCGAAACGCCAGAGGCGTTCCAAGCAGTCTGCGTCAGCATGGTCGATATTACCGCGCGCAAGCGCCAGGAGATGGTTTTGCAGGGGGCGCGCAGGATGGAGGCTCTGGGTCGATTGACGGGTGGTATTGCCCACGATTTTAATAATATTCTCGGTGTGATTCTTGGCCAGGCCAGCCTCATGGCATCCCAGTATGAAAACAACAGTGCTATCGGCCGCCGAATCGAATCCATACGTAAATCTGCCCAGCGTGCTGCCGATTTGACGCAACAACTGCTCGGCTTCTCGCGTCGTCAGGCGCATCAGGAAGCGGCGTATAATCTCAATAGTGTGATCGAAACGTACACCGACATGTTAGCTCGGGCAGTGACGCCGGAAATCAAAGTGCAATACCGGTTCGATGCGGAACTCTGGTCGACGCGGATAGATCGTGGGGATTTCGAAGATGCCCTGCTCAATCTGGTGGTCAACGCCAGGGACGCTATGGATGGTCGTGGGCGGTTGACGATAACAACACGCAATTGTGTTTTGGATGAAAAATTCTGCGCCCTGAATAAGGGGGCGATGCCGGGTGAGTATGTGCAACTGTCTGTGAGTGACTCGGGAGCGGGTATTGAACCGGCGCAGAAAGATCAGGTTTTCGAACCGTTTTTTACAACCAAATCTCCTGGTAAGGGGACAGGTTTGGGATTGGCGATGGTGTATGGATTTACCAAACGCTCCGCTGGCTACATCACGATCGACTCACACAAGGGCCTAGGCACCACACTCGATCTTTACCTGCCCCGTGGAATCGAAACTGTTGACGTTCAGGAACCGGCAGACAAACCGGCAGAGGAACCGTCAGCGGTATCCTCACCGGGAGGCGCAACCATTTTGGTGGTCGATGATGAACCGGATCTACTGACACTGGCCCGGGAATGGTTGGAAAGCCTGGGCTACCGGGTGCTGACCGCGGGGAATGGCTTACGAGCGCTTGAGATCTTGGACGAAGGTGTTGGCGTGGATCTGCTGTTCAGCGATGTGGTGATGCCGCAGGGAATGAATGGTTACGAACTGGCCGAGCGCGCCTGTGCCAGGTGTCCCGGACTGAGAGTGCTGCTTAACTCGGGTTACAGCGATAAAATTCCCACCGCAAATGGCCAGGCACGGTTCAGTGCCAACCTGCTCAGTAAACCCTACAGCCTGGAGGAACTGGCACGGCAGGTAAGGGGAATTTTGGCGGCGCCAAATATGGCCGGTGACGATCAGCAGATGGAGGGGGCTGTGAAGGCAGACAGGACGGTGAAGTGGACGCGGGATCTCAGTGTCGGAGTCGAGGCAATTGACCACGATCATCAGCACTTACTGGCGTTGCTCAATGATAGCCGCAGGGCGTTGGCCGACGGTGAGACCGGGGAGCAGATTGCCAGCCTGTTGGATCGTTTGATGGCCTACACTCAAACCCATTTTAAGCGCGAGGAAGCGGTCATGGCGGCCTGTGGCTATCCGGGACTGGACAATCACTACAAGGTGCATCGATTGTTGGTCAGGGAGGTCGAAAAAAT
>CAZAWX010000476.1:0-2058 GCA_964488985.1 uncultured Ectothiorhodospiraceae bacterium
CGATCCCGTGGCGCTGCTTTTGGACGTATTGCCCAACGTTTGGTGATCCTGGGACTGGTGGTGGGTGGCATCATTTTTATATTCCGCGAGACACAGCAGCGTCTGGTTTACGTGGATGAGATTGATGCCCGCATCAGCGGTGATCTGGTAACGATCAGTAGTCGGGTGGCCGGTTGGCTTACTGCACTTGATGTGGAGCAAGGCGACCGGGTCAAGCATGGAGAAATCCTCATGCGTGTCGATGCCCGTGAGTCGCAGTTGCTGATTTCCCAACTCAAAGCACAAGTGCGTGGTGCTGAATCAGAATCCAAGCGCCTCGAGGCAAAACGACTCTTGACGAAAATGCGTACCACCAGCCGCCTTGAGACCCAATCACAGATGGCCAATGCCGCGTCTGCAACGGTAGCAGCCCTGGAACCGCAATTGGAGCTGGCTAAATCAGAACTCGACCGGGCAAGGTCCTTGTTCGCCAAGCGGGTGATCCCAAAGCAACAACTTGACCAGGCCCGTGCTGAAGCGCGCCGTGTCGAGAGCGAGTATCGCGGCGCCAAAGCCGGCTTTCTGGAAGCGACTTCACGGTTGAGTGAAGCCCGTGCGGAAGAAAACAGCCTCAAGGTCCTGGATAAAGAACTGGATATGCTCAGGTACCGGCGTGAAGCACTGACAGCGAAATTGTCCCAGCAACAATTGGATCTCAATGATCGGACCATACGCAGCCCTTTGACTGGGATCGTTGATAAAACCTTCGTTGAAGTCGGCGAATATGTTCGCCCGGGCCAACGTCTCGCCATGCTGCACGAGCCGGATCACGTTTGGGTAGAAGCGAATATCAAGGAAACCCAGATTGGGCGGCTGAAAAAGGGGCAGAGTGTGGACATTTCTGTTGATGCCTATCCTGATGAAACCTTCTCCGGTCAGGTGTTGAGTATCGGCAGTAGCACCACGGCCAATTTTGCGTTATTGCCAAATCCAAATCCGAGTGGAAACTTTACCAAGATCACCCAGCGCCTGCCCGTTCGTATTAGTGTCAAAGATAGCCAACAACGTTTGTATCCGGGAATGATGGTGGAAGTACGAATCCATGTCGGAGGATATTGACGATCTTTTTCAGCGCTACGGACCGGCCTACCGTTGGCTGGTGACCGCCACGGGTATGTGCGCCGCATTTACCATGGTCCTGATGGGGACGGTCGCCAATGTGGCAGTACCCAATGTCATGGGCGCCTTTGGCGTAGGCCAGGACATGGCACAATTTCTGGCCACTGCATTTATTGCCACCATGACCGCCAGTCAGTTGTTGAATGCCTGGTTTGTTTCGGTGTTTGGCTCGCGGCTGTCCTTTACCCTGGTGTTGATTTTGTTTGCCGCGGGGGCGCTGCTGTGTGCGGGCAGTCCGACGCTTGAATTTGTTCTGGTTGGGCGCGTAATGCAAGGCTTTGCCGCGGGTATTGTGCAACCGCTGGTTATGGTCAACATCCTGCGGGTATTCCCTATACAGCGTCGTGGTACCGCCATGGGGATTTACGGGGTCGGCCTGGTGCTGGCGCTGGGTCTTGGTCCCGTGGTCGGCGGGATCACCATCGATACCTTGGGTTGGCGGTATATTTTTTATGTGCCTTTGGTGCTGGTTGTGGTGTCTTTGGGCATGGGCGCTTTTTTTATGCCGGTGGAAAAGCATCAGGGTCCACGTCAACACTTTGACTTGCTTGGCTATGGCCTGTTGTGTACCAGTCTTGTGTGTTTGATGTGGGCGATTGCCAATGGTCAGCGATATGGGTGGTGGTCAAATCAAATCTTAATCCTGCTCGGCGTTGGCCTACTGAGTGGTAGCGGATTCATTGCATCGCAATCGCGCCCCGGGGCCTCACTGCTGGATTTGCGTCTACTCGGTAACTATCGTTTTGCGGCGGCAGCCGTGGTGGCACTGGTGTATGGGGTTGGGAATTTTTCTACCACCTACCTGATTCCGGTGTTCGGGCAACTGGTGCAGGGCTATACCCCCACCCTGGCAGGGTTGTTGCTGATGCCAGCGGCAGTCGGAGTTATTTTACTGCTGCC
>CAZAWX010000477.1:0-2048 GCA_964488985.1 uncultured Ectothiorhodospiraceae bacterium
GTTATTCTCCTTATACCTGATAACCATTGATTCATGATCTGGATCAGCTTCAATTCCGATAGGCATACAACTATCTGAAAATCAGGCACACACTTAAGGATCAGCACACCTGAATCAAGAGAGCCCAGTGTTGTCGATATTCAGCCATTTGTCACTGCGAAGGCGTTTCAGTTTACTGATTATCAGTATTTTGGTTGCTGGCGTAGCCATAGGCTACGGTACCTTTGTGTGGCGCTCACACGATGCCTTACATACTTTGGGAGGCTGGTTTGCCGAGCGTAATGCCCTGTATGAAAAGTCAAAAATCGAACGCGGTTTAGACCGCGAAGTCGTGCTGACACAAAAAATGGCGACTTCAGGCGCAATCATCGATTGGGTGCATGCAGAAGCCAATCCCGTCAAGCGTGCCGCGGCCCGCCAGGAATTGGAGTCCTTTCGTACGCTTTTCTCAGGTGGCAGTTACTTTATTGTCATTGCGGGGTCGGGTCACTATTACTACACCGATCAGGACACCAGCCACCCGCTTGAAAAGCCCAGCTACACCCTGGGCCGTGGAATAGAAAAAGACGCCTGGTTTTATCTCACACTGGAACATGTCCAGGACTATCAACTGAATGTCGATACGGACCGTCATCTCAAAAAGACCAAGGTCTGGATCAACGCGGTCATGCGCAAAGACGGCCGGCCCATCGCGGTAGTGGGAACAGGGATAGATCTATCCCAATTTAACAACCGCATGATGCGAAACAACCAGCACGGTGTTCTCAATATGCTGCTGGATCGGGATGGGGCAATCCAGGCCCAAAGGGATCTTAATTCGATTGATTTTGGCTCGATTCGCCGTTCAGCGTTAGGAGAGAAGCGCAACACAATTTATCAATCACTCCAGGGAAATGGCGACCCCGAGGAACTTCAAAGTGCAATGGCGAACCTGCAAGACGGTGCACAAGCTCAGATTATTGACCTTGTCATCAATGCTGAGCGTCGCATCGGGGCGTTGACCTATCTGCCTGAAATAAAATGGTTTCTGCTGACCTTGACGAAACCCGAATCCGCCCTGGACGAGGATATCCTGACCGTTGCTGCCTTGGTATTCACCCTGACTCTGGCCGCCAGCCTGCTGCTGGCCGGCTTGTGCTTTGAACGGATGGTGCTCCGGCCGCTGGAACATCTCGACGATGCGGTCCGCCAACTGACTGAGGGTGACTACGATGACAATATTCCCGGGAACAAGGGTTCCGAGATAGAGCACCTGGCGCAAGCCTTCAAACGCATGGCCACACGCATCAAAGTCAATACTAAGAATCTTGAGCAAGAAGTGGAATCACGCACCCATGAACTAGCACAACTCGCCTATAAGGATCTTCTTACCGGCCTTTTGAATCGACGCGGGCTGTACGACCAATTACCTGCGATCAGAAATCGCATCGTTCGTCACCAGACCGCTCTGGGCTTGATCATGATTGATATCGATCATTTCAAAGCGTGTAATGATACCTTCGGGCACGAAATCGGTGATCATGCACTGACGCATCTCGCAAAGTTGTTTCGTCAGGAATTACGTGGCTATGACCTGTGCTCGCGCTGGGGTGGCGAAGAGTTTTTGATCGCCGTTGAAATCGATACCGGATCTGCAGAACTAATCGTTATTGCAGAAAAACTGCGCCAGAAAGTCAAAGACGTTCCATTAATAGCCCATGGCCAGACAATTGATCTGAGTATCAGTCTTGGTGTTTGCCTCCTGGCAGGGGACGAGTCTACAGCGTCCGCAATTAACCGTGCAGATGCTGCACTTTACAAGGCCAAGGCCGCGGGTCGTGACCAGGTGGTGTTCGTAAAATTTGCCAATGACCGCCTGGATCAAATCGTTTAAATCAGCGTCGGCCAGAACTCGGTTGGATTATGGTCGTGGGTTCATGAATAATGCAGGCTAGGTCGCGCAGCTGCGATTCTGTGATCAGCCCGGCCCAATCGACTGCGAATGAAGCGATTTATTAATAATTTTTTATTATATATCAGAGTGTTATGTATTTATGTGAACTACCAAT
>CAZAWX010000478.1:0-2038 GCA_964488985.1 uncultured Ectothiorhodospiraceae bacterium
TCAGCCCATTGCCGGATTTTATACGGGTCGCTTCGAGAGCGGTGTCGCGGTTTTCAAGGGAATTCCCTATGCACGACCACCCGTGGGTGAATTACGTTGGAAGCCTCCTGAGCCACTCGTCGGGCCTGACCGGCTCACCGATGCGCTTGAATATGGCCCCGTGTGCCCACAGGACCCTGACTGGATTGCGGTACGTGGTTTTCCCCAAAGTGAGGATTGTCTTACCCTGAACATCTGGACCCCTGGTCTGAAACCACCCGGACCATTACCGGTGATGGTCTGGATTCATGGTGGTAGCTTCAAAGGTGGATCCAATCGCTGGCACAAGACCGAAGGTCATTCACTGGCTCGTCAGGGCGTTATTCTTGTCTCCATCAACTATCGACTGGGAAACCTGGGGCGTTTTGCTCACCCCGCATTGTCGGCAGAGCAGCCAGGGGCACCACTGGCCAACTACGGTCTTATGGACCAGGTTGAAGCATTGAAATGGATACATAGAAATATCGCTGATTTTGGAGGCGATCCCGGTAATGTAACCATATTTGGATATTCTGCCGGTGCGGTTTCGGTCAACTTCCTGATGGCTATACCTGCGGCCAGAGGCTTGTTCCAGCGGGCCATTGCACAGAGCAGTGCCGTCAGTATTCCCGATAGCCGTGATATTCACAAACAAACCGGTGTTACACCGTCGTTGGAGGCCGAAGGCCAGCAGTTGGTTGAGAAGCTTGCGCTCCGGAATGTGGAAAATCCTATGCCTGAGATGCGTGCGCTGAGGCCTGAGCAAATTTTAAGCATCAAGACAGCACCGGGGTCCATGAACCCGGTGGTAGACGGTGTACTGGTCGTGGAGAGTCTTTCAGAAAGTTTCAGGCAAGGGCATGTTGCGGCAGTTCCTTACCTGGCCGGGGTCAATAGTTGGGAGGCCAGTCTGGCGAAAAGCCTGCATAAAATTCCTGAGACTGCACTGAGACGTTTATTCCTGAGTGTCTACGGTCTGGATGGCCGTCTGGTTGATCAGGTTTATGATGCGGATCAGAATCCCTACGGGATGCTGGATGATGTGTTTGCAGATGCGTTCCATGCCAGCAGTGCCTATCTCGCAAAACGTCACAGCCAATTTGCACCCAGTTATTTATACTGGTTTGATTATGTACCTGTTGGTGCCACTGAAGGACTCCCGGGATGTCCGCATGGTGGCGAAGTGCCCTATATTTTCAACCAACTTGCAGTTAGAAACCGTGTTGGTAGTCCACTTGTGACACAGCAGGATCGGAAAGTAGCAGCGCTAATGCAGGCTTATTGGAGCAATTTTGCAAAAACCGGTAACCCCAATGGTCCGGGTCTGCCCCACTGGCCAGATTTGCAGGGTCCGGATACCCAATGGATGCGTCTCAATGCGGAACCTGTAGTGCTCAATAACTGGTTGAGTGACCGCATCGGTGTGTGGGAGTCGAGGTACAAAGGGCAAAAAAAATGACAAATTAATGCTGCAAATTTCAATTTTTGAGTTATAGTTATATACGAGTGTGTCTGAATGGATGCGCGGTTGTAATGGAAGATGGCTGAGTACACACGTTCTTTGAACATCTGTATTGGGAATTCAGCATTACCATACCAGCAACTGCATATGCCAATGTAAGGTCGACACCGGCACATATGGATAACACTGACACGCTCAGTCCATCCGCCGCAACCGGTCTCAAAGTCGAAGCACACGGCACCGGCTAGGAGCCTGTCGGATTTAACATGATCTACTGCGAAAAAGCCGAGTTTGGCCAGATTCCCCGCTCTTTTGCGTCAAATAGCGGTGCTATTCTCCTTAAAAGACCTGAAAATCTGACTCAAATCGGCTTTCCCTCGCTACGATCGGTCAAACCCGACAGGTTCCTAGAGCGTTTATCCTGACAAGGTCTGACCAGCCTTAAATAAATCAACCAATATGCATTCACGTTTCCCCTGTCTGGACGCAGCCTTGGCGACCATTATCAAACCTGATCACTTCCAGTATCATGTCAATGGGCAATTGGGAGGAACTGGC
>CAZAWX010000479.1:0-2011 GCA_964488985.1 uncultured Ectothiorhodospiraceae bacterium
CTTGGGGTAGACTGGCTAGCCCGGCGGGAACATGCCTTGCGGCTAACCACTTTGCGTCTGGCTGAAAGGGCCATGTGTACGATGCAGTACACTAGAATGCCCACCCGGTACGTTGGCCGATGTACGGATTGAATGGCTTCCTGGGACTGGTTGGCTTGCGCTCCCGGTTCCACGGCCCTGCGGGCTACCCTCACTCCCGAACCATTCCTAAGGGCCGGCTTTACAGGGCATCCTGCCCTGGGCAGCCTGAAATGGGCATCCCGCCCATTTCTCCCTTAAATGGTCCGTCCGTTCGGCGCTCCACAAGGTCACGCAAGCCAACCAGTCCCAGGAAGCCCTGATGCGGGCTGCGCCCATCTTGCCCAGTAAACGGGTCAGTAACGCGGATTAAACGGCGGGCGCTTGATGTATTTACCAAAGCCTTCGCCAACCTTGGCTTCACCCTCATTAACCGCCACCGTTCCACGCAGGATGGTGGTGCGGGTCTTGCCCTTGACTTCCCAGCCCTCGTAGGCGCTGTAATCCACGTTCATGTGATGTGTATCAGCGGAGATGGTGTGTTCGGCCTCGGGGTCAAAAATGACGATGTCGGCATCTGAGCCGACTGCGATGGTGCCCTTGCGCGGAAACAACCCAAAGATTTTTGCTGCACCCGTTGACGACATCTCAACAAATTTGTTGAGTGAGATGCGGCCCGTGCCGACGCCTTCACTGAAAAGCAATTCAAAGCGGTTTTCGACACCGGGTGCGCCGTTGGGGATTTTTGAGAAATCGTCCTTGCCCATGGCTTTTTGGTCCATGCAGAACGGACAGTGGTCGGTGGCGACGTGCTGCACCAGGTTCTGGTTGATACCGGCCCACAGGGCTTCCTGGTCCTTTAATTTACGCAACGGCGGGCTCATGACCACCTTGGCGCCTTCAAAGCCGTCCTTAAAGTAATAGGAATCATCCAGCAACAGGTACTGGATACAGGTTTCAACGTGGACTTTCTGGTTGCGCGCGGTGGCTGCCTTGACCCTGGCCAAGGTTTCTTCGCAGGTAGCGTGGACGATGTAAAACGAGCAACCGGTCTGCCAGGCGAGGTCGATCGCGCGGCCGGCGGCTTCGGCTTCGCAGATCGCCGGGCGCGACAGCACGTGGTATTTCGGCGTCGTGTTACCGGCTGCGAGGTTTTTCTGGACATTGGCGTCGACCATATCGCCATTTTCGGTATGCGCGGTGACGATGCCGCCCTGGACGACCAGTTCTTCCATCAGTTCATACAACTGGCGGTCATCGATCATCAGGGCCCCCTTGTAAGCCATGAATATCTTGAACGAGTTGATGCCGTGTTCATTGATGATGCGTGGCAATTCCTTGTGGGTATCGTCATTGAAATCGGTGACCGCACAATGGAAGGCATAATCACCCACGGCGTGCCCGTCAGCTTTTCTGTGCCATTCCTCAATCGCGGCCTCCAGGCTTTCACCCTGGGTCTGGATGGCAAAATCAATGATGGTCGTGGTGCCGCCGTGCAATCCTGCAAGGGTGCCGGATTCAAAGCTGTCACTGGCGTGGGTGCCCATAAAAGGCAGTTCCATGTGCGTGTGTGCGTCGATGCCTCCGGGGAACAGGTAGCAACCACCCGCATCGATCTCGCGATCAGCAGCAACATCCAGATGGGTACCGATCATTGAAACGGTCTCGCCATCAATAAAAACATCGGCCTTGTAGTGATCCGTGGCGGTGACAACCGTACCGTTTCTGATTAGCAGGGAACCCATATGTGTGTCTCCGGAAAAAGTAATAAACAATTCATCATCTTATTGCTATTTCGGGGTAATATCTAGCGTACTGCTGTATACAAATGATGCGTGACTTCATCGCCACACAACCGGAACTGTGGAACGAGGATATCGGTTTATAGGGGGCCGGGTTCAGTTACCAGCCGCCCCCGCCCCCGCCACCACCGCCGCCACCGGAGGAACCGCCACCACCTGCACCTGATCAAAAAACCGGGGGGGAGGGGGCC
>CAZAWX010000480.1:0-1999 GCA_964488985.1 uncultured Ectothiorhodospiraceae bacterium
TCTATTCTCGGACAGGCTCCTAGTCGTAGCCGCGGTTTCTTATTAAAATTTCGGAGAATAAATTATGAATCACAATTTTTCCCGGCTCATGATGGCCCCTCTTTTAATCTCGTTGTTCGTCTTGAGTGCCTGTCAGCAGACCGAGACACCGGCACCGGCAAGTGTGGCCCGTGATCTGCCACGGCCGGAATCCTGGGAGCAGTTTGTCGACCGGCAGATCGAAGCCCACGTCAAAGCCCACCCCCAATGGGCAGTGGTCCAGGGCCGGCATGAATATGATGGTCAATTGCCAGACTGGAGCCGCGCCGGAATAGAAAAAGAAATTGCACGTGTGCACCAGGTGCGAAATGACGCCATGGCCTTTGGCAATGACCGACTGGATGCCCAGCAACGGTTTGAGCGTGAATACCTGCTGTCCAGGCTGGATCAGGATCTTTTCTGGATGGAAAAGGCGGATCAGCCGTTTCGTAACCCCGGATTCTACCTGGGCTGGCTGGGAGACTCACTGGACCCGAGTGCCTATATTTCATTGAACTACGCACCACTGAATGAACGCATGCGTGCCTTTACGCAGTATTTGAAAAATGTGCCACGCGCCGCAGAACAGATCCGTGAGAATCTTGCCATGCCGATGCCACGGACGTGGTTGCAATTGGGCATCGATGCCTTCAGTGGCTACGCCGCGTATTTTCGCGATGATGTGCCAGCCGTTTGGGCAGCGGTAGAAGATGAAGCATTGCAAAAGGAGTTTGCCAGTGCCAATTCCGCAGCGATCAGCGCCATGCAAGGCCTGGCGGATTGGCTGCAGTCCAACATGGACGATGCAACAGAGGATTTTGCCCTTGGTCCTGAATTATACAAACAGATGTTGTGGGATACCGAACGCGTCGACATTTCGCTGGAAGAGCTCGAAGCCATTGGCCGCGCGGATATGGACCGCAACCTGAAAAACCTGAAGGATGCCTGTACCAATTTTGCACCCGCTGCCAGTCTTCAGGATTGTTTTGCAAAAATGTCAAAGCACAAACCCCGGGATGGCTCGGTCGAGACCGCGCGTGAGCAATTAACGGAATTGCGCCATTTTATCATCCAGGAGAACCTGGTCAGTATCCCCGGTGAAGAACTGGCTGAAGTTGACGAAGCGCCGCCTTATGCACGCTCCAACTTTGCCTATATCAACATCCCGGGTCCCTGGGAAAAGAACCAGCCTTCGGTCTATTACATTTCCCCACCCAACCCAGCCTGGACTGAACAGGTCCAGGCGGATTACATCGCCGGTGAGGCTGACCTGTTGTTCACCTCGGTGCACGAGGTCTGGCCCGGTCATTTTCTTAACTTCCTGCACGCCAACCGTGCCGATTGGTTTTTTGGGCGTACGTTTGTCGGTTATGCCTTTGCCGAGGGCTGGGCGCACTATACCGAGGAAATGATGGTGGAAGCCGGTTTGCGTGGTGCTGATCCTGAAACACGTATCGGTCAGATCAGCAATGCCCTGCTGCGTGATGCACGCTTTCTTTCCAGCATCGGTTTACATACCCAGGGTTGGTCGGTTGAAGACTCCAGGCGGTTTTTCATGGAAGCCGGTTACCAGTCAGAAGGCACGGCCATGCAGCAGGCGGCACGGGGCACTTACGACCCGGCCTACCTGAATTACACCATGGGTAAACTGATGATCAAGCAGTTGCGTGAAGACTGGACGGCCACGCGCGGTGGCCGCACCGCCTGGCATGATTTTCATGATGCGTTTCTGAGCTACGGCGGACCACCCATCCCCCTCGTGCGTCAGCAAATGATGGGTGAAGCCACACCCAGGGCGGTATTTCCCGCACATTGAGGTACTAACCCGAACATGGTAGCGATCTCAGCGGCAATATCGGTAATGGCAGCGCCCGCTTGAATATCGATACTGTGAACGGCTCGCCCGAAGGGAGCTACCCAGATGCCCCAATACGGCGTTGCAGCCCTTGAAAAGGACATGCCATTCCCTGTGGACTGCGTC
>CAZAWX010000481.1:0-1969 GCA_964488985.1 uncultured Ectothiorhodospiraceae bacterium
TTCACAATTTTTCCGTTTTTTAATACAACCACCACACCAGCAGTCTCTTCAGCCCGCCGACGGACACTTTCCGCAGCTCGATGCATCGCGGCTTCAGCACCTGCGAGATCTGGATCGCGAGCTTTCCCCACTGACTTCTGTTTTCTGGTTTCCATTACAGGCCCTCTTCCGCCAAAAGTATTGGCCTACCCCTTGAATTATCATACAAAGCCCACTCATCCACCAGACCGCGATATCGTTGCTCGAAGTTATACCACCCCTTGTCGAAACGTCGCCGGATCACCTCCTCTGGCACGTCATGACCGCCCTCCTGTACGCGATGTTGCACTCTGGCAATAGCCAATTCAGGAAATGGTAGCCGCAAGAAAAAGAGCTTTACCTGATATCCCATTGCCTGCCAACGTGGGATCATTTCGGCATATCCAAGACCACTCAAGGTCGTCTCGAAGGCAAAATTTTCTCCACGTTCTACATAGGCACGAATTTGCTCCAGCATGATCCGGCCTGAACGAATCCCATCAGCGCCGCCAACGACACTACTTACAAAACAATCAATACGCGTTACACAATCAGCTCTGCGAGGCGGCCAATGCCTGCTCCAAATCCTCCACAATATCGTCGATGTGCTCGATACCGATACAGAGACGAATCATATCCGCTGTGATGCCCGCTGTGACCAGTTCAGCGTCGCTCAGTTGGCGGTGAGTGGTGGACGCGGGATGCGCGGCCAGGGACTTGGCATCGCCAATATTGACCAACCGCTTGAAAAGTTTGAGCGAATCGTAGAACTTCACGCCCGCCTCAAAGCCGCCCTTTACGCCGAAGGTGAGCAGCGCAGAGGGGCGACCATTTGTGTACTTTTGGGCCAAGTCGTAATAGGGCGAATTGGGCAGACCGGCAAAGCTGACCCACTCCACCAGCGAGTGATCCTGCAGATAGTTGGCGACGGCCAGCGCGTTGTCACAATGGCGTTCCATACGCAGCGGCAGGGTTTCCAGCCCTTGCATAATCAGGAAAGCGTTGAAGGGGCTGATGGCCGAACCGGTGTTGCGCAGGGGGACTGTGCGCGCCCGCCCGATGTAGGCCGCCGGCCCCAGCGCTTCAGTGTAGACAACGCCGTGATAGGACGGCTCTGGATTGCTGAGCATCGGGAAGCGGTCACTGTTCTCGGCCCAGGGAAACTGGCCGCTGTCCACAATCACACCGCCCAGGGACGTGCCGTGGCCGCCCATATATTTGGTCAGGGAATGCACGACAATATCACAGCCGTACTCGATGGGCTTGATCAGCACCGGCGTGGCGACGGTGTTGTCCACAACGACGGGCACGCCGTGGCTGCGGGCCATTGCGCCGATGGCTTCCAGATCGACGATATTGCCTGCGGGATTGCCGATGCTTTCGCAGAAGACAACCGCTGTCTTGTCGTCGATCAGCTTTTCCAGGCTGGCTGCGCTGTCATCCTCGGCAAAACGCACATCAATGCCCAGCTTGGGCAGCATATGGGCAAAGAGCGTATACGTGCCGCCATAGAGCAGTGGAACGCTGACGACATTGCTACCCGCTTCGGCAATCGTGAGGATGGCGTAGTTGACCGCCGCGCTGCCCGCGCTGAGGACAAGCGAGGCAACTCCCCCTTCCAGCGCGGCGATGCGTTCTTCCAATACAGCCTGGGTTGGATTCATAATCCGGGTGTAGATATTGCCCGGCACGGCCAGATTGAACAGGTCTGCCCCGTGCTGGGCATCGTCAAACTCGTAGGCTACTGTCTGGTAGATGGGCACGGCCACGGCATTGGTCGTTGCCTCGGACTCATAGCCTGTGTGAATCACAATTGTCTCGTCGCGCATGGAATGCTCCTGTGGATATGGGTAGGTGGCATGGGGTATGTGTGCTGCTGGTAGTCAGTAGGCAGGACAGACAAGCGTCATTCTAAAGGGGCGAACATCCGGATTTCAAATGTATTCGGTCG
>CAZAWX010000482.1:0-1966 GCA_964488985.1 uncultured Ectothiorhodospiraceae bacterium
CAGGGCTAGCGGGTTTACTCAATCCTCAACGTCGTCCACTTCGAGTTGTCCGCTCATGCGTCGCCAGATATGGGCCCATGACAACCCGATGGCTAGCAGGATGGCGATCGCGATCAATACCAGCCAGGTCACCGCACTCGCGGAGTGCGCGTTAATGAGCCCGATATCTGCCAGCAACCAGATACCGGTGCCGATCAGGGCGGCGCCCAGCAACGATCCCAGGGTGCCAAGACTGCGGGCGGTAGCAATGAGGAAGATGGTCCAGCCGATCAGCAATACCACACCGAGGAAATAGTGGATGGCGCCCAGACCGCTTGTGGCCATGGTTTCCCTGAGCCAGTGGAAGTAGGAATAACCACCGGGGTTATAGCTCAGCAACACCAGCAGGAGGGCGGCGAGCAGACGCCACAGAAAATCCGTGAATCCGAATGATTTGTGCGGTTTACCTTTTTCTGCATCTGACATGGTGACCCCGATGATAGCGCATAAAAAAAACAGCCTTCAATACTACCCGATCACCCAAAACAAATAAAAGGGCGGGTCATAAAGACAGTAATTCCGACGGGTGCTCAATGATCCGGTCGGGCTGCGCGCGCCAGCGTGAAGGTTCGGCGCCGCTGTAGGTCACGATAACCGAAATGACGGTGCTGGACGGGCCTAGCCTGGCGTCGATATTCCTGGCGAAAATGACATCAGCGACATGGTCGCCAACATAAATTATGGTCTTACCTTCTGTGTCGGGTAACACGTCACGCAGGCATTCCAGACCTGGTTCGGCCGCTGGTTTCTGGGTGTGTGTTGAAAACTTTTCATAACCGACAACGGACCGGAAAGCGGACGCTATACCATGTTGATTCAAAACCCGGTTAATATTCTGTGATGAATTTGCTGAACTGATGCCCAAAGGCAGGTCTGCAAGTCGGTTGATGGTTTCAGCGATACCATCGAATAATGGTACGTCTGTGTCATCCTGCTCCTGGTAGGTCTGCCACATTGGACCGGCTGCCTCGATATCCGCTGCACTCATACCAAAGAAATTACGGTAAAGATCACGCCAGTTTTCAGCATCGTGGTTGGCCCGGTGGTATTCCGTCTTGCTGCGCAGCCATTGGGGCAGGTTGTCACCGGTCAACCCGGGCGCAACCTGTGCCAGTATCTGCTTGGTGACAGTGATGTTCTTGGCCGCGGAATCGGCCAGTGTGCCGTCGAAATCCCACAAAATCGCATCGGCGCTTGAATGATTGTTGAAACGGGGCATCGGAGTTTACGTTTTTATTACATGGACCCCTAAAGTACCATCGCACCCGCCCAAAGTCATATGGGCACGTGTAAGTCGATTTGGCCCAATAAAAAAAGGCCCAGGAAAACATGGGCCTTTTTTCAGTTATGGGCGCTGTTATTCGGTCAGCCGGTCCTTGATAATCAGGATGATCACTGCAACTGCACCGGCATTAATGATGGCACTTGCGTTGGTCAGAATTGCCGTGAGGTAGTCACCGATGGCCGGGATCGGTCCGAGCGCACCAGCTACCATGGTCAGGGTCAGAGCTGTGACCATGAATATCAGCCGGCGGTCTTCCGGCACGCCTATAAAGCCGATTACAAGGCCAAGCACGACCATGATCAAGGCTATATATGGGATTTCGATAAAGGCGGCGACGATTGCGACAATGAGCGCCACTATACGAACGATTTTAGCTGTATCCATCTTATTTTCCCTCGTTATTGGTTTGATTGCTTATTGGTGGAGCATCCGCTAGTGTACTGCATCGTAATTAATGGTGCATTCAGAGGCCATTAATTACGATGCAGTACACTGGCTTATCACAATGTGAAAATATCAGGATATCCAGGCCCCGCACACGTTTGAAATTGATACCGTTTTTGCAAACCAGCCGCTTTGTGTTTAAAGTCGTCTGACACATTTGCTGGAAATCAGAGAGATAAATTGATGAAAAACTCGTAC
>CAZAWX010000483.1:0-1962 GCA_964488985.1 uncultured Ectothiorhodospiraceae bacterium
TACTCAAAGGCGACAAATGGGTGCGGGGCGTGGTCACGGTGGTAATGGTTCTGTTTGCGATCCGCTTGCTCTTCGGTAATTGAGATCGTTGACCGCACGCCAGGCCTGGTCAATGGCAGTATGGGTGTAGGCACCTGCACCCGCATCAGAGTTAGCGATGGCAATGTTGCCAAAACTCGCCTGACGCAGGAAGCAGGGGCTGTTTTCTGTGCTTCCGGCAAGCCCTGAAAAGCCTGCAGTACCAACGCCCACACACCCCAGAAACCCGATGGCGCTGAGCTGAAAAGCTTAAAGGCCTCATCAGAGATGCTGAAAAGTTTGCGTAGGAAATCGCGGTAGTTGGTGGTGTGCAGGTAATGTTCCCGCGCCTGCGGATTCATTCCTTCAAGGACATCGCGGTCTGCTGAAAGGAAACCTTTGAGTTCGGCACGAGCTGTTTCAGAAACCGGAATTCTGTCCACCTTACCTGCCAGGTCAGCCAGCTTGAAAGACCTAAACCCGAATCCTGGAATCAGGACATCCGCATCAAAACGCTCCGCATCAAACCAGGTAGCCGTTGTCAGGCGGGTGTCATCATCGGCCCAGTTGCAGTGAAAATCCTTAAGCAGCCTGGGTATATCAATGCCAAGGTCTTTCAAAAGACCCATAGTCACGTCGCTGTAAAGGGGGTACTCAATGTTGACTGTTCCGCCCCAGGCCAGACGCATCATACCCCCCTTGGTGGAATTCGTTGCGTTTGGCATGGCCACCAAAATCATCATGGTTATCGAGAACCAGAATACGCGACTCCAGCCCATGCAGTTGGCGGTAAAAGTAGGCTGCAGCGAGACCGTTGATACCGCCAGCGCCAGCTTATTAGCCCATGAACTTGGGTTCACGCAAGGGCTGGCGGAGTTCTCCGGGGCAATCAGACGCCCGAGACACGCGCGGCCAATCCTGCGGACGACCCTTTTTGAATGCAGAATTCATACTCAGGATTGTGTACTGTGTATGAGAGATTGATCCAAAAGATTGTTCACCAACCGGTGGATCCACGCGGCCGTCCTGAGAGGTGATCCAGCCTCTCTTTTTTGCCACTTTCTGAAAATGGAGGATAGCGCTAAAGGTTTGCGGGCCGGCTATGCCATCAATAACCACAACTCCACCTGGATATGGATCTGTCTGGAAATCAGGTACGTGCTTGAAAATCTGCTGTAAAAAGTACTGAGTCAGTAGTACATCAGTTCTTTGGTTCGGACAACCTGCGCCCACAGCCTTGTTTACATTATAGAAATTTCGTGGGCCAAAAGTTGATAATTGAACTAAGCTAATTCTTGCCATAATTAGACTTCCCCTGACTACCTGTTTGCGTAGAAAGCACTCAAATCATAACGGTTAGAAGTCCTGCTGGGGAGTCGATTCCAGGGAACGGCTCCGATTGTGTGCCCTCATGGTAAAGTATTGGGAGAGCAGTGTCATCTTAAACAGCGATCCCCATGGATTGCCGGTTTTTCTGTGAGAGTGACCAAAATATTTGCCTCGTCAGAAAAATACGTGGGTAGCTTTCGGCACGGGTAAAGCTCCAAGCGCATGGTACAAGGCGATTTCAGCCGCATAGTAGGTTCGAAAACCGTGCGCTTTTCACCAATCCACAGCAAACGCTTACAGTGTCCGTCAATCTGATAAACCAGCGCTAAATAGCGGTGGCCTCGCTGCCAGGCGATCTCGTCAACGCCAATGGCCTCAATACCCGACAAATCCTGATGCTTACGTCCCCAGGTCACAGCGCGCTCTACCGAACAAAATACATGATCCCAGGTGGTGCGAAACGCCACTGCCACTTCCTGCCAACTCAGCCGCTTCGCCCAACCAGCCAGAAACCATTCATACGCCTCAGTCAGTTGGTGCTTGCCTTCTACCCAGGGCATCAGGTACTACCCGGTGCATTTTGTTAGCGGGAAGGCTTACTATTGCTGTTAAACC
>CAZAWX010000484.1:0-1938 GCA_964488985.1 uncultured Ectothiorhodospiraceae bacterium
GGGAGGGGTTTACGGCGTGTCTTGTGAGGGACTTCTCCCCTCTTGCTGGCGGGCAACCCACTGCGATTTTCTGAAGTGGATTTATGCGCAGCTATTTAGTGTGAACAGGATTTATGCACTGTTCTTTAGAAATTGAAATACAAAAAAACCTGGCTGCTGCTGGTAAACAACAATGACAGACTGAAAGCCGTGATCACACTGATCAAAAGCAGTCCGGCACGATTGGGCATCAACGTGCCATCCAGCATACGTCGTTTGATCTGCATTGTGTTCGGTGCCAGGGTTACCACCAGCAGCGCCAGTGCAGCGGCGACAAATGTCCATGCACTGAGATAGGGCGCAGTTTGCACGTGAATGGAACTCACATCCAACATTGCTTTCCACAACATGCCTGTCGTTTCCAAAGATTGCGCACGAAACACCACCCACGAAAAATTGATAAACAAGAAAGTCAGTAACCATGCCACTGGCCCGGGCATGGAGAATTTGCTTCTTTGCCACACTCGTTGCACCAGCAACGCAATACCATGTAACAACCCCCAGAGAACAAACGTCCAGGCTGCGCCGTGCCATAGGCCACCCAGGACGAATGTCAGCAGGAGATTGATCAGAACTTTTGCGGACGATCCGTGGTTGCCCCCCAAAGGGATGTACAGGTATTGTTTAAGCCAGCGCGACAATGTCATATGCCAACACTGCCAGAATTCCCTGATGCCTCGAGCTTTATAGGGTGATTCAAAATTACCAGGCAGGTGTATATTCATCAGCAGAGCCGCACCAATGGCCATATCCGTATAACCTGAAAAATCAAAATACAATTGAAAGTAATAACTCAGGCTGGTGCCCCAGGCGGTAAAAAATCCGGGTGCTTCCACAACAGCAAACCCCGGATCGGCCCAGGTTGAAAATGTATCTGCTATGGCCACTTTCTTGAACAAGCCGAGACTGAAAATCACGCACCCAATAAAAATATGCTTCCAGTTTGGGACTTTGGTGCGCAAACTCTTGAACTGCCCCATCATCTCACTGTGATGAACAATAGGTCCTGCGATCAATTGTGGAAAAAATGTTACGAACAAGCTGTAACGCAGTAAATTCCGCTCTTCAACCTTACCCTGGTAGCTATCCACCAGGTAGGCAATTTGCTGGAAGGTAAAAAAGCTAATCGCCAAAGGCAACAGCAGATGCAGCAAAGGAAATTCGGCACCGCTCAACACATCAATGTTAGTGATAAAAAAATCGGCATATTTGAAATAGCCGATAAGCATCAAATTGAGGGCAACGCCAAACCACAACAATAATCCGGCATAGCGGCGTGTCGACTCAGTCACGTGCAGACCACGAACACAGTTCTGCAAGCCCAGGCCCAGGAGAAAATTGACCAACACTGAAATAGTGATTAGCGCCAGGTAGGATGGATTCCAGTAACCATAGAAAAATAACGATGCCAGAACCAGCCAGAACTGTGCCAGCACAACCTTATGCAAACGGTTGAGCATGAAAAACACCACCACCACCGATGGCAGAAACAAAAAAATATAGATTGCTGAGTTAAACAGCACGGCTATTCAATATGCAGATTTCAAAGCCTCGGCCCAGCGTTGCACCGTGCATTAAATCAAAACTGATTGTACTGTCTAATCTTCGCAGTGACTGACCATCGATACCTTGCTTACAGGCAGTCGGGATATTGCTGGTGGTTGCAACGAAAACGGAATTATTTAACTGTAGTCGTTTAGGTAGCATTGCCTGGGAGCCAATCATTGGCCGTGAGAGATAGGTCTTGTTCATAGGTAAGTTCTTAAGCGCAACCAAGTGGAATAGACGGGTGTTGGTGAAGGAAGTGTATGTGGCAGGGATGCCACATCCAAGCCTCCATGGACGGATTCACGGCGTCTTCTGGAACCAATATCCATCGATTCCACTGGGTTGCGCTTA
>CAZAWX010000485.1:0-1888 GCA_964488985.1 uncultured Ectothiorhodospiraceae bacterium
AACCACCGACACGCGGATTTTCAGTCCGCTGCTCTACCAACTGAGCTATCTGGCCACATTTTCTATCTTGTCTCTGGAATCAGAGAGCGCGGTATTAAACCGTTTAGACGTGCTCAAGTCAAGAATAATGCACGCAATCTGTCATTTTTCGGGTATGAAGCTATCGGGTATTTCCGATCCTTCGCCAAAAAAGAACTTCTCCATCTCGCTTTCGAGAAATTTCCTGTGTTCCGGCTCAATGGGGCTCAGGCGATGTTCGTTGATCAGTATCGTCTGGTGCGCCATCCATTTTTGCCAGCCCTGCTGGGAGATGTTTTCAAATATTCGTTTACCCAGTTCACCCGGATAGGTCTGAAAGGTCAGCCCGGGCAACTCTTGTTCAAGCAGTTTGCAATACACCAGGCGTTCAGTCATTTCTCATCATTCTCCAGGTAGGTTTCCAGCAGTTGCCGGACCGGTTTTGGCAGGCCAAGTGCGGGCCATTCATGTTGTCCGAACCAGCGTAAATCATTGTCACATTCTACGCCTGTTGCAACAGTTGCGGTAACGCCGATTAAAGGTTTTATGGTCATTTGCATGTGGGTCAACTGATGTTGCAGGCTGGGTAATCGCCTCAGCACATGATCCGCAATGCCCAGGCGTTGGCGTATCAGCTCTGCGTTTTCATCTGCTGGCAGCGCCCATAAACCACCCCAGATACCCACAGGAGGACGTCGCTCCAGTAGTACGTTTCCGTTTTCATCTATGAGGATCAGCATCTGGAATGTCTTTTTTGAAATATTCAAACGAGGACGTGGAGCAGGGTAGTGTGCTACGCGATCTGATCTGGTTGCTTCGCAGTCAATTGATACGGGGCACTGGCTGCAGTTAGGCCTGGTGCGGGTACAGAGTGTTGCGCCCAGATCCATGATGGCCTGGGTATAATCTGCGCCCCGTGTTGTTGGCAGTAATCGCCTGGCTGTGTTCCACAATTGTTTGTGAACGCCGGATGTGCCTGGCCAGCCTTCGATGGCAAAGTGACGTGTCAGCACACGTTTTACATTGCCATCCAGGACGACGGCTGGCTCGTTGTGGACCTGTGAGTAA
Organism: uncultured Ectothiorhodospiraceae bacterium; assembly: GCA_964488985.1. GTDB lineage: Bacteria > Pseudomonadota > Gammaproteobacteria > HK1 > HK1 > CAZAWX01. Next base: position 1,087 of record CAZAWX010000485.1, read on the forward strand.
ATCGCATTGGCAGTGCTGGCGCCAATGCCTGGCAAAGCCACTAGCGCTTGCGGTGTTTGCGGCAGATTTGCCGCATGATCTTTGCTACAGCGCTTGGCGGCCTTGTGCAGATTGCGTGCGCGGGCGTAATAACCCAGCCCGGACCAGTGAGCCAGGACGTCATCGGCTGATGCTTCAGCCAGAGTACAGATATCGGGAAAGCGCTCCATAAAGCGCTCGAAATAGGGGATAACCGTCTTGACCTGGGTTTGTTGCAACATGATTTCAGAAACCCAGACCCGATAGGCGGTGCGCGGATGTTGCCAGGGCAGGTCTTTACGGCCGTGTTGATCCCACCACGCCAGGAGTCTGTCGGAAAAGATCAGCTCAGGCAAATTTTAATCCAATGGTAAAATGGCGTTAATAAAGGTACCCGCATCAAAAGGCCGCAGATCTTTTGCTGCTTCACCAACACCGATAAAACGGATCGGGATACCCATTTCACTGGCGATGGCAAATAACATGCCACCACGCGCGGTGCCATCCAGCTTGGTGATTGTGATACCGGTAATATTGACCGCGTCATTGAAATGCTGAGCCTGGTTCAGGGCATTGGTACCGGTACCGGCATCAACTACCAACATCACCTCATGGGGTGCACTGTCATCAACACGCGTCATGACTCGACGGATTTTTTTGAGCTCATCCATCAGGTTGGATTGGGTGTGCAGTCGCCCTGCGGTATCTGCAATCAGCACGTCAATCTCGCGCGCCCTGGCGGAATTCATAGCATCATATATCACTGCAGCGGAGTCAGCCCCGG
>CAZAWX010000486.1:0-1887 GCA_964488985.1 uncultured Ectothiorhodospiraceae bacterium
CGTCCTGGCCGCCGCGTCGGGCATGATCCGCGTCCTTGCGAGTCTGTATTTCTATGAGGAGAAACAGCATATGGCAACTGGACAAGGCTGCGATGAAGGCTTCCTCGGGGTCGACATTTGCAGCAACTGCCTGGGGCACAGGCACTATGTGTGGTGAAGCCGATGCCGCGATACGGGCACCACCATCAAATACCCAGTCGTGGGCCCGGCTGTAGCGGTTGTCGAGGAAGTTCTGGCCCCGGCGTTGCCAGGTGACGGTAGCTATGTACTGCGACATGTGATTGACTCCGGATTGATGTGCACACCGCGCATGAGCACAGTAAGATCAGGACCTGAACTGATGCGGGTAAGGCTAACGGTTAGCGCGAGGAGTGTCGATGGTGCGAGTATTAATTGCTGGATGCGGTGATGTGGGCTGCGCCCTGGGACGGTTGCTGGTTGAACAAGGGCATCAGGTGTGGGGTTTGCGCCGTAATATCGATGCATTGCCGCAGGTAAAACAGCGTGTCCGCAAACTCCCTCAATCTGAATGGAGCGTCTTCATCCCTGAACACCACAAAGGTTATATTGACTGGACCACCTATGAAGCCAATCAGGCACGCATTGGCGCCAACACCCACCCGCAACGGTACCAGGACGGAGGTGGTGCCGTGAGAGAAGGATCGGCCCTGCTTCAGGGACTGGCGACCTGCGGACACTGTGGGCGTCGCTTGCGTACCCATTATCGTGGCAAAAACCATACACCTGGCTACCATTGTGCGGGCAAAAATATCGTCAATGATCGCGGCGAGTATTGCCTCAATGTCGGTGGTGTGCAGATCGATCAGGCTGTGAGCGATACCTTTCTTGAGGTACTCAGGCCCGCTGGCATCAAGGCGGCATTGATTGCAGCCGGGCAACTTGAGGCCAACCGGGACGCCGCCCTGGAGCAATGGCGACTGACGGTGGAACGTACCACCTACGAGTCAGAACGGGCCGAGCGACGTTATCTGGCGGTAGAACCCGAAAACCGTCTGGTCGCACGTGGACTGGAAGCTGAATGGGAACGACTGCTGCGTGAACTCAATAAGGCCAGAGATGAACTGGCATGCCGGGAAACCTTACAGCCCAAAATTCTTTCGCCACAGGAGCATGATGCCATTCTCACTCTCGGGACTGATCTGAAAAGTGTATGGAATACTGATGCAATAACGCCTCGCGACCGGAAGGAGTTACTTCACACCTTGCTTGAGGAGGTCGGAATCGCAGTCTACCGGGATGAATACCGTGCCCATTTGACTCTGCGATGGTGCGGTGGATTACTGACTGAACTTGATGTCAGCCTACCACGCTCCCGCCCGGCCACCATTCGCACCGATGAAAAAACAGTGGCGCTGGTTAAGCGTTTGGCTGAACATTATCCCCATGCGATCATTGCGGGAATCCTCAACCGTCAGGGTCGTACCACGGCACGTGGCTTACGGTTTACCGCCGACCTGGTCGGCAACCTGCGCCGGAGCTGGAAAATCGCCTGTTTTGTGCCATCTGATACTAATCCTGACGGGGAATTAGTCAACATCAAACAAGCATCCAAAATTTTGGACATTGCACCTTCGACCATCCATCGATGGCTGAGTGACGGTTTTATTCCCGGCGAACAGGTCACTCCGGGTGCACCCTGGCAAATCCGACTAACCAAGGAATTGTACGATCAATTTGTTGACCAGACTCCGGAGGGGTATATTACAATGCAGGAAGCGACTAAAATGCTCGGTGTTTCACGCCAAACCGTGTTGCAGCGTGTAAAGAACGGCGAGCTTAATGCCGTCCATGTCTATAAAAGACGCTAAAAATGCCTTAGAATCAAGGTGATAGATAATCAACCAGACCTGTTTAACTAACTTTCAT
>CAZAWX010000487.1:0-1861 GCA_964488985.1 uncultured Ectothiorhodospiraceae bacterium
CGCAAAATAGTGGTCCGGGTATCTGCACGCTGGTGTAGATCCTGCAACAGAAGTTCCGCTTCGCGTTTAGCTCTGCCGTAGTCACTGTCCGCTTCGCCGCCGGGCACCACGGGGATCGCTTTGACACTGCTGACAAAAAGCAAATTCTGGATGCGCCGGTCCAGAATTGAAAGTAATTCGCGCGTACCCGCGACCGTGACCTGCTGGTGGATCCGCGCACTGTCGATGTCATCAATCGCATGGGCGTACCCTGCCAGATGAATGACCGTGTCAATATCGTCCACCAGTTCGGGCTCCAAGGCGCCCTCCCCCAAGGTCGCGATGACCTGCTCATCCCAGGGGCCACTGGCACTGTGTCTCGATAAAGCCCGCACGTAGATCCCCTGCTGATGCAGATAACGGCACAGGTGGCGACCGATAAAACCTGTCGCTCCGGTGACCAGGGCGCGTTTAACCGTGGTCAGTTCAGGATCCATGGCTGGCCAGACTCTCTCGATACAGATCCAGGATCTGGCTGAGAATCAGTTGTTGTGAAAAATTTGTTACCACACTGTGGCGGGCGCGTTCGCCCATTTCAAAGACAAGCGAAGGGTACCCCTATGAGTTTTTCATCATACAGGGTAACGCGTTCGGCGTTGTTGATGACAAGGCCGTATTGGCAATTCCGTTCAGAAACAAAGTCGCGTATGCCGCGCAGTTCTTTCATGGCCACTTTCTGGGCGTATTTTATTTCAACGGGCAACAGTCCAAATTCACCTTCCAAAACGAGATCGATTTCTGCTCCGCCGCTGGTACGGTAGTGGTAGCAGTTGTATGTTATACCTTGTGCGTTAAGTTCCCGCAGCATCGTTTCGATCACCATGGCCTCCCATGAGTGGCCCATTTGAGGGTGTGCCAGGAGGTTATCGAGTTTGTTGAGATGGAGCAAAAAATGCAGTAGCCCACTGTCTCTCAGATAGCCTTTGGGATGTTTGACGATGCGTTTGGTGGCGTTCTTTTCATACGCGGGAATATTGCGCCAGATAAAAGTGCCATGGGCAATCTGCATATAGTCCCGGACGGTCGGTTGCGAGACACCAAGCACTCGGGCAATGTCGGAGTAGTTGATAATCGTTCCTGACAGATTAGCCAACATTTGTAAAAACAAGCGATATTTTTGCCGGTTGATGCCTGGGAAGAGGCGCAGAATGTCTCGTTCAAGATAGGTTTGCAGGTAGTTTTGCATCCATAGTCGAGTGAAACGAGGTTGGTTTTTTATCCACGGTTCGGGATAACCTCCACGGAACCAGTAGTCATGCAGTCCTTGCAAAGAGATTGTCGGCGTGAGTTGTCGGAATGCTTCGGCCGGTTTTTGTTCGGCTACCAGTTGGTGAAATTTAGAGGGCTGGCGGGCATGGGCCTCGGCCGGGGAAAATTGCGCCAGCTCGATGATGGCAACTCTGCCGGCCAGGCTTTCTGAAATCGATTGGAGTAGTTCTGGAGAGCTGGAACCGGTAATGACAAAACGTCCGGGCTTGTGACGGTCGGCATCGATGGCAACTCGCAGTGCGGAGAAAAGTTCTGGATGGAGTTGGCATTCGTCAATCGCGATTTGCTCTGGATTGAGGCGAAAGAACAAATCTGGATCGCGCGTAACAATTTCGACATCATCGCTTTTTTCCAGATCATAGCGGCGCCAAGGGGGAGGTAACTCTTGCAACAGGGTGGTTTTGCCACATTGGCGCACACCTACCAGGACCACACAGGGGAAGAGGCTTAACAGCTCATGCAATAGTGGCGTATAGTGTCTTTCCATACCTTGCAGAATAAATCTTAGACTTTGATAATGCAAGGTATACTGAGCCTACGTTATTTTTCTATT
>CAZAWX010000488.1:0-1859 GCA_964488985.1 uncultured Ectothiorhodospiraceae bacterium
GTCAGTGACTTCTCCCCTCTTACTGGCTACAGTGATCTGGATTTATGCGCACCTAATTAGGTGGAGGAAAGAGTGATAATTACTTCCAGGTACAGGTAAAAAAGCGTGAAAGGAATCGTGGCGGGTAAATCCCTCAATGTGCTGTTCATAACAGCGGATCAGTGGCGTGGCGACTGTCTTGGGGCGCTTGCTCACCCTTGTCTGAAAACTCCGAATCTGGATCGACTGACGGCCGATGGCGTATTGTTCTCCCAGCATTTCTGTCAGGCATCTCCCTGCGGGCCCGCACGCGCCAGCCTCTATACGGGGCTCTACATGCACCACCATAGGGCGGTGGACAATGGAACCCCCCTTGATGCGCGTTTTACCAATATTGCACTCGAGGCACGTAAGGTCGGCCACGACCCGGCGCTGTTCGGTTATACCGATATCAGCGCGGACCCGCGGGCTCTGGAACCCGGGGATCCACGCCTGCACGAACCCTCCGGCGTGTTGCCGGGCATGGTCCCGGTCGTCTTGACCGGGGGCGGTGCCAGTCCCTGGCTGGACCACCTCAAGGCGCGCGGTTATAACTTCGATACTGAGAATTTCTTCAGCGCCATGGCCCCCGATCCCGATTTCCCGGATCGCGAAGACAGGGGCTTGACCTACGCACCGGCACGCTTTGCCGCCGAGGACAGCCACCCGGCATTCCTCACCGATGCGCTGTTGCACCATATCGGCGAGCGCAGCGGGGGCACTTGGTTCGCCCATCTGTCGTATCTGGCGCCCCACCCGCCGTTTATCGTGCCACAGCCCTACCATGACATGTACTCACCCGCTGCGGTGCCCGCGCCACTGCGGGCCGCGACGCTGGATGAAGAAGCCGCACAACACCCGTATCTCAAGCATCACCTGTATCACCAGCACGGTTGGGGGATCCGTTCCGGCTTTGACTCGAGGAACAACATTCATCTCAGTGAACAGGACATTGCCCAGGCGCGGGCGACTTACTATGCCATGATGAGCGAGGTCGATGCACAACTCGGCCGCTTGATCGGATTCCTCAAAGAGCAGCGCCTGTATGATCGCACCCTCATCGTGTTCACTTCGGACCATGGCGAGCAGTTGGGTGACCACTGGCAGTTTGCCAAGTACGGCTACTTCGACCAGTCCTTTCACATTCCGCTAATCGTGCGTGACCCACGCGTCCAGGCGGATCCGGGACGCGGCCGGCAGGTGCGCGCCTTTACCGAAAGCGTCGATGTCATGCCGAGTATTCTGGACTGTCTGGGCGCCGACATACCGGCCCAATGCGACGGTGAAAGTCTGGCGCCGTTCCTGTTCGGCGAGACACCGGAACACTGGCGCGAGGACGCGCATTGGGAGCTTGATTTTCGCACCTTCGCGAGCTTTGGCACGCCGGTACTCGGGCTGAAGCCGGATCAATGTGCCTTCAGCGTGATTCGCGGCGAACGTTACAAATATGTCCATTTTACCGCCCTGCCGGCGCTGCTGTTTGATCTGGAGCGAGACCCGGGTGAGTTCATCAACCGGGCCGCTGACCCGGCCTATCATGAGGTAGCGCTCGAGTGCGCGCAAAGATTGATCAGTTGGCGGATGAATCACGATGAACGCGTGCTCAGCAATACCCTGCTGACCCCGCAAGGGATGCAATCCTACCGCGGCCCGCGGCGCTGACCGGCGCCCTGGCAGCCGGCCGGGCCGGCTATTCATCGCCAGGGCCTGCATGTCCGTGTCCTCCGCACACCACGCCTCCAGATATTCCTGCACGCCGTAAGCGGCCATTCCAGGCCGTTATTGCACGTGTGCCTGGCATGACGCACAGGCTGGCGTTCCAGGCGAGAGCCTGGGACAAG
>CAZAWX010000489.1:0-1852 GCA_964488985.1 uncultured Ectothiorhodospiraceae bacterium
GATGGCCCGAAGGCGGCTTGCCAGATTGCGCAGTTATTTTGCGGCGGACCCTTAGACTGCCGGCTTAATTTATATTCTTTACAGGCGCGCACCTTTGATTAAATCAGCGGCTTTTTCGGCAATCATGATGGTTGGTGCATTGGTATTGCCGGAGGTTAGTTTTGGCATGATGGAGGCGTCTGCTACCCAGAGGTTGTGCAGGCCCTGGACGCGCAGATGATCATCGACAACAGCCCTGTTGTCACTGCCCATCTTGCAGGTGCCGACCGGGTGATAGAGTGTGGCGCCTGTGTTCTGGGCATATTCGAGTAGTTTTGTATCATCATCATATTCAGGCCCTGGGCGGACTTCAGAATGAATATATTTTTTAAGAGCGGGACTGGTGGCCAATTTTCGGGCCAGTTTCAGTCCTTTAACGAGACACTCGCGATCGAATTGTTCGGCGAGAAAATTTGGCTGTATGGCTGGCGCAGTAAATGCGGAGTCTGATTTTATATGTACATGACCCCGGCTGAGGGGACGCAGCATACTGGGTGCGATGGTCAGTCCGGGATGTTTATCCAGTATACGCTTCTTTGGATCCAGAAAACTGGCATGGGCAATGTGGTACTGCAGATCCGGATTCTCCAGTTGCGGATGGGATTTTACAAATCCATAGACAATCCCGGCAGGAACGCTGAGGGCGCCTTTGCGGGTAAGCGCATAGATTACCGCTTCCCTGATTAAGCCCAATCCTCGCAAGCGGTCATTTAAGGTGATGGGTTGATGGATACGCCAGGAGGTGCGAGCGATATAGTGATCCTGCAGATTTTCTCCAACGCCGGGCAGATCATGTAACGGCTTGATGCCATATTTTTGTAACAAATCGGGCTGTCCGATACCCGACAGTTCGAGTAGTTGCGGGGACTGAATGGCCCCGGCGCAAAGCACGATGCCAGTCGATGCGCTGAACCGGTGTTCGATGCCCTTGATGCGGGTCAAGACGGCGATTGCGGTGTGACCAGAAAATTCAATTTTTACAGTTTGAGCATGAGTCAATATCTGCAGGTTCTCACGCTTGCGGGCCGGATCCAGAAAAGCGCGTGCGGTACTGCAGCGGCGCCCCCCGCGCTGGGTGACCTGGTAGTAGCCAAAGCCTTCTTGTTGCGCACCGTTGTAGTCGGGATTAGCAGGAAAGCCGCATTGTTGTGCCCCGGCGATCAATGCATCCAGGAGTTCGGATTGATCGCGAATTTCGGCCACATTCAAGGGACCGTCATCACCGTGGAATTGGGAATCATTGTGTTCGCGGTGTTCTGATTTTTTAAAATACGCCAGCACATTGTCGTAGGACCAGCCACGATTACCTGCCTGTGCCCAGTCATCGTAGTCCCTTGCCTGGCCGCGAACATACAGCATGCCGTTGATGGAACTTGAACCGCCAAGCACTTTGCCGCGTGGCACAGGGATCTCCCGGCCGCCTGCATGCACCTGCGGTTCGGTATCGAACATCCAGTTGACCGCCGGGTCCACCATGGTTTTGATATAACCGACCGGCAGGTGTATCCACGGGTTGAGATCCCGGCCACCGGCTTCGAGTAGCAATACCTTACAGCCCGGATCTTCGCTGAGTCGGTTGGCCAGTACACAACCGGCTGAACCGGCGCCGATGATGACATAATCCGGGTGAAAATCCTCTAGCACCGCCATGATGTATTTCTCCTCAGAAGGCTGTGTTGCCGGAGTACGGTGGTCACCCATGTTGAGTAGCGAACACCGGTGGGTCTTGTCCAATATGCCCAGTCAGTTAGGCTGGTAAGGCTAAATAGGTGCGCATAAATCCAGATCACTGTAGCCAGTAAGAGGGGAGAAG
>CAZAWX010000490.1:0-1846 GCA_964488985.1 uncultured Ectothiorhodospiraceae bacterium
ATCGCGGTCGCCTGCTGGTAAAAAAAGCAGGACGGCAAATCGCTATATTTCTCGTTCCCGGCGAAGTAGAACAGGTATACGCCTGTAACAATCGCTGTCCCCACGAAGGCTACCCACTGATTGAAGGCAGTCTTGGCGCCACCTGCGAGCTTACATGCAACTGGCACAACTGGAAATTTGATCTCAGTAACGGCAAGACCCTGATTGGTGGCGATCAGCTCAGGCTCTACCCGGTCACGCTAAACGGCGATGACATATTGCTGGATCTCAGCGATCCGCCCCAGGCGCAGCAAATAGAGCATATTCTGGGCAATCTGACAGCAGCGCTGCCCGAACACGAATATGATCGGGTTGCCCGGGAATTAGCTCGGCTGGTCAAAGCCGGAGGGGATCCCCTCGACGCAATACGCGCAGCCATCACTGAGTCCCATGATCGATTTGAATACGGTTCCGGTCACGCCTATGCCGCCAGTGCAGACTGGCTGCGAATTTATCTGGACATGTGCCAATCTGCCACCCATGACAGTCAATACAATGATGAAGTGAAATTGGTGCCTTTATTGGAATCCATAGGCCACATTGCCTGGGACACCTATCGCCAGAAACACTATTATTTTACACAGCATGAATCTAACTGGGATGCAATAACCTTTGCTGCAGCTATTGAAGCTCAGGATGAACCGGTAGCCATTGCCTGCCTGTCCGGGGCTTTGCGGCAGGGAGGTAATGATGGCAATTTACGCTGCGCTTTCATTACTGCCGCTCTGTCACACTATCAAGGCTTTGGCCATGCGCTCATCTACACCTATAAAGCGCAACAGTTGATTGGGATACTGGGCCCTTCGATGGCTCCGCCGATTTTGAAAGCCCTGACCCGTTACCTGTGCAATGCCGCCCGTGAAGATTTAATTCCAGAATTCAGGCCTTATACCAGAGCTCTGAATCATTGGGACAACGACGGCGCCACCTTGCCCAATCCCAAAATTCTGATGGGATTGTCCATAGGCAAGGCACTTGATGCCGTCAGTGCTGCGGGGGCCGTTCCAGAGGCATTATTCGCGGTGCTTTATCAAAGTGCCGCACTGCAAATGTTGCAATTTGATTACACACTGGATGAACGCAGCCATAACCCGGTATCCAAAAATGCCAACTGGCTGGACTTCACGCATACCCTGACCTTTGCCAACGCCTTGCACTGGGCCGTGGGCCATGACCCACATGCATGGCCAGCGGGGTTGTTACAGATGGCGTGTTTTATTGGCCGTAACAGCAATTTTCTCAGCGCACAAGAACAACCCGTGGATACCGCGGCCGGGGATCTGGAGCTCTGGTTGGACCAGGCACTGCATGCCCATCTGGATCATACCTATCCGGAATACATTGTCTCTTGCCATTACCTGAAACTGCTTGTCTCAGTGCGCGAGGAACTCAAACGTACCCCCTACGCCCCCTGGCGTGGCACACTTGCCGCCGCACTGAAGCGTATGCTGTCACTACCCATAAAGCGCAAACACCTGCTGCGTGTTGCACACCAGGCATCGTCTTTTGTCAGCAAAGAGGATTAGGGCTGATCACAGCCTGAATTCGATTGCCGCTCAGTCATCTCAGATCCCTGCTAGTGAACTCGTTTCAAAAGCCACAGCGCGGCGAGCAGAAACAACAACACCGGTGCTGTCGCACTCAGTGCCGGGCTTAAACCATACACCAGGCCCATATGCCCACTGGCCTGATTTAAAACATTAAAGCCAATGCCGATAATCACCCCAACCACGATTCGCTGGCCGAGGCCGGCGGATTTCAAATGTCCCAAGACAAGTGGAATAGCCAGTAAAATCATGACCACGGT
>CAZAWX010000491.1:0-1818 GCA_964488985.1 uncultured Ectothiorhodospiraceae bacterium
CACAGGTTCCTTCTCTGCGTTCAGCGTTTCGCGCAGCAGGGACATTTCGTTTTTCAGCATGTCAGCCAGGGCGGAGACGGAACTTTCCACTTCACTGAGGCGTTCTTCATTGCGGTCGGGCGCTTCCAGGGCTTTAGCCGCGGCGCGGGATTTGGGTTTTGCTTGTGGGATCTGCAGGGCTGGGGCGCCTTCCAGACTTGGATCACTTTCAAAGTCATCATCGCCGGTGCTGTGCTCGTCGATGATATCGGCAGTCACTGATTTAAGTGCCTCCATATTGATGCAGTGCTGTTCTTCCAGATAGGAGAACAACATCAGACGATCACATAACGTATTAATTCGCCGTGGGACCCCTTGCGAGAACTCATGGATCCCGGGATAAATCTCAGCTTCAATTCTCGGGTTCTTCTGCCAGCCGGCCACTTTCAGGCGATGCTCAACATACTGACGGGTCTCCGTCACATCCAGTGGCTTGAGATGATAGGCTGCGATGACACGTTGACGCAGTTGTTCAAAGCCTTTTGAACGCATGGTCTGGCGAAACTCACGCTGGCCGAGCAGAAAGCTTTGAAACAGCGAGCGGCCCTTGTATTGGAAATTGGACAGCATGCGCAGTTCTTCTATTGCTCTGGGAGGCAGTGCCTGGGCCTCATCGACCACCAGCAGCACGCGTTTGCCTTCCTGTACGCAGGCACGGCAATACTCTTCAAGGCTTTTCAACATCACCGCTTTGCTGATGCGCGAATACGGCAGGCCGAATTCAGCCGAGACCATGCGCAGTAAATCATCCGGGCCCATCTGGGTCGTCACCACTTGCGCGCCGACCACGTTTTCCTTGGCCAGCAGTTTGAACAACATGCTCACCAACGTGCTTTTGCCGGTACCGACATTGCCGGTAATGATAATAAATCCTTCACCCTGCTTGATGCCGTAGCGCAGATACGCAAGGGCACGCTTGTGGCCGTTACTGTAGAAGAAAAAACGCGGATCCGGACTGAGTTGGAAGGGCTTGGCTTTGAGGTTATAAAATTGTTGGTACATAGGTGTTTAGAACAACCAGCTTAAATTGGCGCTGATGCGGTTTTCCTGAAATTTATTGCCCGGCCCGGTTGAACTGGCCTGAGATCGGCGGTAATTCATATTGGTGGAAAACCCTTTGAAAAAGGTGTGGCTGAACCCGGCGCTGACACTCCATTGGGTATCCTGGACATTACTTGCCTGATCATTGCGCTGCCAGTTGAAACCAATATTTGCCGTCGATTGCCGTGACAGGTTGCGGCTTGCAGTGGCGTTGAATCCAAACACCTTTTCCCCTGCGGCGCCAGATTCAAAATTTCGCCGTTCATCAAACAGATTGAAGGCATAATTACTGCGCCGGCCACGCATTGTAAGACCGGCATCGAGGCGTTTTGTGACGATGACATCACTGCCGAGTGTGGCGCGGTTGGTGGCAATAGAGGGATCGTTGACACCCGGGTTAACGATGGGGTTGCCAAAGGCATCATTCAACGGAAATAAAGTCGAATCGAGTTGTTGGTTTGCAGTGGTCGTCGCATCAACTGAATAGCTCAGATTAATCACCGATCTGCGCATGCGGTGATTCGCCTTGATATTGATATTATTACCAAAAAACTTACGCTGATAACCGGCTTCGAAATTTGTTCTGGGGCTTGGTGTCCAGAGCCCGGTCAGAGCCCAGGTCAAGCCTTTGGTATCGCCCCGGGTACTGCGTATTTTGTTGTCTTCGTAGCCCAGATTCAGGCGCACACCATAGCGCCGGGTAAAGTTGTAACGTACCGAAGTATCCAGATTACGAAA
>CAZAWX010000492.1:0-1803 GCA_964488985.1 uncultured Ectothiorhodospiraceae bacterium
CAAACAACTTCTCCTGGGCCTTTATTTCTTTAGTCATATGTTCACGAAACGCCAGCACCCTGGTCGTCCGCTTCAGATCGGGATGAAACAACAGCCAGAGACCAAGGTTCAACTGGGGATCGGGGGGGCAATAACGCTCCAGCTCGGGATCCGCATCCCCCATGAAACACGGCAGATAGGCCACGCCCAGACCTTCCTTAAGCGCTGCTTTGGTCAACAGCGTATCGTCGAGGTAAAAATTGTGGCGCTGGCTGCCGCAGGCATCTTTTGTCCAGGATCGATGAAACCCGCAGCACTCCACTCCCAGCCATATTGGTACGCCACTCTTTGAACGTAGTTTAGCGAGATAGTCGACGCTGCCATACACGGTCGATGCGACTGTGGCGAGTCGTTTGCCGATTAATGTATCTGTTGGCGTATTTGTCAGGCGAATTGCAATATCCGCTTCGCGTTGTGGCAGGCTGGCGTATTTATTGGACACAATAATATGCAACACAACGTCGGGGAATTTTCTGTTAAATCTTGCAAACATCGGCATCAGGGCAGTTGATGCCATGTTGTTAATTGCAGTGACGCGTAACTCCCCCGTCAGTTGGGTATCTTTTCCACCCAGCGCGCCTTCCACCGCCAGCACCTCATGTTCCATGGTGCGGGCGGCCAGTTCCAGATTTTCACCTGCAGCGGTAAGTTCATAACCGCCTTTTTTGCGTTCGACTAGACGTGCGCCGAGTTCTATTTCCAGGGTGCGTAGGCGTCTGGACACAGTGGAATGCTGTACGTTGAGTTGCCGCGCAGCACCACTGATAGAGCCTTCGCGGGCAACGGCAAGAAATAGCCTCAGGTCATCCCAGTTCATATCCAACCTCCTATCTGTGTATTTTTGCACATTATGTTTCATTTTTTTGGGAATTGTGGCGAAAAAATACATGACTAAACTATTTGTAAAGACAACGACCACAAGGGAGAAACAATCATGGGCCAGACTCAGGCAACATTTGATCCAATCAAATACAAGGAAACGACTCGTCAACAATGGGACACGGCGGCGGAAGCTTGGCATCGCTGGGGATCGCTGCTTTCCAGATGGCTTGGCCCGGCGACGGAAACCATGTTGGACATGACTCGCGTTGGCCAGGGCAGCCGGGTTCTCGATGTGGCGGCCGGGGCGGGAGAGCAGTCGCTGGCGGCGGCCCGCAGGGTTGGAAAAGGGGGGTATGTTCTCGCTACCGATCTCTCTACGACGATACTGGATTTCGCAAAATCCAGTGCCCGATTAGCCGGACATACGAACATCCAAACTCAAATGGTAGATGGCGAAAACCTGACCGAACTGCAAACAGAGCCGTTCGATGCTGTCATATCACGCGTAGGCCTGATCTATTTTCCGGATCAGCAAAAGGCACTGAGGGGAATGCGTCACCACCTGAAAGAAGGCGGTAGGATAGGTGCGATGGTCTATTCCACGGCTGAGCGAAACCCCTTCTTTTCGATTCCCGTATCGATTATCAGACGTCGCGCCAGACTACCACCGCCATTACAGGGACAACCAGGGCCGTTTAGTTTGGGCGATGTAAACATATTGGAGAAGGCTTTGATAGACGCTGGCTTCAGGGATATCGTTATCGATACCATTGATGCCCCGGTCTGTCTGGACTCAGCTGCGGAATGTCTACAGTTTGAGCAGGAATCGTTCGGCGCACTTCATCAGATGCTTTCAGGCTTATCGGCAGCGGAACAGGATAAAGCATGGGATGAAATAGAACAGTCACTGGCGCAGTTCGAAATGGATGGCCAGTTCACCGG
>CAZAWX010000493.1:0-1774 GCA_964488985.1 uncultured Ectothiorhodospiraceae bacterium
CGGCAGCAATGAACTGGTGACACTGGAACCACGTTGCAGCAGTTGCTCGGCTTGAACGATCATCTTTACCTCCAATACTGTATTGTTACAGCGCTTAAATGCAGCCTAGCAAACTGTAATGGTATAGTCAACTGTATCAGAGATACTTTTTGAAGGTACTGGCCGTGATGGTCACAGCAAAGGCAAAAGCCAGAGCAAACGGCAAGATGATCCAGGACGGATACAAGCTGAACGGCAGCGCCAGGTAAAGCACGCAGGCCATGATGATCAGCGGTATGGCGGCTTTCTTGTCGTAGTGGTAGACGAAAGAGCTTTCCCTGCCTCCGCCCCAACGCCGCAGGTCCCGCCGCACTAGGCCATCTACCAGTGCCACCAGGGTGAACAGTCCAAATATCGGCGTCGCCAGCGTCAGGATGGCGAGACGTACCGCAAAAACCTGCGTGATTTGCATACCCGCCAGGATATAGTCAGCAACCGGTCGGTAAAATCGGCCCGACAAATCAATGGCGAATTGCATGGGATGCGCCGTTAACCAGCTGCAGTGAAAGTATGCGCCGAGGAACTGCAACTCGTTCTCCAGCATCTGTCGGCAGTGATCCAGCCCCTGCTCCTCCCACCAGAACACCATGCCGATCCATTCAATCAGAACGGAAAATATCAATGGGAAAAACAGCCATTTAAGGCACTGGGCTAGCCCTGTCAAAACCCGGGAGAATGTGCCGGGCGTGTGACGGGTCGGCGGGGTTCCGTCGGTTCCGCCATGCTTAGGGCTCTGGTCAGTGACTCGATACCAGTGATCGTTGGTGATGTAACTGCGAAGCATGGCATCGGCCATCTCCTCAAAATCGCTCGGCATGGCCGCATCCTCACGGTTATCCGGCAGCCGGATACGGATTTTCCAGTGCTGACCACCCTCCAACAGCGCGAAGGCCTGCCCCTTGGGCAGCGTGACCATATTGGCAACGGTCAGTATTGGCACTTCCGAGACGCTAATCCGGTCTTCGTTGCGGGATTTGAAGTCGATACCGGAACCGGGATCCGATGAATCATCAACGCTGGAGACACTCATGAGGGTGAAGACTTCAACCCGCGGCAACTGCTCGGTCAGCATCGCAGCGGTATCCAACTCCTTCACTCGTAGCATCAGCATTGTGTTGAAGTTCCCGGCCACCCACCCGCTTTAGCCCGACTACCGATACGCGCTTCCACGTCCGACAAGGTCTGGGTGTAGGCCGTGACCTGAAAGCCTGCCCCGTCCGCCTTGTTCAACAGCGGCACGAATTCATCACCGATCAACTCGTTGAACTCATCCGCATGCAGGGCGATGTGCTGATGATTATCGCCGGGAGTCTCTACGCAGGTTATGCCGTTGCCTTGCAACGCCGTCCACAAGTTTCCTCAATGGGCCTGTTCACGATCATGGCCGGCGCCGCATTTGTTGCTTCATTACCGCTGGTGGTGATTGAGGCCAGCCTGGGTTCGTTACAATGGCCAACACCGCAAGGCTGGGCCATCGTCGTTCTAATTACAGTATTCCCCTCCTTCATTGCACAGATCTTTTTCCTCCACTCAGTACATCTGATCGGCCCTGGCCGGGCCGGAGTGTTCGTCAATCTGGTGCCGGTATTTGCATCTGCCATGGCCGTCACCCTTCTGCATGAAAACTTCCAGTTCTACCATGGGTTGGCGCTGTTACTGGTTCTCGGTGGCATTGCCCTGTCTGAACACAGCGCCCATAGAAAGCATCAGACAACGATAAAATAACGTTACCTTT
>CAZAWX010000494.1:0-1730 GCA_964488985.1 uncultured Ectothiorhodospiraceae bacterium
GCGGCAATACGCCCGCGGATTGAATTATTTCATTCTGCGCTGACCGTCACCGTCAACCAGGTGCAGGCTTTACTGGCGGGTACCGGCCACACTGCCGATGACCAGTCTGCAGCGCTGGGGAAATTTGCCCAGGGTAAAGTCAACCTGGACCGTTTTGCTTCCTTTACGCCCCGTCCGGCCCAAATCGATGCCTCGGTCGAGGCGCCTGTCAAGGCCGCACAGGCGGTATTGAAGTCATTGCTGGCCGAGGGAGATGAACTTTTTATCCTCAAAACACAGGCGGGCAAAGGGCTTGGACACCAGCTCAGCGTCAGGCTGGCCCATATCGGCCGGGCATTCGCTGCGGCACGGGTGGTTGACCTGGCGAAAAACGGCGCCTACAAGGAAGACAAGCACGCAGCAACACTGGACAGGTTTCCCTATGCTACATGGAACAGTTCAGAACGCGCACTGGCCCCGGCCCTGTCGGTCGAGGTGTCCGGTGAAGACTTCAAACCCTCGGCAATCGTTCCGCTACTCGATACCAACATGAAAATAGTTTTCAATGTCAGTGGTGATGCACCGGCGGCCGCTCTCGCGCGGGTCATTTCCCCGGGTGTGTTTGTACAACAGGAAACCGGTGATGCCAGCCTGGATGCATTTGCTGCGTTCAAGGGTATCGCGGTTGCCGCTTTTGTACCCGAGACCGCTGTGAACTTTGTCCATGACCCCTCGGCAGGTACAACGGTCTATGAACACTTTGTCTCGTTGACCTTCCCCAAGGAAGTCAGGAAACGTGCCATCGGTGGTATCAGCCCAGCCCAGCAGGCGGAAGATTACACACTGCTCGAATCCCTCTCGCTACCACCCGAACTGACCGGAGATGCAGCCTCTGACCCGGCCGGTAAACTGTCCGCCTGGCTGCTGAGCCAGACCAATTTATCCGACCTGGCAACGTAGCAGGCCATGACCGGAAACCCAATTATAGATTCAGCTCTGATTCTGGGCGGAGTGGGTCTCTTCTTTGGCTTCCTGATTGCGCTGGCGAACAGGAAGTTCAAGGTCTGGGAAGACCCCCGTATTAATGAGGTAGAGACAATATTACCCAGCACCAACTGTGGCGCCTGTGGCATGCCGGGTTGCCGGGCGTTCGCCGAGGCGTTGGTGGCCGGCGAACAGCAACCGTCCGGTTGCACGGTGATGGGCCCCGAGGACCGGCAGGACGTTGCCGGCTACCTGGGCGTTGATGCCGGCGAGGCCAACAAGCACGTGGCTCGCCTGTTGTGCGCAGGCGGCAGGAACGAGGCCGTGCGCAACTCGGACTACACCGGTTTTGAAACCTGTAAAACGGCTGCGGCGGTCGCCGGTGGCGGCAAGGCCTGCACCTGGGGTTGCCTGGGTCTGGCCGATTGCGAGGTCGCCTGCCTGCTGGATGCCATCTACATGAACGACGATGCGCTGCCGGTGGTGATCCCCGAACGTTGCACGGCCTGTAACGATTGCGTCGAGGCCTGTCCCAAGGACCTGTTCGTATTGATGCCCATCGAGCAGAAGCTCATCGTCCAGTGCAAGAACCTGCTCAATGGTGATGCGGCTGAGGACCTTTGCAGTGTTGCCTGTAATACCTGCAACCGCTGTGTTGCAGATGCTAAGCCAGGAGTGATTGAAATGGTCAATAACCTGGCAGTCATTAATTATGAGAAAAATTCGCTGACTGATCCACACGCCACTTCGCGTTGCCCGACCGGTGC
>CAZAWX010000495.1:0-1730 GCA_964488985.1 uncultured Ectothiorhodospiraceae bacterium
AAATATCAGCCTGCAACAACTGTCGAACGGGCTGTTTGAACTGCGGGTTACTGGCCAAGAAGGTATCGCACGAATATTTTATTGCACACTTGTTGGGAAGCGAATTGTAATGCTCCACGGCTTTGCTAAAAAAACACAAAGGACCCCTCCCAAAGAATTGAAAGCCAAAGCACTTTCTAACCCAAAGACTCGTGCCGCCTATGACAAAATGGAAATCGAGTTTTCCCTGTTGCGGCAAATGTTAAAAGCACGGGAAAAGGCGGGCCTTTTCCAGGCACAAGTGGCGAGTCGTCTGGGAACAAAAGCCCCGGCTATAACGCGATTGGAATCTTCGCTAAGTAGTGGCAGACATTCAGCCTCACTGACAACTTTACGTCGGTATGCGCAAGCTGTAGGTTGCGATCTTCAAGTGAAGTTAGTTAAATCCAAAAAAGATAAAGCATGATGTTGCGTGAACGGGTCTTTCATAGCGTAATAGTGCGGTTCGCGTAACAAAATGTTCGGCCAGGGGTAATGATTTAGAGGGCAATGACAATCTGCAACGATTTTCTACGTTACACTCTGGCTGCCCGCAGGGACGTTCAGGAACGACAATAACAACAATGTACACAAGCACGACTGTATGAGCACAGGGCGCGACCAATGAGTCTTCAAGCCCATGGCAACGCCTTGCCAGAGGGATTTCGGCTGCGCGAGTACCGAATTGGCCGGGTGCTTGGCCAGGGCGGCTTCGGCATCACGTACCTGGCCATGGATACCAGCCTTGAGCGCCAGGTTGCCATCAAGGAATATCTGCCCAGGGATTTTGCGGTGCGCGAGAACAGCACCACGGTGCGCCCGTTCACCGAGGACCGTAAGAAACTGTTTGAGTGGGGCCTGCAGCGCTTCATCGAGGAAGCGCGCACCCTGGCAAAATTCCAGCATCCGAACATTGTCCGTGTCTACACGGTGTTCGAGTTGCATGGCACGGCCTATATGGCGATGCAGTTTGAGCAAGGCGAGGGCCTGGACAAGCTGTACCGGGAGAATCGCGGTAACGCGGAAGCGGATTTGTTGCGCATCGCGCTGCCATTGCTCGATGGCCTGGAGTGCATTCACCAGGCCGGGTTTGTCCATCGCGACATCAAGCCGGCCAATATCTACGTGCGCCTCGACGGTTCTCCGGTATTGCTGGATTTCGGTTCCGCACGCATGGCCATCGGCGGCGAGACACGCACCCTGACCAGCCTGGTCACACCGGGCTTCGCGCCCTACGAGCAATACCACAACGATACGGGCAAGCAGGGGCCGTGGACGGATATTTATGGTCTGGGCGCAACCCTGTACGCAGGGCTCAATCATGGCCGCGGGCCCCTCGATGCCATCGTCCGCGGCAATGCCCGTATGGAAGGTAAAGCGGATCCGATGGACTCGGCGGCGGCGCTGGGGCAGGGGCGGTATTCGGATGCCTGGCTACAGGCCATTGATGCCGCGCTGCGGTTCATGGCGGCGGATCGACCACAAAGCATCCGCCAATGGCGGGCGGTGTTTTCAGCCCCAGCCCCCGCCCCAACACCCGCCTCAACACCTGAACCAGCCCCCGATCCAGCACACGGCCCGGCGCAGTCGACTCCAAATCGAAGGCACGCCTCCGGGAACTTGTTGCAGGCAGCCGCGTCATTGCCACCCCGGTTTTCATGCCCGTGGGCACTGCGGGCACCGTCAAGGCTATGGGGCCCGAGGGGCTTTTG
>CAZAWX010000496.1:0-1707 GCA_964488985.1 uncultured Ectothiorhodospiraceae bacterium
GCCCCAGGTTCCAAGTACACCCACGTTCTGGGCTGGCCAGGTAAGGGTGGTTGCAGTTTTACAGCGCGGATGGCGTGATGAACGCTCCGCTCAGGCCGAAAGCCATAGGAGGTTGGATGGAAGTCACTTTCCCACCACGGCTCACGGACAAACCACCGGTCGGCGGACCTACGCACTGGCTCAACGGTTTGTGAGGGGGTAATTTATAATGCGTCCGGGCAAATAATCGTAAACTTTTATGAGCATGATCAGGAAAGGTATCAGACCCTGTTTCAAGCTGGCCATTGACCTGCCCGGTGAGGACCATGATTACCGCAGGGTGATGAGGTTCAGGCGCTCCTGGGTGGCGATCGCCGCCCTCTCAGTCTTTGACGCGATATTCCTGATACCGGCCATCACCACCTTCCAGCAGGCCACTGCAGAATGGACCCGGTTTGACAGCCTGTTCGACCTGGTTGGAGCGTTATTCCTGTCCGCCTGGCTGCTGGGCTGGTCCATCGGCCCGATAATGATGACCACGATCCTCCTGCTGCTGGTGTTCGGGCGCGAGGTGCTGATGGTCAGGAATGGACGCGTGGTGATCTTCACCGGCATCCCGGTGGTTGGCTTTGAAACGGCGTACGCCGTTTCCAGCATGCGTAACCTGCGCTTTGAACGTCCCCCGAAAAAATCCAGAAAATCCTGGCGCGGCACCCACATGGTTTTTGATTACGGCGCCAACAGCGTTGCCGTGGGTTCCGCCCTGAACGGCGATGACGTGATAGACATCAGGCACCGCATCCAGGACGCCACAGGGCAGACGATCACGCGGCGTGAAGCAACCGAAGCGGAACTGGCAGGTGAATGGGAAGCGGCAGCAGTCCCCGACGCAGAGATATCACCGCCCGAGTCCTTTGCCCCCACCCTGGCAAGTGAACCTGTCGGCCTGTCTTCACCCTCGACACTGATGCTGGTCATCGCCAACCTGGTGCCGCTCGCGGGTACCGCGTTGTTCGGCTGGGACCTCGGCCTGGTCATGGTGCTGTATTGGGCCGAGAGCGCGATCATCGGTTTGTTCAATGTCTGCAAGATCGCCGTTATCGGCCGTTGGAAGGCCTTGCTGGCGGCGCCATTTTTTGCCGCGCATTTCGGTGGTTTCATGGCCGTGCATTTCCTGTTCCTGTATGGCTTGTTCATAAAGGGACCAGGTGACATGGGCGGCGGCGACCTGTCAGAGGTCGCGCAGATGTTCACCAGCCTGTGGCCGGTGCTGGCACTGCTGTTTGTCAGCCACGCGTTATCGTTTTTCCGCAACTTTATCGGTCGCAAGGAATACCGGGCCCGCACGATCCAGACCCAGATGTCCGAACCCTACCGGCGCATCATCTTCATGCACCTGGTGTTGATTTTCGGTGGTGGCCTGACCATGGTACTGGGTGAATCCACACCGGTACTGATGCTGGTGATTGCGGTCAAGATATGGGTCGATGTGCGCGCACACCTGAAACAACGTAAGCCATCGATCCGGGTTCAATCGGCCAGACATCCAGGTATCCCTCGTCAGCCGCAGTAATCGGTTAGTAGTGAGAGAAAATAGGATTTCCCGCATCCGGTTGAATGATCTGAATCCCTTCCATTGTCAGCCAGGTGCTTCATCTCGAATGCTCTCTCTCCCTCCGCACGTGATGCAGGTTTACGATCTGCCAGGGCTGCCACGAGGACGAGCGC
>CAZAWX010000497.1:0-1701 GCA_964488985.1 uncultured Ectothiorhodospiraceae bacterium
CCCAGATGATGATTTAAATAAGGGCTGATGTCGTAGTTCAGAAAATTACTCGTGTTGGAACTGACCGTGAGGTTGTCGGTGGCAAGGGTGCCGGTGCTGCTGGTGTTTTGCTGCCCGGCCGTGGCATTGATATCCAGGAACAGGAACTTGTCCAGAAGTTCCGCATTGGCACTGGTTTGCAAGCGGTGATCGATCGTATTGGCACTGGTGCCGTGCAGGTAATGCAACAGATCCGCTTCATAATCAAAATTCACCGTCAGCTTGCTGCCTGTCCCGGTAATGCCGATCCCCGGGCTGATCTGGGTGACATAATCGCTTTTCGCTGCGTTACTGGACGCCTGATTAATGTTATCGGAAAGGGTTTCCTGCTTGGTGATTCGGGGCGTGAAGCGCCAGTTACCGGCCTGCGCCTGGTTAGAAACAAACGTGCCCACGACAAATAATGCCAGTGCGAGTGAAACACAACGATTGATACGTTTAAGCCCGCGAGACATTGTCTTCATTTTCTGTCCCTGGGTTCACTGCCATAGCCTTTGCCGCTGCCTTTGCCATACCCATATCCGTAACCATATCCGTACCCATACCCATAACCGTAGCCATAGCCTGAGCCACGTTGGCCACGCTGTTTGTTGAACAGAATCTGGACTTTGCCCGGATCAACGATCAGGCGCAATGCATCACGGACGGCGGACTGGGGTGTACGCACCGCCTCTACGACCATCAATATCTGGCCCATGAGGCTGGTCAGGACACTCGCGCCACTGGTCGCCAGCAGCGGTGGCGAATCAAATAAAATAATTCGATCGGGATAGCGACTCGACAATTCTTCAACCAGGGTGTGCATCTGGCGACTGGCCAAAAGCTCGGTCAACTTGGTGTAATGCGGCCCTGAAGGCAGCAAGGTCAGTTTTTCAACATTGGTTCTTAGCAACAACTTGGATAGATCCCGCTGTTCGCCAATCAGATAATCCGACAATCCATGTTCGCTGTGAACACCGAAGGTTCTGGAGACATCGGACTTCATGACATCCGCATCCACCAACAGCACGGTGCGATCCACTTCCATGGCAATGCTCATGGCCAGATTGACTGAGTTGAAGGTCTTGCCCTCGCCTGGCAGGGAACTGGTGACAATAATCAGATTGCCCTTATCGACATACTCGGGCGTGCCGACGGAGGCCCGGCGTAGCAGGGGGCGTTTAATGATTCGCAATTCTTCAGACGTCAGGGTCTGGGCTTTGTCCGGGGTCATAAACCCTCGGGCGGCCAGGGCGGCAAGATCAAGATCAATGTGCCTGCTTTGGACTTTACCAGTCGCAATAGACTTATCCTGACGGGCATTATTTTGACTTACTGGGGGCGCAGCTTCGCTGGGTGCCGCAGGGGTTGCTTCTGACACGCCCGCCGCCGGGGTCACCGGTGTTGATTTTGACGTGGATTGCGGCTGTTTTACTGCAATTCCCGGATTGATCTGTGTTGCATCCAGGTCGTCGGTATCATCATCAAAGCCCACATCAGGCTGGGCCTTCAGCTCAGCTTCGAGTTCCTTTTCCAGCTTGTCGACGGCTTTTTCGATAATATTCATAGAAGATTTTCTACAAAATTCGTAACCCGGTCGGCATATTGGAACTGTCGGGCCTTTTCCAACAGTTCCGGATGGCCCATTTCCACCAACACCACGCCTGAAAATAAACCCGCCAG
>CAZAWX010000498.1:0-1653 GCA_964488985.1 uncultured Ectothiorhodospiraceae bacterium
ACAGTGCGATGTGTGTCAGTATCCTCATTCCTGCGCCGGTAAGATGCGGTGACAACATGTCCTCGCGCCCCCCGGACCCTGTGTAACTAAGCAGCCGCCGTTGATCCCGGCGTACCAGGTATCCCGATTGCGGCGTGGTAGCAAAGGCCGCTGAATCGGTTTGAAAAAACCACGCCAGAGGCACCTGCAAGGCCCGGGCGATTCGATCCAGTGACGACAGTGAGATTTCTGACAGGCCCCGTTCAACCTGACTCAGATAGCCGACCGAACATCCGCAACGGGCGGCGAGATCCTTGAGCACCAAGCTCCGGGCTTTACGTAGCTCACGAATTTGCGCACCGGTTGAAGGTTCCGGGGACTCGTGCAACCCAGTCGCTGCATACTGAGCAACGGTCTCGGACATGGCGCATGGATCCTCACAATGGGGAGGATACAAAGGATCTCAGAGTTTTTATGAAATTTCAATAGAAAATTTTCATAGTGATGAAATTTTGTCGATTAATTTCAATTTATTCCTATTCTGGTTCAAAAACATTCACAAGAGAGCCAATGCCTTCGATGCTGATTTCAATGCTGTTACCCGGCCGCAGGGCACCGACTCCGGTATTGGTGCCACAGGCGATCACATCCCCGGGCAGCAGGGTCATGTCTTTGGAAATGGCGCTGATGAGCTGTGCGGGGGTGAAGACCATGTCACTGATCGGATAATTCTGGCGTTCCTGGCCATTGAGCAGGGATCGCACCTGCAACTGAGCCGGGTTCAGCCCGGTGGCTACCACCGGCCCCAAAACCCCATAGGTATCTGCGGCCTTGCAGCGGCTCCATTGTTGTATCCCCGGCGCTTTGTTGAGTAGCTCAATCGACGTCACATCATTGATGCAGGTAACCCCAAACAAATACTCCAGGGCCTCATCGGCTTCGACATCCTTGCAGATATGGCCAATGACCAGCCCCAGTTCACCCTCGAAAATGATTTTTCCCGCATAATCTTTAGGTCGCCGAATGGGTTTGCCTGTCGGGTGGAATGAACTATTGGCTTTGAAAAAATAAAATGGATCCTCAGGCACCGTTCCCTGCATTTTCTCGATCAGCGCATGAAAATTATTTGCCATGGCAACCATCTTCGACGGCACCACCGGCGTTAATAATTCCACACTCGCTAACGCTGCGGTGCGCCCCGTGGCCTGGGTAGATGCAAATAAATCGCCACTGTGCTCATGGAGGACACCGCCTCCATCCAGAGTACCGAAATGAATTTCTCCATGCTGCTGATAACGTGCCCATCGGGTCATCTTCACTCTCCCTGTATACTCTCGCCAAGCGAACTATCTTAGCCCTCAACCCCAGCACTGCAAGGAGCCCTATTGTGATCTACAGCCTCGGAGACAAACGACCCACCTTGGCCGGTGAAAACTTCATCGCCGATGACGCTACCGTCATTGGTGATGCCTACCTCGGCCTGCAGGCCAGTGTCTGGTTCAAGAGTATTTTGCGCGCCGATAATGCCCCCATCCACATTGGCGCCGGCAGCAATATCCAGGACGCCTGTGTGCTGCATGTGGACGAAGGTGTACCGTTAAACATCGGCGAGCGGGTCAGCCTCGGCCATCAGGTCATGCTCCATGGTTGCACCATTCATAACGGTTGCCTGAT
>CAZAWX010000499.1:0-1644 GCA_964488985.1 uncultured Ectothiorhodospiraceae bacterium
CACACTTGGCTGCAGGCCCACCACCCGAGGTCCATGATAACGGATTTGCGCGGGCACTGGCGGCGGCTTTCGGCTGGTGTAGGATGGCGCGACGCTAACCCGCGAGGCGGCCGATAGTGAGCCGTTGCCCGAGGGATTGAACATTCCCGATGAACTGACCCCAATCTTCCTGGCGAAGATTGACCGAAATATCAGCGTGCGGCGGTTGTCACAGGAAACAACCCCATTTTCACTTTTACTGGTCAAAATTAAATCACTCCGTCCCCTCTAATTAACATCCTTCGTCACTGCTCCGCCTCGAGATCGTAGACCGGGACCTCGAAAGATGCATAAAAATCGATACCTTTGACTTCTTTTGTGATTTCGAGCATCCAGGTGATGGGTTGTTCAAAACCTATACTGCTGGCATCAACACCTAAAATGCTCCTGATCTCCGTCGGGATCTGTTTTTGCGTACGTTGACGTAATCATCTACACCTGCAGGTAGTAAACATTCCACGTCGGCATTGAGGGCTCCACCCAACTGTGCGGGAAGGTCAAGTAGTCTGCAGATACTGTTTCCATAGCGTGCTCGTCGTAAACGAGCATACGTTATATAAACAAGCGCGAGGGCGTACGGGACACCAAAGGCCAACACCGGGATACGTGGCAGTAAAGGTATCGAGCCGCCATCGATGGCCTGTCGGGTGGTGAACGCAAACCATAAACAGAATGCTACGATTGGTGTGAAAAAAATGAATGCAAGCACCAAGACGGTATCCCCTACTGGAGCGTTGAATATGATCTCGCGCTTCCTCCAAGGCACGCGGGATAGCCAGGGTTGTTGTTTAAGCACCTCACTCGATGGCCTGGTTTTGCGTTCTTCAACTTTTTCCCGGTATGTGCGTTTCGAACTGACAAATAGTTTTATTCCATACCAGATACAGAACATAGTAAACATCGACATGATAACGGCTATTATCAGGACATCAGTACCCTCCGATTTATTCAGGAAATCAACCGCCATGGGGATGGAAATCAAAGCGCCGAGCCCACCAGCCACGACCAAAAACAGGCCGGCAATTATCCCCAGTACTTGCAATTCCATGGAGTCATATATCCAAGTTAAGTCACTTAGCCCGAGTTTACCGCACGAATTCCCCGAGTTCTGATCCCTGCTGAGATTTCAGCCCTGGTTTTGTATGACCTACGGGGCAAGGTGGCGACAGATTGAAGTGCTTCAGTTCGCTTCTTCTCCTCGTTCTTCTCGTACCAAGAAATAGCACAGAAAACGCCTACGCCTGCGACTATGCAGCCTAATAAGACCAAGGCAAATCCCATCGACTGATTTTCCTATCGTTGCGATAAGCGGCGCACGTCAGTTTGATTGCCGTGTTGAGCAACTACTCCGCCTGTACAACACAAGCAGAGAAAATTGTTCGGCCTCACCAAAATGCCGCCCGAAAATGTGACTTCCCGGAATTCAGCTGACTCATGGTCCACAGCAACAAAATACTCATCAACACTCCCGAACCAACGCCAACGTAAATTGAAGCATCCGCGCTGATTCCAAACAGCGTCTCTAGTGGATGTTCGTACCCTTCCTCTGGTGAATCTAGACCATAACCAGCGAAGATGAGCGGCAGAAGAAGCGCCCCAACTAAA
>CAZAWX010000500.1:0-1537 GCA_964488985.1 uncultured Ectothiorhodospiraceae bacterium
ATCCGTTAAATGCCCCCTACCAGGCTTTTCAAACCCGCGATGGCTGGATCACCGTCGGCGCGGCGAATCAGGCGAACTGGCTGAAACTGCTTGAAGTCATAGATGCCGTGTGGATGGCCGAAGACGAACGATTCAAGATCAACAGTCAGCGTATGCAACATTTACCTGAACTGGTGGAATTCCTTGGCGATATATTCTTACAGCAATCATCGGCCTATTGGCTACACCAACTGGAAACTGCCGGGGTCCCTGCCGGTCCGGTGCTGGATATTTCTGCCATGCACGCCGATCCCCAGGCACTGGCCCGGGGCATGGTCACTGAAGCACCGCATTCATCACTTGGAAAAGTTCCGACCCTGGGCCATCCGGTGCGTTATTCAAAAACTCCAGCGGGAATTGACCGGGGAGCACCTTTGTTTGGAGAACACACTCTTGAGGTACTGACAGAACTGGGGTACAGCGTTGATGAAATTGCTCAGTTCCAGGCTCAGGGCGTCATCGTCAACACTTGACTCGGCCCACACGTACCGATCTGTGCACCGCAACCTTTCGAGCCCTGTCTGTCACTGACTCAAAGCCGTCACAAGATCTTCCAACGCCCCCGCAAGTAATGCCTTCGGGCAGGCAATATTCAGACGGGCAAACCCTTTACCCTCTTCACCAAAGGCCTGTCCACGTGTCACCGCCCAATGCGCCTTATTTCTGAGGAAAGCGGTCAACTCGTCGGGCTCCAGCCCAAGCCCTCGAAAATCGAGCCACAGCAGGAAGGTGCCCTCAGGATCAATCAGATCAACTTCAACGACCTCACGCAGGTGTCTCCTGACCAGATTTACGTTCTGCTCAAGGTAAGCGAGAACCGCATCAAGCCAGGGGCCCCCATCGGTGTAGGCCGCTTCCATGGCAGCGCTGGCAAAGGCATTGTTCTTGTTGACGGTCAGGCGGCTGTTTTCCGCCTGAAAGGCATTGCGCCGAGTTTCATTCGCGATGATGGTAAATGCGTTGCAGCATGAAGCGATATTAAAGCTTTTGGCTGGCGACAGGCAGGCGATGCAATTGTCGGCGTACTCGGGACCCAGGGATGCGAAGGGTGTATAGGGGTGGCCTGGATAGGTAATGTCGGCATGGATCTCATCGCTGACCACAAGTACCTGATGGCGCGCGCAGATCTCGCCCAGGGTGCGCAGTTCATCGGCGGTCCAGACCCGGCCTACCGGATTGTGGGGGTTGCACAGATAGATCATGCGGGTGCGTGGGTCGCGGGCCTTGCGTTCCAGATCATCGAAATCCATGTGGTATCGCCCGTTCTCCAGGCGCAGGGGGTTGGCGATCAGGTGGCGTTTGTTTTCTTTCAGTATGTCGAAGAAGTCGAAGAACACCGGTGGCTGGACGATGACGCTGTCGCCTTCCCCGGCGAACAGGCTGGCAGCAATGGCCAGGGCATTGAGGATGTTGGGGGCGCGCAGGACCTGGTCCGTATCGATAGGCCAACCGTGGCGATCATCGAACCAGCGACTGAGGGCAGGCAGCAATCGGGCAG
>CAZAWX010000501.1:0-1515 GCA_964488985.1 uncultured Ectothiorhodospiraceae bacterium
CTTCTGGCGTTCCGCTCTCAGGCCACTGTAGATGCCATCTGCCCAAACATACACCCAGCGATCCTGGTCCAGACGACGATGCTGCCAGGTCTCGTACTCGGCCCGCCATGCCTGCTTCAGACGCGATACCGTGCTGGCTGATAATCCCTTCGCCTGGCTGCCCAGCAGCACCTCCAGCGCCGGTTGCATCTCACCGGTCGAAATTCCTTTCAGATACAGCCAGGGCAGTGCCGCTTCCAGCGTCGCGGTCTTGCGCACATACGGCGGCACCAGCGCTGAATGAAAGCTCACCGGCGTGCCATCACGGCTGCGTATCTTCGGTACTTTCACCGTCACCGGGCCGATCCCAGTCTGAATATCTCGCTCCGGCTGGTAACCGTTCCTGACCACCGCAGCACGGCCTGACTGGTCTTGGCGCCCGGACATCCTCGACAGCTGTTCACTCACCTCCAATTCCAATCCCTGCGCGATCAATTTGCAGGCTCCCTCCCGGATCAGATCCGTCAGTTCATCTCGGATATTCTCTCGACCTGCTAATTCAACAACGTTATTCTTACTCATGGTGGCGTATCTCCTCGGTTGTTTCGGTCTGCTTGGTAACAAACCATTTCAACCTGATACGCCGCCTTTTTCAATTCAGCCAAACACTACTTTCGAGCATAGCTCTTGAAAATCTTATAGCCGGTAACCCGGGAGATGCCAAACTCTCGGCACAGCGGGGCCATTTTCTCGAGGGCAATAAACTTCAGTCGTTCATCCATCGGTTTACACTCATTCCAAGGCATCTGGGTACTCCCAAATGCGTCAATGTGTAAACCATGTGTCCGGAATAATCTGTAAGCTATCTGTCAGGAAGCACAACCTTACTCAAGCAACGTTTCTCCTCGAGCCTTGCAAGTCGAATACCGTTGTAGGTCACGGCGTTCAGCCTGCCGAGGTCGAAGTTTCAAGTTTTCTTAATGTTCGCATTAGATTTGCGGTTTCAAAGCGGATATTCAGAGTTAGGGTCGGATGTGCGACTATATCCAACCATGGAAATTTGAAAATTAAACTGTGTCTTGGTATTCGGAGTGCAGAAGTCGAAACCAAGAGCCTTGCCTCTTAGAAAAGCTGTTAGGTGCCTGTAAATTATGACTTTCCCGCTACGTCAAGCCTACGATTTCACATCGTCAAAAGGCCTTGCTGCCGAGGCCGCAGAAATTCGCGCGATCCCATCATTGCCTAGGTATAGCTATAACTCAGGCGTTCGCCGGGCGCATATGATCGAACTGCTTAAGGACAAAGGGCTTCTGGATGATTTTCTAGATGAGCATTGGCCAGATGGACACACAGCACGCGGCCGGGCAAAGATGGATCTGTATTCGAGAAGGCGTGTGGCCTACGAAGCTCTGGCTGAAGAAAATTCAAATATCAATGACGACGATGAGGACGTGACATATATCTCTCCTGCTTTGATGCCCGACAACAAGACGATCTGGCTAGTTTGCAATGGCAACAAGGACGGCATTGCGCGGC